>JBFEWG010000001.1:0-56676 GCA_041546465.1 Sulfurimonadaceae bacterium
ACAACGCGGACATAAAAGCGATCTGTATAGTTCTATGGTCATTATTCGGCTCTCATACTGTAATAATTGTGCTATTGTATCGGGAATAGGATAAAAGTATGATTTCAGTTTTAATGAACAAGGTTTGTATTTAAAAAGTACTGAAAACGAAAATTGAGGTATGTCTGAAATAGTTTCTAAAAGAGATCTTGTTTCATTTACATGGTAAACATGATCAGTATCAGTATATAATAAATTATATACTGATTTATATATAAGCTATAAGTCAGGCGAGGGAAGATTTAATAAATGATTCCATTTTTTCAACGACTTCTTCAATTGAAGCCTCACCGCTTATCTTGGTCAAAAGGTCTTGATTTTTGTAGAAGTTCTGGATATCAGCAAGAGGCTCCATATAGACTTTCATACGGTTATTGAAGACTTCGTCATTGTCGTCAGCACCCCGGGCACGACCAAGGACTCTTTCCCTTGCTGTCTCTTCCGAGACTTCGACTTCGATAACATTGATAAGCTCTATATTCGTTTCCCTGTTGAGATAGTCATCAAGTGCATTCATCTGCTCGTTAGAGCGTGGATAACCGTCAATTATGATTGAATCGGTTCGAGCGTTTTTAATAGCAGATATGATAGTCTCTATGGCAATCTCAATAGGTACGATATTGCCTTTTGAGATGTAGCTGTCAATGATTTTTCCGCGCTCGCTTCCTGAAGCAACCTCTTCGCGAAGAAGATCTCCGGTTGAGTAGTGTGTAAGTGTATCACTGTTTCGCTCTGCAATAAGTTCGGCATCAGTAGTTTTACCTGAACCTGGAGCTCCAATGATAAGAAAGAGCTTTTTCATCGATTAGGCGTCTTTCTTTGCTGTCTCTCGAAGACGGATATGCAGATCACGTAACTGTGTGTTGTCTACAGGGCTTGGTGCTTCTGTCAGCAGACAAGAAGCCTTTTGTGTTTTAGGGAAAGCGATGACATCACGGATAGAACTCTGTTTGGTCAATAGCATGATAAGACGGTCAAAACCGATAGCAAAACCACCATGAGGAGGTGCTCCGAACTTCAGGGCATCAAGCAGGAATCCAAATTTAGATTGAGCTTCTTCTTCTTCGATTCCCATCAGTTCAAATACTTTTGATTGAATCTCTTCTTTATGGATACGGATAGATCCACCACCTAGTTCCGTTCCGTTAAGTACGATGTCATAAGCGATTGATTCAATGTCTTCCAAGTGCTCTTTATCCATATCAGCTGGCATGGTGAATGGGTGGTGAAGGGCTTTGACATGACCGTCTTCAATTTCAAACATTGGGAAATCAACAACCCAGGTAAAGGCGAATTCATTTGGATCGATGATATCCATTTTTTCATGTTCAGCCAGGAAGTTACGGAAGCGTCCCATGTAATCCCAGACAATTTTTTTCTCACCTGCACCAAAGAAGACAACATCACCGACTTCAAGTTCACAACGTTCAACGAGTGCATCGATCTCTGATTGGGCAAAGAACTTTGTGAGCGGACCTTTAAGTCCATCTTCTTTCATCTGGAAATATCCCAAACCGGCTGCACCGAATTTGCGAACATAGTCTTCAAAGCTCTTCATTTCACGCTTGGAGAAGATAGTGTCACCCTGAGGGACTTTAAGTGCTTTAATACGATGTGTCTTAGGTTGTGAAGCAATCTTTGTAAAGATCTCGTTGTCACATTTAGCAAAGATGTCAATAACATCAACCATTTCAAGACCATATCGCAGGTCCGGTTTATCAGAGCCGTATTTTTCCATAGCGTTGGAGTGTGTCATACGAGGGAAAGGTGTCTGAACTTCAACACCACAGGCACTGAACATATCTTTCAAGAGTTTCTCTGCAGTAGCGATGACATCTTCTTGGTTACAGAAACTCATTTCGACATCTATCTGGGTAAATTCAGGTTGACGATCGGCACGAAGGTCTTCATCTCTAAAACAGCGTGCAATTTGAAAATATTTATCAAAACCGCCCACCATTAATAGCTGTTTAAAAAGCTGGGGAGATTGTGGAAGAGCATAAAACTCACCTTCATGAACACGTGAAGGCACTAGATAATCACGTGCACCTTCGGGCGTGGATTTTGTCAGGATTGGTGTTTCGACTTCAAGGAAACCAAGCTCGTCCAAAGAGTTACGGGCTGCAATGGCAGCTTTTGAACGTAAACGGAACGTTTCATATGTCTTTGTGTTACGCAGTTCAAGATATCGGTATTTGAGTTTTGTCTCTTCACCGACTTTGTCATCGCCGATGACAAATGGAACGGCTTCTGAACGGTTCTCGATAATCAATTCATCGACGATGATTTCTATTGTCCCTGTTTTAAGACGCGGATTGGTCAGACCCTCACCACGGGCTCTTACCTTACCTTTGGCTATTAATACAAATTCATCACGAACACTGTCTGCTTTTGCGTGAGCATCCTTACTGTCAGCCGGGTCACATGTCAATTGGACCAAACCGCTATTGTCTCTAAGGTCAATAAAAATAACACCACCATGGTCCCTATGGCTGTTTGCCCAACCAGCAACAGTAACTTCTTGGCCAATATGGCTCTCGTTCAAATCAGTACAATAATGCGTTCGCATGCATATCCTAAATAATAGAAATTTTTCGTGATTCTAACCAAAACAAGCTTATAAGGCTCTAATGTCTTGTGAGTTCTTAAATTTCCTTTATGTGAAATCGACATCCTTAAGCTTGGGTGTTGTTTAAGCATTGTATCAATATACTTTCCTCATTAAAAAAGTAAAAAGAGACCCTCAGCATTATGCAACAAATTGATATGAATTCACCAGAATTTCTGGCAGAGATGGAAAAAACAAAAAAGTTTACAGATAAAGTCAACAAGCAGTTTGATTATGTTTATAATCCTAACAATGATGTGAATGAAGGTGTTTTGATGGGCCTTGCGCGTCATAAGATATTGTACGGTAAGCGTTTTTGTCCATGTTTTATGGTCGAAGAGGGTGAAAACGGTGGTTTTAAAAGTGTGGATGACCGTATCTGTCCATGTCCCCAAGCTATCGAACAAGAAATCCCTGAACTTGGAAAATGTCATTGCGGGATTTTTTGTACACCAGATTATGCTGCGAACAATGCCCAATAAGTTAGTTGCTGACAAAGATCCGGCATCCCTCTAAAAGCATAGCAAAATGACATATTTTTTGCTATGCGACACCACTTTAAGCTATAATATCCATTAAAACAACATCATTAATAGTAGAGAAAATATGACAGATTGTATTATCAAGAAACCTGAGCAGATCAAAAAAGTCGGAGTTGTCCTCCGACCCTCATCTCCTGAAATCAAAGAGCAGTTCTTAATTGTAAAAAAGAGTTTTGAGAAACATGGCATCGAGGTCGTCTTGGATAATAGCGGTGCTCAAATGCTGGGGCTTATGGGCCAAGAGTTTGAGGTCATGTGTGAAAACAGCGATATCCTCGTCACATTGGGCGGCGACGGGACCTTGATCTCGGCAGTACGACGTTCGCATGAATTTGACATACCTGTTTTTGGCATTCATGCTGGAAAACTGGGCTTTCTTGCTGACATTGACCTGGCTGAACTCGATGATTTTATCAACAAGCTTGTTTCCGGAAATTATCGTATAGACAACCGTGCTGTCTTACGCGCAGAACTTATCACCAAAGAGGGCAGTACAAAACTTGTTGCTTTTAATGACATTGTCATGACACGTTCAAGCATCTCAAAGATGATCCATCTTGATACCTTTGTCGACAAGAAGCCTTTTAATACCTACTTTGGTGATGGTGTTATCATCTCGACACCGACAGGTTCAACGGCATACAACCTCTCAGCAGGCGGACCCGTGTTGTTTCCGCTGACGCAGGTGTTTGCTTTGACTCCGATATCACCGCATTCACTGACACAAAGACCGGTAGTGTTGCCTGGGCATTTCACTATCGAGATAAAAACACCGGATGCATCTGCTGTGGTTGTCGTAGACGGACAGGATATGTATGATTTTGCAGAAGGAGATGTGATCAAGATACGCCTTTCTTCAAAACCTGCTTTGCTTATTCACAGAGAGGAGTTTAACTATTTTGAAGTTCTCAAAGAAAAACTGAGCTGGGGAAGCAAGTGATAGAACGCTTTTATCTACGAGACTTTCTCTCTTTTGAAGAAGCTGAACTTGAGTTTGAAAAAGGGCTGGTAGTATTTACCGGTCCAAGTGGTAGCGGTAAGTCGATTTTGATGAGCTCCATCCTTGCTTCATTGGGACTTGATGAAGCCAAGGCCGCATTGAGCGAGGCGACTATCAATTATCCGGTTTCTCTTGACGAATTGGGCATAGAAGAAGATGAGCTTACTGTTTTTAAGCAGATAAAGAAGGAGAAGGTTCGTCATTTCATCAATAATCAGACTGTATCTAAAAAGATATTGCTCAACCTTTCCAACACATTTGTGCGTCATTTGAGTCTACGTGATTATTCAGACTTCAAGAACGAAAATCTTCTTGACATGATTGACCTGTTTTGTGCAGATGATGATGTTAATCATAGGGAAAAGCTTGAACACTATCAAGCATCATTTATGTGTTTAAACAATTTAAAAAAGAAGCTTGATCAGATTTTGGAAGATGAAAAGAAAGTCCTTGAACTGCGTGAGTTTGCTCAATTTGAAATAGCAAAGATAGATGCTGTTTCTCCATTGGAAGGTGAAGACGAAGAGCTGATGCGCATAAAAAAAGAACTTTCGAAAAAGGAGAAAATAGAAGAATCTATCTCTAATGCGGAGGAGCTTTTCCATTATGAAAACTCAGTGTCACAGTCTCTTGATCTTTTAGGTATTGACTCCTCCTTTTTTGATGATGCAATGAATGAGCTAAGGGCACACTTTGAAGCTTCACGAGATAGGCTTGTGGAGTTAAGTGAGTGCAACATCGAAGAGATCCTGACACGAATAGAGCAGATATCTGAACTTAAGCATCGATACGGAAGTGTCGAAGAGGCGATAGCTTACAAGGTTCAAAAGCAAAAAGAGCTGGAGCACTATGAAAGCCTTGACACACAGAAAGAGACATTGACTGCACAGATTGAAGGTCTTGATCTAGATGTGAAAGAACAAGCTGAGAAACTCTCTCTTAAACGCCAAAAAGCACTCAAAAAAATTCTACTCTCCTTTAATGATTTTTTAAAACAGCTGTATTTAAGGCCGGCGAGTATTAAACTGAGCAGGGAAGCACTCTCATTATATGGCTCAGACAGAGTTGAAATTGAGCTTGACGGCACCGCTTTGGAAAAAGTATCCTCAGGTGAGTTCAATCGTTTGCGCCTGGCTCTTTTGGCTGTTAAGAGCCTGCAGGCCAATGAGGGCGGGATCCTTATGCTTGATGAAATTGATGCCAATCTGAGCGGCGAAGAGTCGATGTCTGTAGCGAAGGTCTTGTCTCATCTTGCGAAAGACTACCAGATTTTTGTCATCTCTCATCAGCCTCAACTTACTTCCCAGGCTGATCAGCATTTTTTTGTTCATAGAGACAAGAACAGCAAGGTTAAAAAGCTTGAAGAAGAGGAACGTATATCTGAGATAGCGCGTATGATCAGTGGTGATACGATTACAGATGAGGCGATTAAATTTGCGCGAGGCTTGGTGGAAGAGAAAAAATGTGTTTGATTTTTTCTGCATTGTTTTTTATCATGAGTGTAAACTTTTACCTTAACGGGTTTACTTTGCAGGCTATCATTACTTTCATTGCGGCTCTGCTCGCCGTTTTCTTTATGGGACGAAATATTCGTTGCGGTATAGGCGGATGTAAGTTAGAAACAAAAGAAGAGGATAAAGATGATAATTGATACACATATACACCTCGACAATGAGCAATACATAGATGATGTCGATCAAGTGATCAGTAATGCATTTGATGAGGATGTCAATGGGTTTATAATACCGGGAGCAGACCCCAATGACCTAACACGTGCAAAGATGTTGTCACAAAAGTATAAAGAGGTCTACTATGCTGTGGGCATGCACCCTTATGATATGGATAAGTATGATGAACAGATCATTCGACAAAGTGTAAAAGATGAAAAATGTATAGCGATCGGGGAGTGTGGGCTTGATTATTTTAGATTGCCTGAAGACGAGAAGGAAAGAGATGCTGAAATACATCGACAAAAGGATGTTTTCAGAGCTCAGATACGTCTTGCAAATGAATATAATCTGCCATTGATTGTACATATCCGTGATGCCAGTCATGATGCAAGAATCATATTAGAAGAAGAAAATTCAAAAGGTGGAGTACTGCACTGCTTTAATGCAGATGAAGAACTTCTACCTTTGGCAAAAATGAATTTTTATTTTGGTATTGGAGGTGTCTTGACGTTTAAAAATGCACGAAAGCTTGTTAATGTGTTACCAAAAATCCCACAAGAGAAGCTGGTCATTGAAACGGATGGACCATATCTAACTCCGCATCCTTATAGAGGAACGCGCAACGAACCCAAGTATACTACCCTGGTGGCGGATAAAATAGCCGAGCTCCTTGAAGTTGATGTCGAAGAGGTCAGAGCATTGACAACTATGAATGCTAAAAGACTGTTTCGTATTGATATTTAATAATATGAACCCGATTGCACCTCTTTTATTAGTAGCTAATTTTAATCAAAATTTAATTTTGCTAAAATAAAAGTCAAATTCATACAGGTAGATAACAAGCGAGTGTTGTTTGTTGTATATCATTCAAGAGGTGCCTTTGAAATCTTTTCTCCTGTTCTCATTACTGCTTGTCTCATCTCCTCTGTTCGCAGCCTTAAACTTTGAAACAAATCATTCCAAAGAGGTAAAGTTACTGCGAAGTTTCGATATAAACCCCTCGTTTTTAAATGATGCTGAGCTTAACAAGATAATCAAGCAAAAACGCGCACACTATAAGAATAAATATTTTTTCAAGACTATGAATGATGCGTATATATTTATTCCATTGGTCAAAAAAATAATCTCTGATTCTGGAGTGCCCAGCGAGATCCTCTATCTGGCTATGGCTGAATCTAATTTTTCTACTCGTGCCTATTCACGAAAAAAAGCTTCTGGTATGTGGCAGTTTATGCCGTACACAGGTCGTTTGTATGGTTTGAAAATCGATGATTATGTCGATGAAAGACGAGACCTTGTGAAATCAACAGAGGCAGCAGTACGCTATCTTGAAGCATTGCATAAGAAGTTTGGTAAATGGTATCTGGCTGCAATTGCATATAACTGTGGTGAAGGAAGGCTTAGAAGAGCGATAAAAAAAGCGGGTACAGATGACTTGGATGAACTTTTGCATCCTAAGAAGAAGTATATCCCTTCTGAAAGTAGAAGATATATACGTAAGATAATTGCTTTGGCTCTGATCGGTTATGATGAAGCTTATATGATAGAGAATGAATGCGATTACCTCCTTAATCGGGGAACGGCGTATTCTCTTTCCACCGTAGATGTACCGGCAGGTGAAAGTCTTGAACGTATTGCGGCTATGATCTCTATGCCTATTGATGATCTAAGGAAGCTCAATCGACACCTTAAATATGATTTTGTTCCACCGTATGGGAAAAAATATTCGATTTATATTCCGTACATCAAGCTGTCAGAGTTCAAAATGAAATACACCCCGGCTACATTGAAGACAATGTATCTTGTACATACTGTTACCTCCGGAGACAACCTTTCATATCTTGGGAAGAAGTACGGCATCTCTTATAAGCGTATCAAGGATTTCAACCGTTTGAAGTCAAGCATGCTTTCGTTGAAGCAGAAGCTGATCATTCCAATCAGTAAACCATCTCGTAATAGTAATATTCACTATACAGTCAAGCGAGGTGATACCCTGGATTCAATATCTAAAAACTTCAAAGTCTCAATAGCTGATCTAAAGAAGAAGAATAGTCTTCGTTCTGACATTATTAGGACAGGAGATAAGTTAAGTGTCTATTAGATCACTTCTATTCATTTTTTCCTTGATTTTATTATTTGACGGATGTAGTCGAAGGCCAATCGATCGTACCAGCTCATCCTATCGTGCACCTATTGCCAATGCTTCTACACCGAGTAAACTACATCATCCGACGATGCGCCCATACACGGTCATGGGAAAGCGTTATTATCCTAGTGTTGTCAGAGTAGGTGAGACCTTTACCGGTCGTGCATCCTGGTATGGGCCTAATTTTCATGGGAAAAAGACCTCCAACGGTGAAAGCTATAATATGTGGCAGATGACGGCAGCACATAAGACACTTCCTATGAATACGGTACTTCGCGTGACTAATCAAAACAATGGTAGAAGTGTTGTTGTCAGGATAAACGACAGAGGCCCTTTTGTCAATTCACGTATTATCGACCTTTCCAAAAAAGCGGCATCTGAGCTTGATATGATAGCCCATGGTACAGCACCGGTAAAACTCGAAGTACTTGGTTTTAATAGAAAGGGGCAGACCAGCATTACTAAAACATCTATACAAAAAGATGTAAAAGAGCAGGTGATGGATAAATATGCATTACAAATCGGCTCTTTTAGCAAGATTCAGGGTGCAATCACTTACCAAGAACGCTATAATAACGCATCAGGTCGCTACAAAACGATCATCAAAGATGTTGACGATGGTGAAAAACGTCTTTTTAAGGTCTTGTTGACTGGTTTTGGCGGTGAAGAAGAAGCAAGAGATTATAAAGCGAACCATTTTGAAGGCGCTTTCATAGTAAGAGAATAAGGAATAATATATGGTAAAGATTGAGCGTAAGACAAAAGAGACAGATATTATCGTAGAACTTGAAGTATATGGGGAAGGTGTAAGCAATATCTCTACGGGAGTAGGGTTCTTCGACCATATGCTGGAGAGTTTTTCGAAACACTCTCTGATGGACTTGAATGTCAAGTGTGTTGGAGATACCCATGTTGATGATCACCACAGTGTAGAAGATGTCGGAATTGCAATCGGACAAGCACTTAAGAGTGCACTGTATCCGATCTCAAAGGTCGAACGTTTCGGTTCAGCAGCAATCGTCATGGATGAGACATGCGTGGAATGTGATCTCGATCTTAGTAATAGACCGTTTTTAGTCTATGAGGTGGATGTAGCAGGGACAGTTGGTGAGTTCGATGTAGAACTCGCGGAAGAGTTCTTTCGTGCAATTATCTTCAATGCCGGTCTGACAGCGCATATATGTATGAAGCGTGGTAAAAACAAGCACCATATTCTTGAAGCTTCATTTAAAGCCTTGGCTGTTGCATTGCGCCGCGCTGCCACAGTCAATGAAAGAGTCGCGATACCTAGTACAAAAGGTGTGCTGTGATTGAGTTGATAATTCTCGATGTTGATGGATGTCTTACGGATGGAAAGATCACTTACAGCGAAAACGGCGATGAGATAAAGTCTTTCAATGTTAAGGATGGCTTGGCAATCAGTTCATGGATCCGTATGGGAAAAAAAGCGGCGATCGTGACGGGAAGAAGAAGTAAAATTGTAGAACGCCGTGCAAAAGAGCTAGGAATAAACTATCTTTACCAAGGTGTCAAGGATAAGCTACAAAAACTAGAAGAGATCAGACAAAAGCTTGATATAGATTATGCTCAGATAGCCGCAGTAGGGGATGATCTCAATGATTACAATATGCTAAAAACGGTAGGCCGAAGTTTTACACCGGCTGATGGATCAGAGTATATCCGTGAGCTCTGTGATACAGTTTTGTATAATAAAGGTGGACATGGTGCTGTCAGAGAGATGATTGAGTGTATTGTCAAAGACAATGGACTTGAAAAGGACTTCTTGAAGATCTGGAAATGAAATTAACACATTTTTTTATTATCCTTTTGCTTTTTAGTGTTTCGATCTTCGTCTTTTTGCAGCCGGGGTCATATACGAGGAGTAGGGATTCAAAAGTACCTCAATTGGAAATAGAGGATTTTTCTGTCTATGAATTGACAACAGAGGGTGTGAAAAGTGTTTTAAGCGGTACCGTAGGTCGTCAGTTCAGTACGCATTATGAAGTAGAAAATGCACATTATGTCGAAAACAAAAAAGTGTTAAGTGAACATCTGTATGCGGATGTCGGTAAGTTTGAAAAAGAGATTGCCTACCTTGATGAGAATGTACGATATTTTCGTGAAGACGGTCTTTCGTTTGAAAGCGACCATGCCGTATATGATACAAAAAAAGAGACCTTGTATGTGCCAAAAAAATTTATTTTTACACAAAACGAGAATGTTGTCTACGGCAGTGAACTGAATTATAATGCCAAGACAGGAAAAATGTCAGCGCAGAAAGTGGACGCAAGCTACTATTTAGAGGATAAAAAATGAAAAAACTATTAATTATTTTAAGTACATTGGGCTTTATCGCTTATGCCGAACAAGTAAAAATCATTGCTGATGCCTTTGAAGGGAATGAAAAAAAAGGATTGACGACATTTTCTGGTAACGTCAAGATCACCAAGGGAAGTGATGAACTTAATGCTTCAAAAGTAAGTGTTTATACGGACAAAGAGAGAACACCTTATCGCTATGAAGCAGAAGGCAATGTCTCTTTTTATATCGATCTCAGAGACAGTAATATGACATACAAGGGTGATGCAGGAAAGGTGATCTATTTTCCACTGAAAAAGGAATATCAGTTTTTTACAAATGTACACCTCTATCAGATTGGTACGAATCGAAAGGTCTTTGGCGATGAAGTTAAACTCAATGCAAAAGACGGTAATGCCAAAGCTATGGGTAAAGAGAAAGCACCTGTTATCATGATCTTTAATGTTGAAGATAAAAAGAAAGACAAATGATAGATATCATCAATGCCAAGTTCATTACTTCTGCTCCTTCAATTAAACTTGCTCCTCCGGAGGATGTAACGGAAGTTGCTTTCTTGGCACGTTCCAACGTTGGGAAAAGTTCCTTGTTGAATTCCTTGGTCAATCATAAGGGTATGGCAAAAGTATCAGCCACTCCGGGTAAGACGCAGCTTATTAATTTTTTTCATGTCGAGTTTCGTGACAAGGACACAGATATACGGAAAGAGGCACGTTTGGTTGACCTTCCGGGGTTCGGGTATGCCAAAGTCTCCAAGAGTATCAAGTCCCAATGGCAAAAAAGTCTGACACAGTTCATTGCTGAACGAGAACAGATAAAGTTGTTTATTCATCTAATCGATGCACGCCATCCGGATCTTGAGATAGATGCTGATGTTGATACCTACCTTGAAGACATACTTGAAGAAGACCAGGTTCTGCTTCACGTCTTTACCAAGATGGATAAGCTAAATCAAAAGGAGTTGGGTGTACTTCGAAAAAAATATCCGGGTGCGTTAATGGTGTCAAATACCAAAAAACGAGGTATTGACAAGCTTACACAAGTTATTTATGAAATACTTTTTGACGAAGAAGGGCTTGATGATTGAATATGTAAAAGCCAATCTATCTCATGTGAATGAGATGCAGGCATTGGTGCAGCCCTATGTTGATGACGGTACCATCTTGATGCGTTCATCGGATGAGATTGCTACGAACATACGATCATACACTTTGGCATTTAAGGAGAAGAGGCTTATAGGGTTTGTCGCATTACATGTCCATACTGTGCTCCTTGCTGAAATCAGGAGCCTCATCGTCGATGCCGATGAGAGAGATAAAGGAGTTGGTAAAGAGTTGGTGTCCATGGCATTGGAAGAGGGCAGAAAACTGGGTCTTCAGGAGGTGCTTGTATTGACATACAAGCAATCTTTTTTTGAAAAGTTGGGCTTTACAGTCATACCTAAAGAATCTCTGCCTGAACACAAAATCTGGGCAGATTGCATCAAATGTATACATTTTCCTCTATGCAACGAAGTTTCACTGATCAAAAAATATTAAACAGGATTGGCATCGCAATTGCCTTTGTCCTGTATCAGAGCCTGAGCAGTATCTATCTATTATTACCACCTTTGTTAGGCGTTCTTTTTTTCTATTTTATTCGTGCTATGGAAAATGAAGATGTCGGTGCCTTGGCCTTTGTAATTGTATTGTTACTTGTATTTGAAGCTGAAAAAGGATTTCTTCTCTTCAGTGCTTTGGTTTATTTTACTTTTGTCTACCGTTTTGTCATACCAAGACTTCGTGTCATGATCAGTTGTGAGATATGTTTGAAAGTATTTTTCCTCTTTCTGGCTTATCCTGGTTTTATTCTTTACTCCTATGTCCTAAATCAGGTTCTGTGGGTAGAAACACCAAGTGTTGATTGGCATATTGTCTACTACATGTTTTTTGAATTCTTTTTGGTACTTGGCCTATGAGAACAAAGTTTATTTTAATCATTTTCGTGTTGGTTTGGGTTTCATTGTTAGTGCGTATATATTACCTCTCCATACAATCAAATAACTATTATGATGCAATGGCAAACAAAAACACTATCAAGTTTGAGTATATACCTCCTATCCGAGGTGAGATACTGGATAGAAACAACCAGCCTCTCGCAATCAATAAACTTGGGTTCAAGCTTCAGGTTGCACCGCATATATCGATTAAAAACGGAGATTTAGATAGAGAACTGAATGCAATCGTTACAATGTTTCCGTTTTTAAAGACAGAAGAACTGAAAAAGACATATATCAAAAGAGACTCTTACTATAACCACCATTATATCAATGTTGTGGATTTTATCTCGTATGAAGATGCAATCCCTGTGTATTCAAAGATGAATTTGAATGAAAATATAAAACTTCTGCCTTCACCTAAACGTTATTATCCAAACAAAAAACTTGCAGCACACATCATTGGGTATGTCGCAAAATCAAACAAAGAGGATATTGAAGGCAATCTCGTTGCCAAGCTAACAGGTTCGACAGGAAAAAGTGGGATAGAGAAGTTTTATAACGATTTTCTTCAGGGTGAGGCAGGTGAGCGGGAGATTAAAGTCAGTGCCTATAATGAAGAGATGGAACAGCTGAATTTCAAACCCCCAAGAGAGCACCAGCGCCTGGTACTTACGCTTGACCTTCGATTACAAAAATACCTTGAGGAATACTTCAAAGATAAGGCCGGAGCTGTTGTTGTTATGGATATATACGGCGCCATCATAGCAGCTGGATCATACCCTGAATATGATCTCAATACCTTTGTATCAGGGATTTCTACTTCAAAATGGAAAAGTTTGATCGACGATCTCGATAAGCCTTTTACAAACAAACTTGTCAATGGTCTCTATCCACCTGGTTCAACAATCAAAACAGGACTGGGATTGGCATATGTCACAACACCAAAGATGAGCCCATGGACAAAATTTGACTGTGCGGGCGAAATGACCCTGGGAAAAAACAACAGAAAGTTCCGTTGCTGGAAGCATGAAGGACATCAGGAAACTGATTTGATCAAGGCAATACGTGAAAGTTGTGATATATATTTTTACAAAGGCAGTTTGCGTGTCGGTATAGCAGAAATGTCTGATCAGCTTATGAACTTTGGACTGGGTAAAAAGACAGGTGTTGATCTGCCTAATGAATACTTTGGTACGGTTCCGAGTCGTAACTGGAAAATGCAAAAATATGGAAAACCCTGGTATATAGGTGAAACATTGAACTCATCTATCGGACAGGGTGATTTTCTCGTCACACCAATGCAGATTTCCCAATTTACAGCTTTGATGGCAACGGGTAAACTGCCGACACCTCACTTTTCAAAACAGAAGGGTGACGAATTCTATGTACCGATCCTGGAAGATGTTTTAAGTGAAAAACAGAAGAAGCAGTTGCCGTTGATACAGCGAGCCATGCGAGAAGTGTGTAACCATCCAAAGGGAACGGCGACGCAGTACTTGCACTCCAAGGTCAAGATTGCAGGTAAGACCGGAACAGCTCAGGTTATCGGTATTTCACAAAAGACCAAAAAACGTTTAAAAGAGCATGAATTGGCATATGTCAAGCGTTCTCATGCCTGGTTTACCACTTATGGCCCTTACAAAAACCCGCAATATATTGTGACGGCACTTATAGAGCATGGAGGCCACGGTGGCCAAGCAGCCGGGCCTTTGGTCTCTGGCATTTATAATAAACTCTTGGAATATGGGTACATAGAAAAGTAATAATGACCACTCTTTTTATTGATCATTATTGAATTGTCAAATCGAAAATTCCATCCATATCGTGTAATAGAAGAACCTTGTTTTTACAGGCTCTGCAAGGCATTGTTTACAAACAAGGCCAGAATAAGCAATAAAAAAACTGCCCCCGCTTTATTATAAAGTTTATTAGCCAGGATAAGTAATAATGCAATCGAAGCAGAGATCAAAATACTGATATCAAAAAGGTTTTCTTTTATGCTTATCATAAGTGGAGAGATTAAAGCAGCACCACCCAAAACCATAGAGAAATTTGCCACATTAGAGCCGATAATATTTCCGATGCTCATGTCAGCGTTACCTTTTTTAATTGCTACAATGGAAACAACAAGCTCCGGAAGGGATGTACCCAATGAGATCAGGAAAAGCCCTATGATCCATTCACTCACACCAAACATGCGCGCGATATTACTTGCGCTTTCAATCACAAAATTAGCGCCACCGATGGTCAAAACAAAGCCTACGCCCAATAAAGCAATTGATGTTAACCAGTTAAACTTCTCTTTGATGAGATCTTCATCAATTTCAGCCTCAAAATCCTCTTTGGATTCGCGAAATAAAAATATAATATAGGCTAACATCAAAAAGATAAACATGAAGCCTTCAGTACGTGAGACTTCTTTGTCAATACTCATTAGCATGAAGACAACGACTGGCATAATAATCCACGCACTGTCCTTTGCAAAAAGGTCACGTTTTGGATTCATTTTTTTAGCAATTAAAAATACGACCCCAAGGACAAGAGTGATATTAAAACTGACACTACCGACGACATTGGCAACCGCCAGATCGCTTTTTCCATGATAACTTGCAATCATTGAAGCAGCCATTTCAGGAAGCGAGGTTCCAAAGGCGATAAGTGTCGCTCCAATGACAAAATGAGATATGTCAAAGTGCAAGGCAATGCGCTCAGACTCTTTAATGATAAAATCAGCACCAAAAATCAGTGCAGACATCGCAGCTAAAAATATAATAAAATCCACTATTTCTCCTGTGTACGTATAATTAAACTTTTTGGTAGATTGAAGGATTCTATAAGTTCTTGTTCTTTCAAACGCATTTGTCCGTCATCAACTTCATGATCATAGCCAAGCAGATGCAGCAAACCATGTATGTACAAAAGACAAAGTTCATCATCTTGTGAATGTTTTAGCTCCGCAGAGACAGCCTCAACGTAATCACTGGAGATGACAATACTTCCTAATGGAGCCATGGGAAGGTTGTCAAATGGGAAACTGAGCACATCAGTCGGTTTGTCGATAGATCTGTATTCAAGATTGATCTTTTGTATCTGGCTGTTGTCAGTCACAAGGAGATCAACCGATTTGTCTGTTAAGGTTTTCGTAATGAGCTCAAGCGTGTTAATAGGGATGTTTAAATTACTTTGGTTGTCAACTTCAATCATGAACGTATTTTATCCTGATAAAGTAAAAACAATTTGATATGAAAGAGAGAGTGTGAGTACGCGACTCACAAAAAATTCGTTTTAAATATTGAGTGACAAACACACGTTAAGCAGTAACATCCAAACCTGTTCCCAGGCCTGTCAAAGCTGCACCTGAGGTTTTTTGCGCCTCTTGAACATTGTCTTGCTGTTTTTGAAGCTGCTGAGCACTGTCTTCTAATAGTCTAGTAACAGTCTGCTCTTGAATATCTTCAGCTTTTTTAAGGACTTCTACCTGAGTTTGTACTGAAGGTCCGCTATTGATTTCCATCTTTATGTCCTTTACGAAGATCTATATTGACTAAGGATATCATAGACAATCTTAGAAATGTATATAAAATATTTTTTACTATCAGGATTAATCTTAATAATCAGGAGTGGTTGGTGATAGATTAGTATGGTAGAATAATAAAAAATTTATCAAGGATTGCTCAAGTGAAGCATAAATACATCTCTCGCCGGCTGTTTATAGGCTCTTCACTGGCAATAGGTGTCGGAGTGTTTCTTTCGCTTGAAAAAAGCAAACAGAGTATTAAGATACATGGCAATGATGTTCAGGTGCTTTTACAGTGCGCTTATCACCTTTTCCCACAATCCAAACTCGGACCAGGTGCAATGGATCTAAATATATCACTGTATTTGTCTCAGGTGTTTGGTGATAAAAGGATCATGGAAGAGGATAGACATTATTTTTTGCAAGGTGCAAAATGGCTAGAAGAGAGTGCGTTTGAAGAGTTTGAATCTAGCTTCCTTAATTTGAGTCAGATGGATAAAGAGAACCTGTTGCAAAAAATAGTTCAATATAGATGGGGAGAGAATTTTGTTTCAACGTTGCTGACGTATATATTTGAAGCGCTTCTTTCCTCTCCAATCTACGGAACAAACAAGAATGAGATCGGTTGGAAGTGGCTGGGTCATCAGGCCGGCTTCCCTCAGCCACAGAGCAAAGACGAGATAAGCTATGAAGTATGATGTCTGTATAGTCGGAAGTGGGGCAGGAGCAGGCCCGGTTGCATATGAACTCTCCAAAGCAGGATACAAAGTTGTCGTCCTGGAAAAAGGTGGTTGGTATAAGAGAGATGACTTTTTTAAAGATGAGATAGGTGTATGCAGGCGTTCTACGTTTACACCGCTATTGCATGAAGAACAACATGTCATCGAGGAAAAAGTAGACAATAATTGGGAAGCCTTATCTACGTCTGAGTCAGGTTGGGACTTCTGGAATGGTAATATTGTCGGTGGTTCATCAAATTTTATGAGCGGCTATTTTCATCGGATGAAGCCTAAAGATTTTGCTTTAAAATCCGAATATGGAGATATAAAAGGCGCTAATATTATTGACTGGCCTATTGATTATGAAGAGCTCGAACCTTATTACGCAAAGGTCGAAACGACGGTGGGGATATCGGGAAAGGTTGTTGATCATCCCCATCTTGAACCACGCTCAACTCAGGATTATCCTTATGTACCTACAATCGAGCATGTTATATCCTCGTGGTTTGACAGGGCCTGTAAAAATCAGAAACTATATTCCATACCTACTGCAAGGGCCGTGCTCTCTTCAAATGAAGGTGATAGAAAGTCCTGTGAGTATGCCGGTTATTGCGGTAGTTACGGATGTGCAACGGGTGCAAAGGGAAGTTCGAGAGAGGCTCTTTTGAATAAGGCCCTTAAAACAGGCAATTGTAAGATTATTCCGCATGCCTTTGTCAAAAAGCTCGATAGTGATGAGAAAAGAGTTTTAGCTGCAGAGTATATCGATAAAGAAGGCATTGTTCACTCTGTTGATGCACGCATATATGTTGTCGCCGCCCAGGCCATTGAGAGCTCACGACTATTGTTGAATTCGGCGAACAGGTTTTTCCCAAATGGATTGGCTAACAACTCTTCACAAGTCGGGAAAAACCTCATATTTTCTGCAGGTGGGAGTGGAACGGGAGCATTTTATTATGATGACTTTTCTGTCGAAGATGCTAATGCGCTTAAAAGTGTAGGCCCCTTTGTCAATCGTTCTTTGCAGGATTGGTATGAATTTCTCTCTGATGAAAAAGGTGAAATTATCAAAGGGGGTACAATCGACTTTCTCTTCGAGCACCCTAATGCAGTATCCCGTGCCAAACGGGCTATGTATGACGGTGAGCTGGTCTGGGGAGATGCCTTGAAAGATCGTCTGTTACACCATTTTAAAAAGAGACGGATTTTTACCTTTGAAGTGTTTTGTGACTGGACACCACATGATGACTGCTTTGTCAGTCTGGATGAACAAGTAAAAGACAAGTGGGGAATGCCTGTAGCCAAAGTCAGAATCGGTGCACATCCATATGATAAAAGTGTGGGTAGATATATGGCGGAAAAGGCAGAGCATGTCTTAAAAGAGATGGGTGCACGCGAAATAAGTTCGCATATTACAGAGACTCCACCTCAAAACCTTCAGGCCGGAGGCTGCCGTTTTGGTAATGACCCAAAGACATCTGTATTAAACAGGGATTGCCGGGCACATGAACTTGAGAACCTGTATGTCAGCGATGGAAGTTTTATGCCGACAGGTGGGAGTGTACCGTTTACATGGACGATATATGCCAATGCTTTTCGAGTGGCTGATGTTATTATCAAAGAACTAAAAGAGGAGAAGGCATGAGTAAAAAAGCCGTATGTATAATGAGTGGGGGTATGGACTCAACATTAGCTGCCTATATGATGAAGGCTGAAGGGTATGATATCATCGGGTTGCATTTTAATTATGAACAACGAACCCAGACAAAAGAACTGGCATCATTTAAGGCTATCTGCAATGAACTTGATGTGGACAATCCTTATATCGTTAATCTTGATTTCTTCTCTGATATCGGGGCATCGGCTTTAACGGATAAGAGTATTGATGTGCCCGTCACCGGAATTGAGGAAGGTGTTCCTATTACCTATGTGCCATTTAGAAACGGTATATTTATTTCAATTGCTACAGCAATAGCTGAAAAAGAAGGTGCGGCTGTATTAAGTATTGGTGTCGTTGAAGAGGACAGCAGCGGTTACCCGGACTGCAGGGAAGAGTATATCACTTCGATGCAAAAGAGCATAAACCTTGGTACAAAAGATGAGACGAGACTGGAAATAAAAATGCCTCTTGTTCATTTGAAAAAATCAGAGATCGTCAGAAAATCACTTGAACTTGATGTACCTTTGGGATTGACTTGGAGCTGTTATCAAAGTGATGATAAAGCCTGTGGCGTATGTGACAGCTGTCGACTGCGTCTAAACGGTTTCAAGCAGGCAGGGGCAACAGATCCGATACCTTATGTTTGATCTTTTAACATCCTCAGCAACCTTATCGAGTATCACCTTAGATGAAACCTGTTTTGATATAAGACATCAGAAACGTAAGAATATGAAACGTATAGTGCTGCGCGTGGAAAAAGAGAATGAAATATGTCTCAGCAGCTCTTCACGGGTTTCAAAGAGAGCTTTAAAAGCTTTTATTATTGAACAAAAAGAGTGGATCCTGGCTAGGAACCTCACTTTGAATGCACCGTTTTCAGCCGGATCGGATTTTTATTATCTTGGAAAAGCTTTTGTTGTTGCGCATCATGATAGAGCACTAAAGGTGGACGAGCATCGTGTTTTGATTGATCCGGAAAGATCAAAGAAGCAGAGCGACGATTTTTACAAATCAGCGGCCAAGGCCTATCTTCCCGCACGTGTAGAATATTGGAGTCAGAAGATGGATCTTGAATTTGGTGTCTTGAAGTTTCGTCTTGCCAAACGAAGATGGGGGAGCTGCAGCAGTAAGAAGGTGATAACATTGAACCCATATGTGATGAAATTGGATCATAAGATGATTGATTATGTTATCGTACATGAGCTGGCACATCTAAGACATATGAATCATTCAAAAGTGTTTTATGCTTTGGTGGAAAAGTACCTGCCAAATCACAGGTCAATACAACAAGAAATCAACCTGTTGTCTGCCAAATTAAACAACTGAATTAGGGTATGTAATCAATTTCTTCTTGTCTAAAACAGTAAGTAGGTTTGATTGCATTGTTGACAGTGGGTAAGACCGGATAGTTGCAAGTGATATCCTGCAGGCCCTTTTCGTTGAACCGGCTTGAAGGGTTCCACAGCATCCAGCCACTGCAAGAAGCGTTTTGTGCGCCTTTTATTTGGGCTGCGACCTCTTTGGAGCGAAAAAACTTGCGGTCATAGCCGTAGTCTTTAAATGATTGAAGCCATGGCCTGAAACGCAAAGATGATATCTCTGACTTTTTCAGTGCCTCGTTAATGCTCGCATGGATGATCTCGTAGGGGTGATCGGTTGGGTTTTTAAAACCTAAAATCCCAGGGCCGAAACCTGAAGGGTAGAGCATAGGTGCAATATAATCACTGTATTGGGAGAGGCTATGAATAGTATGTCCGATGCTGGTGTCATTATCGTTCCAGCAGACGTATCCAAAGGTATCTACAGAGGTGTATACATTATAGGGCTGAAGCGCCTTGTTTGCTGTCTGCAAAAAGTTTGAAATGGCTGATACCCTGTTGGCTTGTGTGGACTTTTTTTGATAGGCCAACCCTTTTCTTAAGGGGAAACGGACATAATCAAAGTTTATCTCATCAAACCCTCTTGATGCAGCATCTGCAGCGATAGATGCCACATACTCATGCACTTTTGTCTCAAAAGGATCAACCCAGGCAAGTTGTTCTTTATTTCTCCAGATCTCTCCATCGAGGGTTTTAAGTGCATAAGTTTTATTATTACTGGCGAGTCTCTCATCTTTAAATACTGCAATCCGTCCGATCACATAGAGACCGTTGTCTTTTAAACGTTTGATGAACTTTTCGATATTGAATATTCTGCGGTTTTGATGAGCACCTATCTTCTTGGCAAGCTGTACATCACTCATATACGAGATGTCACCATAGACATTTTTTATATCGACAATGACGGTGTTGATCTCTGTCTCATCGGCTAGCTTTAAAATGCGATCGATATATTTTTTTGAACCGGCTGCCCAAAATGATACATAGAGTGCTTTCGGTGTAAAAGGTTCAAGTAGGACGGTTGTCGTTTCAGTGTCAATACTACGCTGCCGATAGCCGTAGGCTTTAATATAAAAATGCGTATTTAACAGTTCATGTGAAGCCTCTCCGTCAGCACTGCTTTTAACCGTGCTTTCCTGGTTGCTTATCAGTGCCCCCTTGATTGGTAGAAGGGTTTCCTTGTCAAGGATACGCACAGTATGGACTGAACCGTAAAGGCTGACAGCCGTTAAAAAAAATAAAAAATATCTCATAAATTCTCATCGTCTTGTATAATATATAAAAAGCAATATCCATGCCATATAGACTTATGCTATAATTCGTGAAATTGTAGCGGATATTTTGAGGTTTTATAGTGAATCGTAGAGATTTTTTTAAATTAGGCACATCTTCTGTTCTTGTGGGTTCTGCTCAGACACTTATGGCAATGCCAGAACCAAACCTCGACCTTTATATACAAGACCATATTACCCTTAATCGTAATCAGTGTAAAGGCCTTGATGACAAGATCATGCACAAGAAACCCGTGTTTGCTGTTGAAGATGAAAAGCTTTTGCTAAAAAGCATCTCCTTAAAACTCAAACAGACTCAAAAACTAGTCGGTTACGGGCACTTTAACCTTTTGGATTTTGATCAACTTCTAAAAATATCAAAAAACTACAGTAAAGTTGGTGCACTGAGTAAGCGCGAACTCGATTACATCGAAAAGATATTTTATACTGAAGCGGTCGATTATGGCTTTTATGGAAAGAAGGTTACCAGTAGCCTTACTGACAAGATATCGGCAAGAGAGACCGTGAAGATCCCTTATACTGGGCACTATCTCTACAAGGGTGAACCTTATGAGCTTTATGAATTGTTGAAAAAAGAGGTTGGGCCTTCTATTATCCTGACATCAGGTGTGCGCTCTGTCGTCAAGCAGCTTGACCTTTTTTTATACAAAGCGAATAAGTTGGACGGGAATTACTCTGAGGCTGCGCATTCTTTAGCACCTCCAGGCTACTCTTTTCATGGTGTAAGCGATTTTGATGTCGGAAAAGTGGGTTATGGTTATAAAAACTTTACCTCTAGTTTTGCACAGACACGTGAATATAAATCCTTGCAAAAACTTGGTTATATCTCAATACGTTATCCTGAAGACAATCCCTTCGGTGTACGTTTTGAACCTTGGCATATTAAGGTGTGACATTAAGTCGACTGCTTCTGCCTTTTGTTCTCATACATAAGGCTGTCTGCTATCTCAAGTACTTCTCTAAAGTTTGAACCGACATTGAAACGTGTTATCCCGAAGGAGAATGAGAGGTGAAGAAGCTCCCCGTTGGAGGCTTTTAGCTTTTTGTTTAAAAGGTCTTCTTGAAGTGTTTTAAACCGCATATTGATGTCTTCTATCTGTGCTGTCTTGGATATGGCCACAAACTCATCCCCCGCATAGCGCATAATATCCATATCCTTCAGGCTTGTCTTGAAAAAAGTTGCCATGTATTGAAGGACCTTATCACCGATGACATGACCATGATGATCATTGATCGGCTTGAATTTGTCCAGATCAATAAATGTTAATATTCCGTCATTGATGAACTCACCCTCATGCAGAAGATTCTGAAAAAGCCATTTTCGATTATAGACATTTGTGAGTGAGTCGGTGTGCAGTTGGGTTTTTATAGTCTCCATCTCAGTTTTAAGGTTTTCGATTTCTGAGGTTACGCTGGCAAGCTTGCCTAGGTCTTTGTTTTGTATGGCTTCATGTGCGTCCTGTGTGGTTTTTTGCAGGAGGTCAAGTTTACAGTATGTCTGTTCGGCAACCTCATTGGCTTCATTAAGACGCTCCTGAGCTATTTCATCAATCATTCTCTCATAATCAAGATCAATCTTCATCTCGCGCGCATTGCTTTCGAAATGTTCCTTGTAAGTTGAGGGTAGAATAACTTCTTTTTTAATAATCTCTTTTAAAACCCTGTCTGTCAATTCTCTAAGTCTGTTTAACATGAAAACCCCGTTTCCAAGCTCAATACTATTATCGATTGCAATAGTAATGAATAGTTGCTCAATTACTTTAGTATAGTATCAAAAAACTTAAATAACCCAAGGTGTTTTTAATTGTTAACGTATATTAAGATAGTTTTTTAATGAGATATCAGTATAAGTTTTAGAGGTTTTCAAAAAGGTAGATGCACTGTCAAGTACCTCTTTAAAGTCTTTGTTTTTCTGTGATTGCGTTTCTAACACCTGAGTCAAGCCTTTCTTCGCAGCAGATATGACATCAGAAGGAAAGTCCCTTAATTCGACATTCAGTTCTTTTAGTTTCTTCATGGCATGAGCATTTTGTACCTGGAAGTCATAGAGCATCTTGGAATTCATCTCTTCTGAAGCCATTTCGATGATAGTCTGATGTTCCTGAGACAGTTTTCTCCAACTTTGATGGTTGAAAGTGAGTTCAAGTATGCTGCCGGGTTCATGCCAGCCCGAATAGTAATAAGGCGCAACTTTATAAAACCCCATCATTAGATCCAGAGCAGGTCCTACCCATTCTGTAGCATCAATCACACCACGTTCCAGTGCTGTATATATTTCACCTGCAGGCAAAAGGATAGGGTTGACGCCCATAGTTGAAAA
The DNA here is from genome assembly GCA_041546465.1 of Sulfurimonadaceae bacterium. Lineage (GTDB taxonomy): Bacteria > Campylobacterota > Campylobacteria > Campylobacterales > Sulfurimonadaceae. The sequence continues at coordinate 23,187 of JBFEWG010000001.1, forward strand.
GACTTCACCCCCTAAGCCAGGCACGCGCATCTTCAGTCCTTCCAAGTCATTAAGTGAATTAATCTCTTTTCTGAACCATCCGCCCATCTGGATGTTGGTATTACCGCCAAGAAATGGGTAGAGATTATATCTCGAATACATCTCTCTCCACAACTCGTAACCACCACCATAATGCATCCAAGCATTTATCTCTTGTGCTGTCATCCCAAACGGCATCCCGCTAAAGAGTGAAAAGGCCGAGTTTTTACCCTTCCAATAGTATGGCCCCGAATGAAAAATATCGATCTCTCCACTACTTGCAGCATCGAATACAGCCAAGGCAGGTATCAGGGTGTTTTTTGGATAAAGCTTGATATCTATACTGTTTCCACTTGCCTGACTGACCCGCCTGACAAAGCTTTCAACGGCTGTACCCATAATTGGAAAGTGTGCTGGCCAACTCGTTGCGAGTTTGAGTTTTGTTCTTTTATTTTTATTGATATTGACAGAACGTTCTTTGTCCAACTTCTTCTCTTTGACCTTATTGTAATCGATTGCTTGTCGATTGCTTTCATTACAGCCTGTAACAAGGGATCCGGCGGCTATTGCAGCACCTGTTTTGATAAAGTCTCTTCGTTTCATAGAATGTTCCTAAAATAAACTTGGCTGTCTGTTCTTTGTGTCAAAGACACTGCTGTTGAGAATTTCAGCATCTTGCTGGGCTATCAGAGCAAAATGGTACTGTTTTTCTTTTAGAAGCTGCATGATGTCCCATGCTGAACTGTAGGGAAATATATTGTCATACTCTGAAAGTTTGTCAGCTTGCTCGGATGGGACAAGATAGATGATCTTTGCCCAGTTTGCCTGCACCTTTAAAAATCCCATCTGATCTTTAATGAGATCAAAGTCGGGCTCAAAGATAAGCACCTTGTCACTTTTTCCAAACTCTTTGACTTGAAAGTTGACATTTGTAAAGACAGGTTTAAAATGCTCAATAGGAGTAAAGTCTTTAAGTTGATATTTGATGTTATGCTGCTTCAAAAACTGCAGGATGGTTTCTAAATAGGGCATAAAAAACGGTGATAAGAGTTGGCGTTCATAATAGATGTCATCATAAATGAAAGAGGTCTCAAAAAGTGTCTGTTCAACGATATTGATGTTTGAGCTTTGGATCTTGCTTATAGGTTTTGCATCAACAAAGAGGGCAGGGTCGATAAGCTGGGGAGAGAAAAGAACATATTGCTTATCCTCCATACGCCAAAGATCCTGCAGATGAGAGCGGATCGGTTTATCCAGCACAAGAAGTTCGTTCGATGTCATGATCTGTGCAGCAAGCTTTAAAGATATCTGATCGCACGAGAAGACATGAGGTGTCTTTTCTATGATATGAAAACGCAAAAGACGAAGTAGGGCATTATCGATAGAAGAGACCTTTATCCAGGCAATTTCCTGATCAGTGATCTGTGTTGGTTTTTCAAACAAGATGCCATAGGCACCATTAAGCACAGCCTTTTCTATATCGGCATGCTCCAGTGCAATGAACAGATCTCCCCGCCTTACTTTTGAGGCATCAAAACTAACATCTTCAAAAGCAGTGATACTCGGAGCGTTAGTCAATTTGCCTTCGACCAAGGCGGTCAGGTTTTGAAGGTTCATCCTACCGAACTGCCAACTTTGCGCTGACTTTCAGGACGCATCAGGGAGAGACCCTCGTCATCTTTTGCAGCCAGGAGCATACCTTCAGAGAGCATTCCCATCAGTTTAGCCGGTTTTAAGTTGGCAACAACACAGACCTGAGTGTTGAGCAGTGACTCTGCAGAGTAGAACTCTTTGATACCCGCAACGACCTGTCGGGGCTTTTCTTCACCTACATCGACTTGCAATTTAAGTAGCTTCTTGCTTTTAGGCACCTCTTCAGCCTCTATGATTGTGCCGATTTTCAAAGATGTCTGAAAGAACTGGTCGATGGTGATCAGGTTATCTTCTTCTTTATTCGGTGCTTCTTTGTCACTCTCCTGTATTTTAGACTCAGGTTCAGATTCCGGGGCTTGTTCCATCAGTGGCTCCTCAATACGAGGGAAAAGTGGTGGGACTTTTGATATGACAAACGGTTTTAGCAGGTTCTTGTCGATGATTAAATCATTATAGCTTTGTGTGTTGATACTAAACCCAAGAGCCTCGGAGATCGTCTTTGTTGTACTTGGCATGATACAGTTAAGCATGATTGACGCTTTGGCCAGGATGTTGGCAACCAGAGCCACTGTAGCCAGGGCCTCATCTTTTTTATCTTCTTTGATCTTAACCCATGGTGCATGTTCTTCAATCGCTTTATTCCCGATTGAGAAGAGTTTCCATAGCTCTTCAAGATAACGGTGTGTCTGAAGTTCATCAAGAAACTTTTCGAGATTATCCAAGACAGTGCTCATCTCAAGAAGTTCTTTTTCATGATATTTTTCGACATCAACACTATCGATATTGAAATCGGAGTATTTCCCGCTCATACCGATGATACGATTCAATAGATTCCCCAGGTCATTACTCAGGTCTGAATTGATTCTGTCGATAAAAGCGCGTTGGGAAAAGTCGCCGTCTTGACCGAATGGGACTTCACGTAACATGAAATAACGAAGGTTCTCTAGCCCATAAGCATCAGCAACTTCTTTTGGATGCACAACATTACCTTTTGATTTTGACATCTTTTCACCATCGCGTGTCCACCAGCCATGCGCTCCAATGTGCTTAGGAAGCGGAAGTCCAAGACTCATCAGGAATGCTGGCCAGTATATGGCATGAAATCGTAAAATGTCTTTTCCAACCATATGAATATCGGCAGGCCAGAAATCCATATTTTTCTCGTCATTGCCGTAACCCAAGGCAGTCACGTAGTTCAGAAGAGCATCCAGCCAGACATACATAACATGCTTTTCATCTTCAAACTCTTCGGGGAGCTTTACTCCCCAGCTAAAAGTCGTACGTGTGATAGAAAGGTCATTGAGCCCTCCCTTTACAAAGTTGATTACCTCATTACGGCGTGATTTCGGAAGGATGAAATCCGTATGTTCATCATAATATTTCAGCAGTTTATCTTCATAGGCAGAAAGTTTGAAAAAATAACTCTCTTCCTTAACGATATTTGTCGGTTTTCCGCAATCAGGACAGAACTCACCGTCAATCAGTTGTGTCTCTGGAAAAAATGTCTCACATGAAATACAGTAATGGCCTTCGTAATTACCCTTGTAGATGTCACCATTGTCATACATCTTTTTAAAAGCTTTCTGCACGCCAGTCTTGTGTTCTTCATCTGTTGTTCTGATGAAATAATCGTAAGATATATTGAATTCATCCCACAGGTCTCTGAATGTCTTGGAAATCTCATCAGCGAACTCCTGTGTCGGTTTGTTGAACTTTTGTGCAGATTCTTCTATTTTCTGTCCATGCTCGTCCGTACCGGTAAGAAAAAATGTATTGAGCCCTTTAAGTCTTGAATGACGCGCGATCGAATCGGCAATGAATGTTGTATAGGCATGACCGATATGGGCTTCGCCGTTTACATAATAGATAGGTGTAGTGATATAGTTTTTAGTAGCTGACATGTTTTCCCTTGTTCTTAAAATTCAAATCCACCGATTTCACCTTTGGACATACTTTCGTAGGTGACCTGGACATATTGTTTCCGCAATTCACAACCGATGAGTTGATCGCACTTCATACAGGAGTCGTGACTTTTTTGTTGTTGACACTTTTGAAGTTCCTGTATCATCTGTGTCAAACGCTCTTCAAACGGGTTAGACTCGTTCATATGTTGTTCTTACCCTTTCTATTTCATAGTTTGAGCCGAAAAAGCATGGACTCGTACCATGAATGTGATCCGGTGTTTGGGTCAGAACACGTTCTTTTCCGTCAATTGCGCCGCCACCTGCGTATTCGAATATCATCGCGAATGGAAAGACTTCAAAGACCTGACGTAACTTTCCTTCCGGTCTGTCTGATGTTCCCGGGTAGGAGAACAGACCACCGCCTTTGAGCAGAATCTGATGCAGATCCGGAACCATGCCGCCGGAATATCTCAGTCTGTATCCTTCCTGGAAAAGACCGTCGACCATTGTTTTGTGATACGACTCCCAGTTTTGCTGAGTACCACCCGGTGCATTGAGTTTTCCCTTTTCTTCAAGGTGGATCTCTTTGACATATTCAAATTCACCGGCTTGAAGCAGGTAGAGCTTGACTTTCCCCTCATAAGCGAAAACAAGTTCAACGCGTGGACCGTAAACGACATAACAAGAAGCAACCATATTGGCACCCGAAAAATCTTTTTCATAAATACCGAAAATCGAGCCGACACTTAGGTTGACGTCAACCAAGGATGACCCGTCAAGAGGGTCAAATCCGATAAGGTATTTTCCATTTTCGTTGATAATCATCGGCTGGTCTTTTTCTTCCGAAGCCAATGTGTGCACCGAATCAACATGACTGAGTTCTTCTTCAATGATAAGATCACACTGTATGTCAAGCTGAAGTTGTGTCTCACCTGAGCTGTTCTGTTCTTGTGAATAACCGATGTCTTTTACATCAATGGCTTTTTTTATACGAATTGCTGATTTCTCGATAGCTTCTAATATTTTTTGCATTTTTATACTTCCTTGGCGTTTTTTAAGATCCAGTCAATGATCTGGTCGATGTTGTTAAGGTCTAGAATGTCAATGTCTTCAGGAACGTTTTCTTGTTGAGCATCAATGGAATCATCGATTGCCAGAGCATTCATGCAGTGATAGTAGTCCTTGTCAATACTGTTTCTAAATATGCTTATGCGCGGCAAAGGCAACGTCTTCAGGCCTTCGACAAGTAAAAAGTCAAAATCGCCGAACATCTCAATGATCTCATCAAGCTCTTTGTGCCTTTTCGAAAAATAGGTAGTTCGTGAAGGAGAGGTGACAATGACCTCAGCTCCTGTTTTGGAAAATTTGTCGCTGTCTTTTCCGGGCGTATCAAATCGCCCTTTGTCCTTAGGATCGTTTTTGATAATAGATACTTGTTTGCCTCTCTCTATCAAAACGGTCGCCACCTTGGTTATGAGTGTTGTTTTACCACTGTTTGAGGGGCCTGTGAATGCAACAGCCAGCCTTTTTTTCACGCCATCATGCCTTTGTGTTAATTGAAGAAATTATATCTAAGAAAACTTATAAAAACTCAAAGGAGTATTCAATGAACACTTATGTATAATACAATTACTCAAAATCACAGGATATCTTAATGAATAGAATTTTAACGTGGGCACTACTTGGTTCCTCTTTGATATTTACAGGTTGTGTCAAAACGACGGCATTTGATTTTTTTTCATCTGACACTTATTATGAAAAAGCTGTGTCAAATATGCAAAAAGTCTCTTTGATGAGAGACATGGAAACCAAAGCTTTACTCCATGCTGTCTATCTTAATAATGTCGATCCGCATATCTACTCCGGTGATGAGCACTTTTACGTGGCAGTACATATCATCGAAGATGCGTATGATCCCAAAAGACATGGATTGAAGAATCTTGATTACAAACTCAGAATGGTTGAAGAGGTTACTGAAGCTAAGGGTGATGATATGAGCAAAGCCCCGGGTTATATAAGTGAAGTCGGAACGGACGAGGATACGGTTAAGCAGAAGACTCTTGTCTATACAGACCCGCTTGAAGCCACGGAGCTCGATGAAGAGCATAAACTACGTCGCACGATGCCGATAAGACAGCAGTGGAACCACTTTTATATTGTCCGTTTCAAGGAAGTCAATGCGACTGAACTCACTTTATCATTTGAAAACGACCAATATGGTAAAGTCCAGCTCAAATTCCACAAAGAGAATCAATAGTAGAAGAGACTATCTCAGTCTCTGCCTGAAGTGCACACACGCTTTTTTCAACCTGATCCACCTGATTACTATTTCTTTATTTTATTTTTTAAAGTTTTTTCACTATACTAATACCTATAAACATTTTTTATAATTAATCGTGAAAAAGGCTTGCCTGTGTATAGATCGCTGTTGCTTCTGGTTGGACTTGTTCTGTTTTTGACTTCCTGTACATCCAATCAACCTTCAAGACTCAAGATATCCGCAACGACCTGGATAGGCTATTCACCTCTTTTTTATGCTAAAGAGAAGGGGTGGTTAAAGCCTTTGAATATCAAGCTGCTTAATGTCAGTTCATTGAGCGAGAACATGTACCTGTATGAGGCAGGCAACGCTGATGCGTATGTAGGGACACAATATGAGTATAGTCTTATTGTCAAAAAGGATCCCTCTTTGATGCCTATTATGTTGTTTGACCGTTCTTTTGGCGGAGACATGGTCCTTAGTAATGTGACGATTGATACGTTACAAAACAGTTCAAGTTCTATTGACGCTTATTTGGAGCTTGATTCCATCAACTCAACGCTCCTGAATGACTTCGTAGACACCTATGCCATTGATAAGAGTCGATTGAACCATATCAATATGGATCAGGCCCAGATCTCTTCGCTGAAAAAAAAGGAGATGAAAAGAGATGCATTGATCGTAACATATATCCCTTATGATATCCAACTTAAGAAAAACGGGTTTACAGAAGTTGCTTCGACTAAAAAAAGCCTGGACCTGTTAGTGATAGATGCGCTTTTTACAACTGAAAAGACCTTCAGTGAACACAAAGAACAGTTTGTTGCACTGAAAAAACTTGTCGATGATGCTGTCGTCGCTTTAAGAGAAAACCCTGAAGAGTTCTATGAGACGATCAAACCCTATCTACTTGAAGTAAGTTATAAGGATTTCAAGGATTCGCTCAATGACATCATCTGGATCAACAAGGAAGTCTCTGATGAGCTTGTTAAGCGTATCCAGCAGGCCAATCTGCCTACGAGGAACCTGATCTGATATGACGTTTACGATCAAGAAGTTTTCCTTTGTTATACTTTTTCTTCTGTTTGGTGTCTTGTACGGTGTCTTTGCAACGTACTATTTTGACCAGCGTGAACAGACGGCAAGTGTTATCCTCAAAAGCCTTCAAAATGACATGTCAGAACTTAGTTATATACTCTCTAAAAACATCAAAAGCAAGAACAATGTACATGCATTGCGTGCAATGCTGGAACGCTCAGCATCAAACAATGATTTTATCGATGCCATCATTATCGCCGATGACACGGAAATTTTGTTCACGACGGACAGAAGTTACAAGAAAATACCCTCAACATTCCTGCTCTCCAATACACTTGCAATGGATTCGTATTCGAAATTGTTGGATAAAAGGGGAGTAGAAGGTGTTGTTCGGTTTTACGAGAAAGCTGTACAGCATGAATTGCACCTTCTTTTTATGCTTGATCAAGAAGAGGTTGTCTCACATTTTGAAAAAAACAAGACACGTTTCTTACTTTTCTTCGGTCTTATCCCGATCATCATTCCTTCTATAATATGGATAGCCTTACGATATTTTGTATTCAGACCACTGGAACTCTTACGACAGTATGCCTATTATCAAAACATGATACCAAAGTCATTCTGGCTCAGTGAACTTGAAGCAATCCGTTCGTCTATGGTGCAAACCTTTACACGACTTGAAGATGAACAGAAGGAACTTTATCAAGTCGCTCGTACTGATGCGTTGAGCGGTTTGGCGAACAGGAATGCACTGCATGAGTTTCTTGATCGGCTGATTGCTGACTCAAGACGTACCGAAAAAGAATTTGCTTTTATGTTTCTTGACCTTGACCATTTTAAAGATGTCAACGATGCATTGGGTCATAAGGTTGGTGACGAACTCCTTAAGCAGGTTGCATCGGTTGTACAAGAGGTGCTGCGTTCAAATGACTTCGTTGCAAGGGTCGGGGGTGATGAGTTCGTTATTGTTTTACATCAATACAACTCTCTATATGAACTTACATCAATCATCAAACGTATACAGGAGAGGTTGAGTCGTACATGGATCATTCAGACACATCCTGTCGATGTTACCAGCAGTGTCGGTGTTGCATTTTTTCCTAAAGACGGAGAGGATATCGGTTCATTGATGCAGCATGCTGACATTGCAATGTATGAAGCCAAAAACAAAGGGCGTGCACAATACCATTTTTTCACCGAGGAGCTTAATGCCAAGGTGCAGGAGAGTATAGCACTTGATAAATCTATGCGAGAGGCCTTGAAGGAAAACGAGTATGAGCTTTTCTATCAGCCCAAGATAAGCCTCACCACTGGTGAGATCATCGGGGCCGAGGCTTTAATACGCTGGATCAGCCCGACAAAGGGCATTGTACTGCCAAATGTATTTATTCCGCTGGCAGAAGAGAATGGTTTTATTATCGAACTGGGCAACTGGATACTTGAAAATGCCTTGAAGCAACAGGTTCAATGGCAAGAGCAGGGGGTAGACATCACTGTGTCAATCAACATTGCAACCCAGCAACTCCTTGATGGCTCGTTTGAAAAGAAATTGAAAAAGCTGTTAAAAAGATATGATAACGACCCCTCTAAAATTGATTTTGAAATCACAGAGTACCTCTTTTTGGAGCAGACAGAAATCAATACTGAAAAGCTTGATATGGTCCATAAAGAAGGGATATCCATTTCGCTTGATGATTTTGGTACAGGGTATTCATCTCTATCCTATCTGAAAGACTTCCCTATTGATCATCTAAAGATAGATAAAGCATTTGTAGACGACTATGACAAACCGCAGGGTGCTGTATTTCTTGAGACTATTGTCAAGATGGGGCAGACACTCGGAATGGATATCATAGCCGAAGGTGTGGAGAACAAGCAGCAGGTTGACTACCTGAAAAGTATCGGATGTGATATCTATCAGGGATATTACTGCTCAAAACCGCTTAGTGTAAAAGATTTTGAAAAGTTTTATACAGATTATGTTCCGTTTCAGTGCAATATGACTTAAACGTTATTCTTTCATTGCTATTTTTTTACGTCTAAATCCGTCGGTATAAGAAGGTTCACTTAACCGTTCAAAAAGAGAGGTGATGTTGACTTCATCACCGATAATCTTTTTGTAGATAACATAATTCGCAAGCACTTTTTTGGCATATTCTCTGCTTTCAGTATTTGCCATCAACTCCATACTGAGAAAAGGCTCAAAACTGCCTTGTGAAAAATTGCCTTTAAGCAGATATCTTTTTGTAAACCCGATACCGCCATTATAGGCATAGGCAATGAAAAGCGGATGATAAAGGTGTTTTTTCAAATATTTTAGATGCTCGATGGCATATTCGATATTTTTGTACGGATCAAACATCTGTTCCAGTCTAATCTCTTCTTTCTTTTGTTTCGCCAGTGATCTTATCAAAAAAGGCATCATCTGCATCACGCCCAAGGCATAGGACCTGGAGATTGCTGAAGGTATGAAGTGGCTTTCCTGACGGCCCAAAGCATAGATTAATGCTTTGTCATCACTGCTTAAAGCATAGGTTGCTTTTTTATAGGGCATGATATAGTTATGTATCTTATAATCCAGAGACTTTGAATAGATGAAGGCATTGATGACCTCATCATCCTGGGTATTAAAAGTCTTTAGAAGTCCCGGGAGTTCGTCTTTCTTCGACGTTCTGATCTGATTCAGGGTTTCTTGCCAGATATAAGGGTCACTGAGGTTGTGTTCTGAAGTTTGTCTATCAAGGTCACGACGTGTAAAATAGTTTTCTGTACTCAGGTGGAGTTTCTCCCGAGCATACAGTGTATAGATGTTGATATCACTGCTCTCGATGAGGCGCTGGAGATATTGTCTCTCTTTGCTTAAAAGATAGTGCCAAAAAGATGCCTTGTCTTTGTCCATCTGGTAATAGGCTTTATTATGTGATATCTCCAGGTAATAACCTGCTTTGTTGACAGCTTTGTGCCTCAGGGCATTGAGCGCAAGAAAGAAATAGGATTGGGCAGATAACTCATGCGGTGAAAGCTGAAGCAGAGAAGTTTGCATCCTCTGCATTTTCGGGTCAGTGACGATATACTTTATAGCTCTTGCAAACCGTCTGTCATCTGCCAAAAGGTTGATATCCTTTTGTGAGAGTTTAACATCGAAATACTTTTGCCTGTTCTCCGCACCTATATTATTGAAAATTTTCAGATAATGATCGCTGCCGCTCGCTAAAAGATTTGGTAAGAAGGGGTGCTTGTTCATTAAGGTCAGGCGCATGCTTTTTTTTGGATATTTCTCCTGTAAAAGCTTTGCAAAGTATTCTCTTTGTTTGTCGTCAAGGGCCATGGCTTTCGCATAACTCAATCCTCTGTTTATACAGTCTGCATCTGTTTCACCAAGCAAGAAATCAATATTGCCTCTTGTGCACATAAAACGCTTTTTGACAATCAGGTTGTCCGTCTTGCCGGCATAAGCTTTCAATATTTTACTGTTTTCCCTATTATTGACAAGAGAGTAAGCGGAATCAGCTTGTGAAGGGGTGATGTCTTTCTGCATAAACTGCCATATTTGAAAGTCTCTGATATGGCCGCTAGGTTTTGTTTCAAGTTCATCAAGACTTAGCTCGGCCCATAAAACAACAGGCAGAAGTATGAAAAGTATTCTGATCATAAAGCGTGCTGTATAGCCCTGACGAATATCTGTATAACCTGTAAGGCGATTATGATCACAAGAGGAGCCAAGTCTATACCGTTGAACATAGTCGGTATAAAGCGTCTTACCATTGCATAGGCAGGGTTTGTCATACGATATAGAAACTGGACAATAGGGTTAAAAGGATCAGGTCTTACAAAGGTTAAAAGAGCTGCAATGATGACGATCCACATATAGACACCGATCAGTGCATTGAAAAGACCGAGTAGTTCTATGAAAACCTGATTCATTTGATAACCTCCGTAAGATAGTTTTTAATCAAAGGGTAGACAATATCGAGGGCAGGGCCATCTTCAGTGGTACCGCAAAGAAGTATGCGCAGGGATGCTGCAAACTCTTTACCTTCGATTCCGCTTTCGTGCATCAAATATGATCTGAAATCATCAAAGGCTTCAAAAAAAGGTGCCTCTTTAAGTACCTCTCTTATCCGTGCTACAGGTTTGACGTATTCATCCGGGATGGCTTTGTCTGCAAAGATAGGTGAGATCTTCCCACGCAACTCTTTGGTTGTATAAACCTCTTGAAGATAGACTTTGGCAAGTTTTCCGATTTCCTCATCTGCAAACCCGACATATCTTGATAGTTCGACGTCATCAAGATTTAAGAGATGTTGCCGATTGATCAAACGTAATCTGTCGATATCAAAAACCACCGGCTCTGTTGATATCTGGGAGAGATCAAACCACTTCAATGCCTCCTCAAGCGTAAAGACCTCCTGCGGTACCGTATTGCCTAAAGAGATAAGATAATTTGTGATTGCGGCAGGAAGAAATCCCTCTTCAAGCAGCCATTTGGCATTGAATGTCGTCATATCTTGTCCATTGATTTTATCACCATGCTTGTCGAGCATAATCGGCACATGGGCATACACAATCTCTTTCGTATAGTTCAATGCCGCACGGATGGCTATTTGCCGTGGTGTGTTAGAGAGCTGTTCTTCACTGCGAATGACCATGGAAATGTCCGAAATCATATCATCAACCGCACAGGCAAAATTGTATGTCGGATTCTTATCAGCTTTCATGATGATAAAGCTATCGATTTCTTCAGGTGAAAAACTCATCTCCCCTTTAACGGCATCAGTAAATGTCACATCTACTGTCGGTTTGCGTAAACGTACTGTAAAAGGCGATTCATTGTCTATAGTCTCTTCCGGTCTTAAAGATAGACAGGCATCATCATAGTGATAAGTCTTACCCTCAGCCTTGGCTTGATCACGCTTGGCTTCCAATGTTTCCGGGCTACAAAAACAGTTGAAAGCGATCTTTTCATGCAACAATTGAAGCGCCATGGCACGATGATATTTAAGGTATGAACTTTGGTAAAGCACATCTCTGTATTGAATACCGAAAAGATCTAGCAGCCCAATGATCTCATTTTCTTTTCCTTCAATGATTTTCTCCTTGTCCGTGTCCTCGATACGGATAACAAGGTCCTCGTTTTTTTGGACAGAAAGTATATAGTTAAAAAGAGCTATACGAAGATTTTCAATATGCAGATCCCCTGTAGGGCTGGATGCAAAACGTAACATTAAAATTCCTAAAATAAAATTATCGAATTCTAACATAATCTGGAGAAACAAGACTTGAACAAGAATATGGAATGACTGTTGATCAGTATTGATAGTGTTTTGATTTTTGATGGATTTATTTGTTTGAAAGTGGTGACCCCAAGGAGATTCGAACTCCTATGGCATGGATGAAAACCATGAATCCTAACCATTAGATGATGGGGCCGTGAAGACAACTAATTTGTTGTGGCGGAATTATAGTCTTTATATTCTTAAGTAATAATAAAAATATAGCGTGAAAAATGTTTGAATCGAGCAAAGCTGAGAAGTATATATTTTAGTTATAATAATTGCATGAAACAAATGGATTACACGTTTATAGATACGGATGACCTGATCATGTTTATTAATAAGAACGATTTTGATCAGGGTGTTCTTGTTCAGATTCATGCTTCTGATCAGAAACTCATAGGGGAGTTGTCCGATATCATTTGCAGTGTATGTGTGAAACCTACAATCGTTAAAGTCTTCTCTGATACGATAGAACAGACCAGGCTTAACTTTATAAAAGTCACCGACGATGCCGAATCTTACTGTAATGTGAAGGTATCCACCTGTTCAAGCACAACTGATGAGGCTGTATATGCCGGCATTATCAATACAACGACAGAAGGTTTCTGGCTACTTGACACTGATCTTAACATCACTGATGTCAACTTCTCTTTATGCCGGATGCTTGGCTACAAGAAAGAAGAACTACTCAACAAAAAGCCTTTTGATTTCATTGATGCAGAAGATCATGCTCACTGCATGTCACAGGCGGAACTGATCAATGAGATCTCCAGCCGTACCTATGAGATGGTTTTCAGAAAAAAGGATGGCTCTGTGCTGTACGGGCTTGTCAATGCCACAACGATGCATGATCAGGATGATCAGCTCAAAACCTTTGCATTTATTACCGATATCAGTAAACAGAAGGTTATCGAAGAAGAGTTAAGGTCGCATCAGGAAGCTATCGAAAAGCTTAATGACACCCTGGAACAGAAGATCCATAAGGAGGTCGAAAAGAACCGTGAAAAAGACCAGATGATGTATCAGCAGTCTCGCCTTGCTTCCATGGGTGAGATGATAGGCAACATTGCACATCAATGGCGCCAACCCTTAAACATAATGGCACTGGTCATGCAAGATATCTATATATCATATCAATTGGGAAACCTGACTTCAGACAAGGTGGAGGAGTCCTACAATAAAGCCAACAATCTTTTACAATACATGTCACAGACCATTGATGATTTCAGAAACTTTTTCAAAGAAAGTGATGATAAAGAGATCTTTAGTCTTAAGGATGCTGTTGAGTCTGTCTATGCTCTTGTTTCGACAAACCTTTCCTATCATCACATCAACTGCGAAATAGAAGTTAACGAAGACAGCAGGATAACAGGTGGAATAAACGAGTTCAAGCAGGTTATGATCAACATCTTGAATAATGCCCAGGAAGCCATCGTGGCCAATAACAGTTCGAAGAGAGAGATCAAAGTCTCTATCTCGAAAATGGACTCACAGGCATTGATCTTGGTCCAGGATGACGGGGGAGGGATAAAGAAAGATGTCTTGTTGAAAATATTCGACCCTTATTTCACTACAAAGGCACAAACTCAGGGTACAGGCTTAGGTCTATATATGTCAAAGCGGATCATAGAGAACATGATGCTTGGTTCTTTAAGTGCTGTAAATATAGACAATGGAGCGGAATTCCGTATTGAACTGCCTGTGAAAGACTGAGCATTGTGCGCATTAAATGAAGGGGAAAGTTAACTTAAAGAGAGAAGGGCGGTTGCCCTTTTTTGTTATTGATCGTAGAATGAACGCAGTGCTCTGATGATAACGGCATTTTTCGAAATGCTCTCTGTCTTTGCATTTTCATCGACCAGTTCATACAAGTTGAGTGGAAGAGAAATAGAGAATGTTTTTGTCTCTACTTTTTTCTTCTTGCTGATCAGTGAAGTCACATTGCTAAGCAGTTCGATGATCTTTTTGGTGTCAATAGGTTTTTGTATAAAACTGTTAACACCAATCTCGATAGATTCGGATATTTTTTGAATATCATTACTCGCAGAAATGACGATGATGATCTGGTTTGGATTCATCTCACGTATTTTACGTGACAGTTCGATCCCATCCATCTCCGGCATAACGATATCAACAAAAATGATGTCCGGTTGCAGTCGTTCAAACATCTCAAGAGCTTCTTTACCGTTAAAAGCAGAAGAGACCTCAGAAAAAAAGTTTTTAAAAGTTGAGCTTAGTAGCTCATTAGCCACACCCTCATCTTCGACGACCATTGCCGTTAGTTTTTTTGTCTGTTCAGTGAGTTGTACTAAATCAACATTTGCCATGCATTCTCCTGGTTTTAGTTTTAGAAATTATACGCTGTTTATTGCACAGAGGTATTAAATATCATCAATTAACCTATCCCGTTAAATTTTGATTAAGTGCAAAATAAACAATGTTATATAGTGTTGTAATTATATTCTGTTAAACTTAAAAGAGAGTGATATGGCTGTATATAATTCAAGCCGGCTTGCTAAAGCTCTTTTTTGAATTGATGCAGCCACTCTTTATCATCGAGATGGTGTTTTTTGCTTTCGATAAGGGAAGCTTTAATACTCTGCAGGTCCTCTTCGGAAAGAAAACTGAGAACACTTGGATTGATGCTTGAGGGTGTGCCATACTGGTTGATGAGATTCGTGATCTCATTTAGCAGCTCTTCTTTACTGCTCATTTGATCTCTTTTTCTGTCGGACCAGTGTAGCGTTGACGAGGTCGTGCTATTTTCATCTCTTTATCATGTTTAAGTTCGATCCATTGAGTAATCCAACCGACAGAACGACCGATTACAAAGATTATTGTAAACATGTTCTTTGGTATTTTCAGTGCGGTAAGGATCAGTCCTGAATAAAAGTCAATATTTGGATACAATTTTCGTTGAATAAAGTATTCATCGGTAAGAGCAACCTCTTCGATCTTCTTTGCTATTTCAAGCAGTTCATTGTTGACACCGAGGTCTTCTTCAAGTTCATCCAAAAGCTTTTTGAGGATCTTCGCTCGTGGATCGAAGTTCTTATATACGCGGTGTCCAAATCCCATAAGTTTAAAATTGTCATCCGGGTCCTTTGCTTTCTTGATGTATTCATCCACATTCTCAAGGCTTCCTATCATCTCAAGCTGAGCAATGACCGATTCGTTTGCTCCGCCATGTGCGCGGCCCCAGAGTGCATTGACCCCGGCAGATACTGCCGCGTAAGGGTGTGCACCTGTCGAGGCGACGCTTCTTACGGTAGACGTCGAAGCATTTTGCTCGTGATCAGCATGCAAGGTGAAGATGGTGTCAAGCGCACGTATCTCGACATCCCTGATAGAGATGTCGGCAGAGGGGTAGGCACGCATCATGTACAAGAAGTTTTCTGTAAAAGATCGTTCGATGTCAGGATATATAAAAGGTATCCCGAGGCTTCTTCGGTAGGAGAGGGCGGCAAGTGTTGGTATTTTGGCGATGATACGTCGTGCCATGACCTGGAACTCTTCCTCTTTGTCAATATTAAGGTGTTCATAATGAAAGGCAGAAAGGGCTGAAATGGACGATGCCATCATTGCCATCGGGTGTGCACTGTCCGGAAAGGAATAAAAAAGGTTTTTTAAACCTTCATGGACAAACGAGCGTTTGCGAATCTCTACATCAAAGGCGGAAAGATCATTTCGAGAAGGGAGTTTGCCAGTTAAAAGCAGATAGCAGACATCCAGATAGCTTTTTTTAGTCGCCAGGTCACTGATGTCATATCCTCTGTATCTTAATTCGCCTTTTTCGCCATTGATATAGGTTATCTCCGAGCTACAGCTTGCAGTGGAAGTAAAACCGGGATCGTAGGTAAACATACCTGTCTGCTGGTACAAAGAACGAATATCAATGACATCTGGACCCACACTGGGACTCAATATCTCAAATTCATATGTTTTGCCATCTCTATTATCAACCAAGCTTATCGTAGCCATAGAACACCCCTGAATTGTTTTTATTTGTTACTATAGGTCATTTACCTTTAATGTCATATTAAATCTATTTGTTAGACAAAACCGCTCTACAGCTAAGGTATAATGTGAATTATGAAGATTTCATCGCATACGATAAATTTTGCTGCAGCCCACGCTTATCAAGAGACGGATTCATGTACTTCTGCTTACTGTTTCAGGCAGGGCAGTATTGATGTAGACACCCATAAAGACAATCCAGACAACAACACCTCCGTAAATAAGACCGATTCTGGTCTGACAAACAGTCAGCGTAGACAAGTAGCGCAACTGCAACAACGTGACAGTGAAGTAAGAGCGCATGAGGCAGCCCATATAGCTACCGGTGGATCTGTTGTAGTCAGCGGGGGTGCAAATTTCACATACCAGGAAGGTCCAGACGGCAGACTCTATGCGATAGGTGGCGAAGTCCCAATAAACATCCCATCGGGCAAGACACCACAAGAGAGCATAGCAATCGCCAAAGAGGTCCAGTCTGCTGCCTTGGCTCCCGCAAACCCAAGTCCTCAAGATTTCAAGGTTGCAGCTACTGCTGCATTGATGGAAGCAAAAGCCCGTCAAGAGCTTGCATTGGAAAAAACAGATGAGGGCAAAATGATGAGTCATATCAATAAGTATATAGACAATATGAAGAGTTCATTTTCTGTAGCAGAGGGTGGAAGACTTGATATCAAAAGTTAGAAGTCTATATTGATTGTTTTAAAGAGAATTTACATTATGTTAACCAATGGGAACATACGATTTTCTGTATGCAACAATACTATCAACAAGGAGGCTTTCAGGCAAGACATACTATTATATAGTTTATTATATAAGAGGTGTTGAGATGAAACCAAAAGATGAAGTAACAAGATCCCTGGTTGTTGACAGACAAGTGTGGGACGATTCGATGAAGTATGCACGCATCAGATATAAGATGAGTCTTAGTAAAGTGGTTGACCAACTACTGCAGGAATGGTTGAGTAAAGAAAAACGCCGACCGCTAGAGAATGAGAATCAAGGAAGTTTTTTCTAGACAGACACTTATTATATGCTTAATAGTAAATACTATTAAGTATTCCGCTGCTATTAATCTGCCCTATCCCACCTTCGGTTGTTTTTATGTTATCATTCGCCAAAATTTTTATAAGTGAGTTAACATGATAAGAACTACTGAAGAATTCAAAGCATTTGTTGAAGATATTAAAGCGACACCTGGTTATAAAGATCCGATTGCATTTGGTATCTGTCGTGTCGATCTAAGTCAAATTGATAATGAGAAAGTACTTCAGGCCACTTATCCGGTCATCAACTGGAATGAAAACTTTGGCAGTGCTGCTGTTTTTATCGGTGCACTTAAAGCATGTGGCATTGATGTTGATACGACCAAAAACGAGGTTTCGTGTAATATAACATTTGACTTTGTCAAACACTGTATTGACACGTTCAATCCTTATTTGACTGAGGCTGTTGGTGATGCTCATAAAAACGTTCAGGTGATTGTTCAGCTTTTCCAGTTGCTCTTAGATGATGGTATGAGAGAGGGTGAGTTCCGTGTTGTTTTCTTGTTTGACGATGCTGCTTGTGAAAGTGTAGAAGCGACTTACCTTAAGCTCTATGCCCTTTCCCAGGCAAAAGTTGAACTTAGAAGCATTAACTTAAATGGTGCCTTTGGAGCACTTCCTAATGTCGCTTGGCATGGGAACACACCGATTGACCTTGACTACCTGCGTATTAATGAGATCGAACTGAAACTTCGTAATGAATACCCTGAGATTGATTTTGTCGATAAGTTCCCACGCTTCCTACAGCACATCATACCGGCTGATAACACACGTATCCTAGACACTTCCAAGGTGCGATTCGGTGCTCAGCTTCATGCAGGAACAACGGTTATGCCGGGTGCGTCGTACATCAACTTCAATGCCGGCACTACAGGTGTGAGTATGGTTGAAGGACGTATCTCGAGTTCAGCCATTGTTGGCGATGGCTCTGACGTTGGTGGTGGGGCCTCTATTCTTGGCGTTTTAAGCGGTACCGACGGCAATCCTATCTCTGTGGGTAAAAACTCTTTGTTAGGAGCCAATTCGACTTGTGGTATTCCACTTGGCGATGCGTGTATCATTGATGCAGGCCTGGCAATACTGGAAGGGACCAAGGTAAGCATTGACCCGGATCAATTGGTAAAAATCAATGAAGCTAACCCGGGAGTAAATCTGTCTGGTACAACATTCAAAGGTAAAGAACTGGCGTCACTTAACGGTCTTCACTTTAGACAAGACTCACAAACGGGTACAATTTTAGCACGCAGAAGTACGCGTGAAATAAAACTTAACGCTGATCTGCATTAATCACATTGGAAGAGAGCTTTTAAAGGCCTCTTCTAACTCTTTTTTCTTATGCTTCTTTTAGATGTCCTAGAGTATTATTTGAAAAGAAGAAAGGATATTGTATGCTTAATTTTTCCGCAAACGTATCATCACTTATAGCGCATCAGGAGTTTGCCAATGCAAATGCTCATAATGTTGCTAATGTGAATACAGAAGGTTTCGTTCCAACCAAAACATCGCTACATGAGAGTGCTAATGGTGTTACTGCCGCTTTTCAATCTGCTACAGACAACGGCTCAAATCTTAGTCAGACGAATCTTTCCAGAGAGCTTACCGACCAAGTTGTTATTCAGAGAGGGCACGAGGTTCAAGGGAGCGCTATTCGTACACGAGATGAGATGTTGGGTTCACTGCTGGATATCCTTGCTTAAACAGATTATTTCTCCTGAGTGATAATATTCATACTGCATAGTTGAGAGAGCAGGCCTTTCTCCTCATCATAGTCTTCAAACTCTTTTCCAAGCTCAAGTGATGATATGACGGTCTTACCTATTATCCTTCTGCCCTCACCTTGCGACGTCATCGTTTTGACACCCCATGCATTATGTAAAACAGCTATCTCTTGATCATAAAGACCCAGATAAAGAAGGATATGGCCTTTTTTATATAAAAGCGTTTCAAATGGTATAGCTTCGTTTATAATCTTTTCTTTTTTCTGTTCAGGTGTAAGAAATTCCAATGAGATGACTCTTCCGACTTTTGACTGCTCTGAAGAGTTACGCGGCAGCCATAAGCCAAAGGGTGCATACATATCTCTTAACATCGATGAACAGTCTCTTTCTTTGTTTAGGCCACCCCAGCCGTACTTGCTTTGCAGCATAAGATCAGTCATATGTTTCAGGTTGTCTGCATTAATCTTCATATGCCCTTCTCTGCCCACTGTAAAAGGTATTGTGACTTCAGTATAGATAGGGGTGTGTTTCTTGCCTGCAGTTATAGCTAGAACCGTATAATGCGTCTTTTCAATACTGATTAGAGGAAGACGCATACCTGCCCTGCTTTTAAAGACAAATCCACCATGTTTATCATATATCGCATAGTTGTCGTCAATCAGTTCGATCTGTCGTGCAGATTTCCATTTGGCAGCAATATCATCTTCAATGTATGCGATTTTTCGTAGCGGAACCCATCCGGTTGCATATGAGGTGAAGACATAAGCCCATTCACCGTTTTTTGACAGATGAGAGACAAAGAGAGGCTCATTGGCATTGATGCCGGAGTTTTGAAGATAATCAAAAGGGTATCCCTCCCCTGCACGTCTAGGGTCTTTGAACACGGGCTTATGTGTAGGAAAACTTCTAAGGTTCAAATAATAAAGGGATATGGCTTTCTTATTTAAAGTGCCATATGCCTCATAATTACCTTTGGATAACATTTGATCAAACCACTCTTCCTTTAATGGTCTTAGATTCTCTCCGTAGCTTGTTTCATAGGTATAGCTTCTATGCGGCCACAGAATACTTTCGCAATCAAAAGGCGGCTCTTTGTAATGCCATGGCTCAAAATATTTTTCATCATAGCCTTTCTGTACAGGCAGAAGTGAAAGATGAGAGTTCATATTACTCTCATAGGCCTGAGCATATTGAGGGAAAACTTCAAGGTCTTGAAAGCTGACTTCTTTTTCCTGTGTGGAGGCATGTTGCGCACACCCACCAAAGGCCAGAGCCAAAGCTGTTAAGAGAAGAAAGCAAGTCTGTCTCATCTATTATAGTCCTTATTCTTAGTCTACAGAACCAAACCTTCCTACTACGCGTCCAACCACACTTAGTTCATGCGGCATTAAGGTCTGCTTCTCATACTCTTTATTGTCAGATATAACATCGATTTTACCGTCTATACGCTTTTGTAATCTTTTAATGAAGAGTCCATGTTCTGTATTTATAGTAAATATACCTCCTCTACCGATATCAACCTTGCTGCGATTGATAAAAATGATGTCACCATAGGCAAAGGTCGGTTCCATTGAATCACCTGAAACATTCAATGCTTCAATGTTTTTCAGTTCCCTTTCACCTCCCAATGAGGCCACAAAACTTCCCTCGAGCATCATGGGCACCGAACTCTCTTCATTATCAAGCGCACCTCCACCGGCTGAAGCACTGACATCTGAAAAGTATCGCACCATATAATATCTGTTTGTCGGTTCAATCAGACTCTCTGGAGATTGACCGTAAAGCAACCAGTTAATCGCGATAGAACGCTTTGCACAGAAGTTTAGTAACTCTTCATAGGGAATCTTGTCTCTCTTTTTCATCGTGGCAAAGTTCATCTGTGATATACCAAGTAAACTTGCGACATCCTTGTCAAAGATCTTTTTACCGGGAAAATCCTCTGAAACAACATCTTTGATCTCTTCAACTATTTCACTAAAGCCTTTCATTAGGGCCTCCTTCAATCGTGATTTATATTGTAATAATAAGGCGTTGCAATTATTTTACAGAATTATATGTCAATTTGCAATATTATTTAGAAAGAATGTCAAATACAATTAAACTTGTCCCAATAAAACTTCAAATTGAGGTGTTTAAAAGGATAAAAGATGGCAAAGATTATCAAGAAAGCAGAAACAATGTTTACAAGATTTGAAAGATCCCTGGAAAACTTGGCAGATAAAATTTTATAAATATATTATTCTGATTTATCCTGGTTATGCTTTGAAGCATGGTATCCAGCGAAAATAAATATTAAGAAGAGGATGAAGGCAGCAGGTATGATGATGTCAAGAAAAGCTTTCACATCAGTTCCTGATAAGAAGTAAAGTTTTGTTTAATGGCCTCGTATAAAACAATCCCTGTACTTATAGCAAGGTTTAAACTCCTACCCTCTTTCGTCATGGGAATAGTTATACATTGATCAGAGTACTGTTCAAGGACTTCGGCTGGAATGCCTTTGGTCTCGCTCCCAAAAAATATATAGCAATCTTCTTCAAATGAGGCTTCAAAATATGGCTTATCGGTCTTAGTCGTTGCAAAATATCCGTACTTGGCCTTCTCATTTTCTGCAAAGAACTCATCAAGGCTTTCCCATACATGCAGGTCCAACTTATGCCAATAGTCCAGCCCTGCTCTACGAACCGCCTTTTCATCAATATCAAAACCGATTGGCTTAATCAGATGAAGTGTCGTACCGGTATTGACGCAGAGACGTCCTATGGCGCCTGTGTTGTTGGGGATCTGCGGATGGACAAGGACAAGATTGATCATTAAAATATAACCGTTCTGTTCTTATAGACAAAGATTCGATCTTCAAGGGCAAGTTTAAGGGCACGTGAAAGGGTGACCTTCTCGACATCGCGGCCTGACTGCTGCATGTCTTTCCAGCTGTGATCATGGTTTACACTGATAACATCTTGCGAGATGATGGGCCCCTCATCCAGGTCATTGTTGACAAAGTGTGCCGTTGCGCCAATGATCTTAACACCGCGTTCATGAGCTTGCTTATAAGGGTTCGCTCCGATAAATGCTGGTAAGAAGGAGTGGTGTATATTAATGATCTTGTCATCATACGCCTCAACAAAACGAGGTGTCAGGATACGCATATATTTTGCCAATACAATGTAATCGATATCCGTGAATTGCTCCAGGCACTTTAATACTTCAGCTTCATGCTCATCTCTGTCAAGACCTTCATGCGAAACGCAATAGTAAGGAATATTGAATTTACTTACCAATGGCTCTAAAAGATCATAATTCGAGACGACAGCGACAATATTTGCATCAAGCTCACCCGCTTCATAGCGGATAAGGATGTCACCAAGACAATGGGACTCCTTGGTGACCATCAAAACAATATTTTTTTTACGTGGAGAAACGACTTTGAAGTTTATCTCACTGGCAAGCACTTCGTCAAGTTTAGCATGCAAGGTCGGCTCTTCGATGTCACCTTCGACGACACTTCGCATAAAGAATTTTTCATTTTCACTGTCGACAAATTCGTGGTTTGACAGAATGTTGAGTTCAAGTTCATAAAAAAGCTTCGAGGTCGTGTAGACCAGGCCTTTTTTATCGGCACAATCAATAAGTATTCTATATTGTTTCATTTCTTGATTTCTTTGAGACGAGTTTCTATAGATGAAAGGAGGAACTCTAAAAAGTTAAGGGTCAGGTCGACTTTAGCCTCGATATTGACATTATTGGGTGATTGAAAACCTTCAAACAGAACATGGATACGCTCTTTTATATTTTCAAGGAAAAGAGCTTCATTATGTGAAGACAGCAGATGAGAGTTTGTGTCTTCTGCTGTCTCCAGCGGTTTGTTTTCTGTGTTAGACGAAGCTGTAGTATCGGCTGTCGATTCACTTTTAGAGTGTTCTAACTCTTCAAGAGTTGAGAGAATAACATCTTTTAATTCCATAGCTTTAACAACCACCTTTCAAACTCATTAAACTCGATTGGGTCTTCCATCTTGATAAAGAAGTCTTTCATCTGCTCATTGCAGCCCAGATATTTTTTACGCATACCGCTAAGACGGCGTATAGCTATCTTCGCATCAGCGTTATTGGGGTCCTTTTTCAGGATCTCTTGATATATTTCCAGGGCCTCTTCTTTCAGGCCTTGAAGTTCATAGATATTTGCAAGAGTTAGTGTTTGCATTGCGCCGCATAATTAGCGATGATGGAGCCCATCTCAGAAGTCGAACAGACCTCTTTAGCGTCATACATACTGATGTCTTTTGTTCGATATCCTTCACTAAGCGCTTTGGCAATCGCCGCATCAATTTTGTTTGCTGCTTTCACTTCATTGAGTGCATAACGCAACATCATCGAAGCGGAAGCTATCGTTGCAATAGGGTTGGCGATACCCTGACCTGCAATATCCGGCGCTGATCCATGGATAGGTTCATAAACACCGACTTTGCTTCCGACAGAAGCTGAAGGTAGAAGACCGATCGAACCAGAAAGCATAGAAGCTTCATCACTGAGAATATCACCGAATATGTTTCCTGTCAACATTACATCAAACTGTTTTGGATCACGAATAAGTTGCATGGCAGCATTGTCGACATACATATGAGTAAGTTGTACTTCAGGGTACTCTTTTGCAACTTCTTCGACTTCCTCACGCCACAGTTGACTTACATCAAGGACATTCGCCTTATCAATAGAACAGACACGCTTGTCACGCTCCATAGCTGACTTAAAGGCAACATGGGCGATACGGTTGATCTCCGAACGACTATAAACCATCGTATTCCAGCCTCTGTTCTCATCACGGCCTTTCGGCTCACCAAAATAGATGCCTCCGATCAGTTCACGAACCACCATCAGGTCGACACCTTTGATAATCTCAGGTTTTAACGAGCTTGCGTTGATGAGTTCATCATATACCATAGCAGGACGAAGGTTTGCAAAGACACCCAATTCTTTTCTAAAACGCAGTAGTCCTGATTCAGGGCGTTTTTCACGTGGAAGGTTATCCCATTTTTCACCACCGATAGCGCCAAAAAGTACAGCATCGCTTTCCATAGCAGTCGTAATGGTTTCTTGAGGTAAAGGATCTCCATGAACATCATAGGCAATCCCGCCCATAAGGACTTCTTTATATTTAAGCTCAAAACCTTCACATGAAGCGACTGCGTCCAAAACCTTTACTGCTTCATCAATAATCTCAGGACCGATACCGTCACCCTTGATAAGTGCAATTTTATATGTTGACATTATTTAGCCTCTTCTACTTCTTTTTTTGCAAAGTTCATCAACCCGCCTGCTGCAATCAATTCCTGCATAAATGGTGGGATAGGTGTAAACTTGTATGTTTTATTTGTACTTAGATTGGTAATAGTGCCGGCATCCATGTCGATTTTGACACTTTGGCCTTCAGTAATTTCAGCACTCTCCGGTAGTTCAAAGATTGGTAGCCCCATGTTAAAGGCGTTACGATAGAAAATACGTGCGAATGTTGGTGCAATAACAGCGGCTACACCCGCAGCCTTCAAAGCGATTGGCGCGTGCTCACGTGAAGAGCCGCAACCGAAGTTGTCACCAGCGACAATAATATCGCCTTCTTGCATCTTATTTACAAATTCTGGGTCAGCATCTTCCATGACATGTTTGGCTAATTCTTCAGGTACAGAAGTGTTCAGGTATCTAGCGGCAATGATTAGATCCGTATCTATGTCTTTACCGAAGTTCCAGACTTTACCTTCAATAGTTTGCATTTTAAATCCTGCATTAAGAGTACCGAATAAACAACCTTGCTGGTTAGTATGAATAAGGACTCTTGTGTTAATTTTTTTGTGATTCTAGCTAAAGTGAGGTTTAAAAGAGTTTAAATAGAGGCTATGATTACTTTATATTAATTAATAGCACCATAATCATGGTGTTATTAACGTTTGAGGTTGACAACAGTTTGAAGCATCTCATCAGAAGTAGTGATCGCTTTTGAGTCGGCTTCGTAAGCCCTCTGTCCGGTAATAAGTTCGGTTAGTTCAACAACAAGCTGAACATTGGAGAGCTCTACAAACCCCTGTCTTAATGGGCCGAGACCGTTAAGTCCGGGCGTGTCTTCGATTGGTACACCTGAAGCTTCCGTTTCAAGATAAAGAGTGTCACCTAAAGAGTGTAAACCGGCAGGATTGATAAAGTTGATTGTCGTGATCTGCCCTATCTGTGTTGCCTGGGTCTGTCCGGGTTGAATGACTGTGACGATGCCATCCGTTCCGATATTGATATCAGTAGCATCATCGGGGACAACGATCTCAGGGACAAGTCTGTATCCGTCAGAGTTGACTATTGTACCGTTTTCATCAAGCTTGAAGGCACCGTTTCTTGTATAGGATTCTGTTCCGTCAGGCAGCTCGATTTTGAAAAAACCCTTTCCTGTTATAGCGATGTCAAGGTTGTTGCTTGTCTGTTTCAGATTACCCTCAGTGAAAATCTTTGTGACAGCCGTTGGGCGAACACCCAGTCCAACCTCAATACCTGTTGGTGATTTTGTGATTTGAGAAGTGCCCGTACCTGCATATTCCATCGTTTGATACATCAAGTCGGCAAACTCGGCACGAGAAGACTTGAAACCAATAGTGTTGACATTGGCAATATTGTTGGAAGTGTTGTCAATGTGTAATTGTTGCGCCAGCATACCGGTTGATGCTGTATAAAGTGATCTCATCATATCTTATTCCTTATCTGATTAAGCCCGTGTACTTGCAATCTTATCGATTGCTTCACGGTTCATTTCGTTCATTTGTGTATCCATTGCTTTTTGATACATGCCTACAAGACGTTGGGTTTCGATCATGCCGACCATAGAGCGGATAGCATTGACATTGCTCTTCTCTAAAAAACCTTGAGCTACAGCCCCGGATTCCTTAACAGGGTTTAGTCTGTCAGCCGGATCTGGTGTATAAAGGTTGTCCGATGCATTTTGAAGCTTATCTATACTTTCAGGTTCAACAATAAGGAGCTGGCTGGAGGGGATAAAAGTATTTTCCCCTGCCACCAGATATGAAAACTGACCATTCTTGTCAAGTTCGACGTTTGTTGCATCGACATTGAACTGAATAAAGTTCCCGTTTTCAAAATAATCGGCAGGGAGTACTTTATGACCTTTTTGAGTGACAAGGAAGCCTTCGTCATTCAATGTAAAGGAACCGTCCTTGGTCAACTTTACACCTTCGGGTGTTAAGACAGCGAAGAAGAGGTTCTCCTCTTTCAAAGCCATATCAAAGGTATTTGAGGTGTGTTTGAATGCACCGACTCTCATATCCTTATATGAGTCTATTACCTGGGGAACACGTGCAAGGCTTCGATGCGTGAACTTGGCCGCTTCCTTTGTATGATTATCCAATGGTAGTTCATCACGCTTTTCTTGATAAAGGCGTAGAAAATCACCTATCACCACATTCTCTTTTTTGTATCCATTCGTATTTACATTGGCAAGATTGTTTGTGATCATGTCCATCCGTGAGAATTGGGCAACCATCCCGCCTGCAGCAGAGTAAAATCCGTTTTGCATCTGTGCTCCTTCATTAGTTGAATAGCAAAAGCAAATGCTGTTCCATGATTGAAATATGAAAAAACATGAAAACAATCCAAGAAATCACAAATCTCAAAAAACCCTAAAGAACAGGCATTTGTAGCTGATTATAGTTTTGTTTAAAAAAAGTTTTGGTATAATCCAACCTTTAATTTAGATTAAACATCACCTGCAAGGAGCCTCTTTGTCTGCAAAAGAGCTAAACAAGAATATAGAAGAACTCTTCTCTTCCCACACTGATGACACCTGTATTACTTATGAAGAGATCGTAGAACTTTTTGAGAAGGCGCCTACTGCCACTCAGATCAAAAACATCATTAAACATGCACAGAAATATAAAAAGTGCCTGTTCACTTCATCTGAACACGCTCAGATGCTTAATCAGCAAGAGCAGGAAGCACGTCGTGAAGCACAGAAAAAGATGCTTGAAGATGCCGACAATGAGGATTTCGATATCACCAAAGAGCGTGAACTGCTTGAATGGTCCCGTTCAGACTCACCTGTGCGTATGTATCTTCGTGAGATGGGCCAGATCCCACTGCTTACAAAAGAAGAAGAGGTTTCAATCTCCAAGCGTATAGAAAACGGTGAAAACATCATTCTTGATGCCATCTGCTCCGTACCTTACCTGATCGATTTTATTCTTGATTATAAAGAACCTCTTATCAATAGAGAGCGCCGCGTCAAAGAACTCTTCAAAAACTTTGAAGACGAAGGTTCTGGTGACAACTCAGATGATGACAACGGTTCAGATGACGATGACAGTGATTCTGAAAAAGAGGTGAAGTTTACAGCCAAAGACAAAAAACGTGTCGATAAAGTCGTATCAAGTTTCAAAGCTTTGGAAAAAGCGAAGAAAGAGTGGGTGAAAGCTACAGACAAAGAGTTCCCTGAAGATAAAGAGGATATAGAGCATATTACGCACTTTCTTGTTGCAAGTTTTAAGAAAAAAGTCCTTAAAGAGAAACTTCTAGACCTTGGGCCGACATCAAAACTTATCAATGAACTTGTTAAATCAATGGAGACGGCACTTCACAGTGAGGACGGTTTTGAGAAAGAGCTTAAACGTTTGGAATATAAACTGCCACTGTTTAATGATACTCTACGTAAAAACCATGCGAAACTGCTTGAGGAAATTATTGACCTTACCAAAGAGGATGTAACAGCAAGGGTCCCTGAAGCTACGATGGTTAGTACCTATATGGAGATCAAGAAGCTGATTCAGACCAATGAGGCATCCAAAGACAGTTTTGATATGGAACCGGAAAAACTGATAGCGATTTTGGAGCAGATTAAGCGTGGTAAAGAGATCTCGGAAATCGGTAAAACACGTATGGCCAAATCCAACTTGCGTCTGGTCGTCTCTATCGCAAAACGTTATACAAACCGCGGACTGCCTTTCTTGGATCTGATTCAAGAAGGAAATATCGGCCTGATGAAAGCGGTTGACAAGTTTGAGTATAAAAAAGGATATAAGTTTTCTACTTATGCAACATGGTGGATCAGACAGGCTATATCACGTGCCATCGCTGATCAGGCGCGCACAATCCGTATTCCTATTCATATGATTGAAACGATCAATCGTATAAACAAGATCATGCGTAAACACCTTCAGGAAGAAGGAAAAGAGCCAGATGTTGATACAATCGCTAAAGAAGTCGGACTGACTGTCGAGAAGGTTAAAAACGTTATTAAGATCACGAAAGAGCCAATCTCATTAGAGGCACCTATCGGTAATGAAGAGGATGGAAGATTTGGTGACTTCATCGAAGACAAGAACTCTATTTCACCGGCAGAGTCTATCCTGAAAGATGACTTGAAGCTACAAATTGAAGGTGTGCTTGAACAACTTAATGAAAGAGAAAAAGCTGTTATCAAGATGCGTTTTGGAATTATGGATGATGAAAGTGACCGCACTCTCGAGGAGATCGGAAAAGAGCTTAATGTCACTCGTGAGCGTGTACGTCAGATTGAATCATCAGCAATCAAAAAACTTAAACACCCTAAGGTGGGGCGTAAGCTGAAAAACTATATCGAAGAGTAATTGAAAGATGTCTATGAACTTTTGTGAAAAATGGATTGAGTTTGACTACAATCCATATATACTCTTTGACAGTGACGGTAAGATCCTTACACTGAACAATGAAGCGCAGTATCTTCTTGGATACACAGATGCTGCTTCACTGTTTAAACTTGCGATCACCTATGCCAATGCCAATACTGGGTTTAAGACAAGCTTCTTAGACCTTGAATATGGACGTTTTCGATTTTTTGCATTGATGGTCGGATATGACAATGAAGAAGAGATCGGCCTCAGACTTTTTCAGTCACCGGCTTTTCATTATTCTGAACCAAGCAGCGAAGGTGATCTTGTTAACATATATACTCTTGTTGACCTGTGTATCAGCTCAAATTCTATTGGCAATGAAAGCCAATTCAAAAAAGACTTTGACCCGACCATACCCGACATTCGTATTGCTACTGAACGGTTCATAAAACTTCTGAATAAAGTTTATGCCATGCATAAGGGTTCTCAGGTTATTACAACTAAAATTTATTTCCGTGTCGGGGAACATATTAAGACTGAAGGCAAAAAGTTTACGCTTTTTTCTATTGAGGTCATAAGTGAGCAGATGAATCAAAATCAGATTTCAGAACTAAAAGGGCTCGCCGGCAAGATGAATATCTTTATAGACTTTAAGTTCAATTCAGCGATTTTGAATATACCACTGATTACCGATTAAACACTTTCAATCCGATAAAAACTGCAGAAACTACACCCAATCCCAGGCCGATAAGAAAAGCCGGGATATCTAGAACATTATTATTGTTCAATCCGATAAAACTGAGGATTAAAGCGATATATGGGATGAAACGCCAAGCAGAAAACAGACCAGGTGTCGACTTGATAGTCTTCTTCAGTGTTTCTTTGTTCTGTTTTAATCGCGCTTTTTCATCTTTGACGACCTGCGCAAGATCTGTTGGTTCATCCTCATCCTGTATCAGTTCTTCTTCATATAAGGCATGAGGGTCTTCAATCTTTTCAAGAAGGTCATCATCAGACCCTTCTCCCGACTCCAAGCGTTTTAATATGAGTTTTCTATACCCGTAAAAAGAACCAAAGACAATTGCCATCGAACTGAAAAAAGCGAGTTCGAAGTTTAGCAACCAGTACCAATACCCCTGCACAAATAGGACCAGAGCAAAGACAAGCTTGACTAGCAATAATCTAAGTATAAATTTACGCATCATCCTCATCATCATACAGTGGTTTTTGGTCTTGATAACGCGGGTTGTTCTTTTTGAGTTCTTCAAACTCATGCATCTGTTTTTTGTAAGCTTTGTATATATTAAGAATAGCTGCTGCCACACCAATAAACACTCCGATCCATAAGACCCATTTGACATCAAACAGTCTCTGCAAACCGATACCGATACCAACACCAAGCAATACGGCAACAACGATGGAGACACCTAAAGAAAGGCTGTCAACACCTTCAATAATAGGTTTTATTCTTGGTTTCTTCTCTTCTGCCATTAGATTCTTGCCATCACTTTCTTGGCTGCTTCGATTGTTTGCTCAATCATCTCATCTGTTGTGGCTGTCGATATAAAACCTGTCTCATATTGTGAACAGGCAAAATAGATACCCTCTTCAAGCATCCCAGCATGAAAGGCGGCAAAGCGTTTTTCATCACTGGCACAGGCATCATCGAAGTTTTTGACAGGCTTGTCACTGAAAAAAAAGCCGAACATGGAACCTCTAACATCCGTTTGAAGCGATATACCGTTTGCTTCGGCAGCTTCTTTCATACCTTCAAGAAGACGTTTTGCACGCTGTTCAAGAATACCAAACAAAATCGATTTGTCTTTTAGTTTGGTTATTGCTGCAAGGCCTGCAGCCATTGCAACCGGATTACCACTTAAAGTACCTGCCTGATAGACCGGCCCTTCCGGTGAAAGCATCGCCATCACCTCTTTTTTACCGCCGAAAGCACCCACTGGCATTCCTCCGCCGATGACCTTGCCCATCGTGATCAGATCCGGAACTGTTCCGGTGATATCTTCCGCACCTCTTAGTGTGGCTCGAAAGCCACTCATGACTTCATCAAAGATCAATAAGGTACCATGTGCATCACACAGTTTTCTCAGCTCTGCCAAGAAGTCTTTATCGGCAGGTACGAGTCCCATGTTTCCTGCAATAGGCTCGATGATAACACAGGCAATATCACTGCTTTGTTCAAAACACTTTTTGACACTGTCAATATTATTATATTTAGCCAATAAGGTATGCTTGGTAAAATCAGCAGGAACGCCTGGAGATGAGGGGCTTCCAAATGTAACCATTCCAGAACCCGCTTGAACAAGAAGGGAGTCGCTGTGACCATGGTAGCAGCCTTCAAACTTAACTATGTCATCTCTACCGGTATAACCACGGGCAAGCCTAATCGCACTCATAACAGCTTCGGTACCGCTACTTACAAAACGTATCTTCTCAATCGACGGAATCAGATCAATAACCAATTTGGCAAGGTTTGTCTCTGCCAGTGTCGGTGCACCGAAACTCAAACCGTTCTTTACAGCTTCTATAACAGCATTTTCGATCGTCTCATCTGCATGACCAAAGATTAACGGCCCCCAACTTTGTACATAGTCGATATAACGGTTGCCGTCAATATCAAGAAGATAACCGCCCTCGCCTTTTTCAATGAATATTGGCGTGCCACCAACACTTTTAAAGGCCCTGACGGGTGAGTTTACACCACCGGGGATTAGTTCTTGTGCTTCATTAAATGCATTCTGACTTGTTTGAGTATTCATAAAGTTCCTATTGATAATAATTCAAAGAAGTATATCAAAACAGTTTTAAATGCAATTTATTCTAAGTTGATATAATGCTACAAATAAAAGCCACAAAGCCCATTTTATGGTGCTTTCGCTGTTCCCTAAAGACGATATTCATGAGCAGAAGTACAGCCGCATTATTGATCGCAATCATGTTTCATATCCTGCTCTTTGTACTCTTCTTTTTCCTGCTGCATCTAAAGCCTGAAGTTACCATCGACAAGCCAAAAGAACACCGCATCAAGGTCGCTTTAAAAGAAAAGCCAAAGACATCAAAAAAATCTGCAGCGGTTGAAAACAAGCAACAACCTCTTCTTAAGGCGCCCCCGATGCCAAAAGGCAAGCAGATGAAAAAACTGCCGCAGAAGAAAACATCACAGACAAGACCGGTCACAAAATCAACGACACCACCCAAGGTAAAACAGAAAACCAAACCGATAGAAAAGCAACAAACTGTTGAAAAGAAAAAGGCGTATGTCAAGCAAGTCACTAAAAAGGTCAATAAAGACATCAATATAACAACCAAGCCCGTACAAAAGAGCGGTTTATACGCCAAACTTTCAAAGAAACAAAAGAGTAAATCCGAACCAAAGAAAAAGATGCAGGCAGGAACACAGATCGGTAGCGACTTCAAAGAGGCCTATGGTGAGGCTTTCGGAAAACTCTCTGCCGGTGAACAGAAATATATCATTGATAATCAAGAGCGAATGCGACGGATCACGCAAGAGCAACTTAACCGTTTGGCACCTGTAAACATCCCTCGAAACCTGCATGTTAATGCTATGAATATCATCGAGTTCTATCTACATCCAAACGGAGACATCAGCGGCTTGAAAGTCATCTCTCCTTCAGGTCAACAGATCCTGGATGATACTTCGCTTCAAACGGTAGAGTACTCTTATCATCGCTACCCTTTGCCTGAACAAAAGACATTGGTAAGATACAAAGTCGGCTACTACCTGGGCGGCAGCAGATATTGAGCTATTGACACATCGGATCAGAACTGTAAAGTTTTGGTGCCCAGTTTAATCCTCTTTCATCCGGGTTTTCATGCAGTGTGAAAAGTTGTGACTCTTTAGCAGGGTCAGTGTATTCATCAGGTGTCATCACGGCAATCCCGCCAGTAAGGATACTATCCAAGGTCTCCGTTTTTACTTTTGCACTGAAAACCCCTACTTCCATGCCAATACCACCTGCATTGTAAAAATAGGAGTTGCTACGTATCAAATGCGCGTAACACGGCTCAATGAAGAGTTCAATATCAACACCGGTCGCATCATCGCTAAGTCGATATTGTGAAACAGAACCGATCTTGATCTGTCTGTAATACAAGGGTGTCTCTTCCTTGATTCCACCCAATCTTTTTGCTTTTACGACAACACGCAAGCCTTTTTCATTAAAATGGGCAGAGGGTTTTTTTGATAAAAGGACAAAGTAGTCCTCATCCCTCTGTGATTCACCCTCTTTCAAGACGATAAAGGTGCCTTTTAATGCCGCAGAGAAGTTTTGTATACCTTGCAGGCTCATCTCAAAAGCCTCCGGCCAGAAGAGCGTGTCTTCTTTGAGCAGATAGGCATACTTACTGTCGATTTTGATATCGAGTTCGACCTGCTCTTTCTCAAGTCTGACATTACTGACGTGACCGATGATCACACTCTTGTACATCACAAGGTTCCCAGCAACCAGGCCATGCGAGTCTGTACTATGCACGACTATATCGACATATTTATTCATCGCCTTGGATTTAGTAGGATACAACTTAAACTGTTCATTGTTGCGAACTGTTTTTCCGTCTTGTGAAATTGGTGTGTAAAATGCCACACCGCCTGTAAGGACTGTTTCTAATGATTCTGTGTTGATCTCAAGTCCATCAAAACCGAATTTAGCATCAATGCCGCTAGCAATATAGAACAATGAGTTATTCTGGACTTCACTGGCATATTCTTTGGCAACAAAGCCTTTCAGAAAAACTTTTTTCGATTTGCTATCCCACTGGTAAGACAGTATCTTTCCTGCCTTTATCTGCTTATAGTAGATAGGAGATCCCTCTTTTAACGACCCCATATTATCTGCTATTAAAGTGATATATACACCCTCTTCACTCAAATATTTATCATCTTGCAGCTGAGCATAA
>JBFEWG010000002.1:0-46324 GCA_041546465.1 Sulfurimonadaceae bacterium
ATCAACAGCTTTGTTGCTTAAGTTGAGTGCCCATTCATATTCATCAAGATCCAATACCGCATCCGCTTTATATGCATAGACTTCTGAATCATCATTGTTCAGCTTTAGGATCTCATCATATATCTCTATTTTTGACTGAGGGTTTGTCTCTAAGTGAGCCCGCATCCAAAGTGAATGAACAAACTGCGTCTTATAAATACTGTTTTGATTGTTTAAGATCTTTTCGGACTGTTCAGTCATACGCTTGTTAAGCATCTCACGATCGTCATTGTATTTTTTAGTGATTGTCTCGACACGCTGTTCGATCAACTCTTCTGTCTTGTGTCGAATATCACGCAGTGAGTTCCAGCCCGCAAAAAACAGGATGGATGTTGCTGCTGCAATCAGATAAAAGATATTACCTATGGTATCGGTGATATAGCGTACAGCCCGATCCGTCTGCTCGACCTTTGAATTGGCAATACGCTGTTCCATATCTATTCTCGTCTGCTGATTATCCTGCCGTATTGCTTTTAGTTCATCCAAAATATAACGCTCGACTAAAGGGCGTTCAAGCATATTCTCTTGGTTTGGCTTTTCATCTGCTTCAATTGTCGTTGAGATAAATGGAAATAGCAATGTGAAAATATATAGATACTTTATCAGCGTCTTCATTGTATGCCTGAAGCTTATTGTTTTCACTTTTCACTCTTTTTTATCGAGATATCTTTCCCTGTTTTTTATTTATCCACATGAAGGGACATTTCCTGAGTCATTCGCATATTGGTGTAGAAAATCTTTTAAATGCGGAGCAGAGCGTTTAAACTTTTTACTTTTCGTATATTTTTCACCTTTAGTACCGGCATGCCATTTCTTAAAGAGTGCCGCTTCATTTTCAAATGCAGCTGACCATTCATCCTGACTCTTCATGGAAGAACCCTTTGTTCCATTTCCATGGCACTTCTTACATTGTTTTAAATATGCTTTTTGACCTTTTTTAATATCTGCACTCATTGTTGAAGCACAGAGCAAAGCTGAAACTACAGTAATTGTGATTTTTTTTGTCATTTTAACTTCCTTTGTTTTTTTCACATACAATGATATATAAAACAAATAAATATAATATTAATGTCTTATGTTATGTATATTTTTTACATAAAATATGTAAAAAATATACATAAATATTGAGAATAAAATATTTTTTTCACAGACTTACTGTAATCTTTATCGTGAAAAGAATATGACTTTAATAAAAACTGTTGTAAAATTTGGAAGAAAAAAGGATGCTAATGGGTTTATTGAACAATGAAAAAGACATTCTGCCTTTGAGCAGTATTGCAGAACTATTAAGTGCAAAACCCCGTACTTTGAAAATGTATGAAGAGAAAGGTCTACTGCCTGAGAAACATGCCGAAGGTTCAAAGAAACTATACTCTATCACAGATGTCAAGATGATCACTTTTGTACATTACTTGGCTAGTCATAAAAAAATCAATGCCAACGGCATCAAATATATTCTAGAGATGCTGCATAACAACATGGATGAAAAAAATAAAAATAAATTCCTTGATATTGTCGAAACCACAATGGAGTCGCTCTCCAGTAAAGAGATCTCTGAAGTTGAAGACATCTGAGTGTCTTATACTGTATAAATGTCACAAAACAGAAAAAAAGGTCAAACATATAAAACAGCTTATATATGTCAGTAAACCTGCAAATAAAGTTAACCCTTAAACAGTGGGTGAATTTTAACCACCTTGGACAATGATTTCACACCATATCAATTTACTTTTCACGAAGCCAAATCAATATTAAAAAGACATGCATCTCTTTTATAGTATTGATACGTTATTAAGTTTTAATAACGTATCAATACCTGTAATCTGTAAATGTACTCATGTAGTTTGCCCTTTTCTCTGCTCTATTGAAAGATATTCTATG
This sequence comes from Sulfurimonadaceae bacterium, assembly GCA_041546465.1. GTDB lineage: Bacteria > Campylobacterota > Campylobacteria > Campylobacterales > Sulfurimonadaceae. The sequence continues at coordinate 1,921 of JBFEWG010000002.1, forward strand.
CTCCACTATCACACTCAATCAGATACAGTAGCAAACCTTCTTCAAAACTTTTGAATCAACTAACGCATCACTTACACTTATCTGTCATAATTTCTCTACATAAAACAAAGGATTAATATGAAAAAGATTACAGCAGCTTTATTAGTTTTGGCAGCCTTGAGTTCAAGTGCTTTTGCACATCATCCGTCACCATCAGATACAGCAGGTGGAAACATTTCTTCAAACTCAGGACACTTAAACTTAGTCTTTTAATACAAAGGTGTACTAAAATAGTGCACCTCCTAGTCTCATTTATAAAGTGATTAGATATATTGTTTTTTTTAATCAATATCTGTAATCAGTAAGTAATCTCATATAGTTTGCTCGCTCATAAGCACTTGGATTTGATGTGTGATGTAAAGAGATGCTTCCTTTCATCTGTTCGATCGATACATACTCCTTTTCTTCCATCCATTGCACCAGATCATCTAAGACGGTTTGGATATGCCCTGGGCCATGTTTTAAAACAGCACTGACCATCTGTACGGCATCTGCGCCGCTCATCATCGCTTTGAGTATATCTTCATGGGTTCCCACTCCCGTTGATGCACATAAAGAAGTATTGAGTTTATTATATAAAATAGCACTCCAACGAAGTGTCTCGCTTAAATCCTTGGGATTTGTCGGATTGATCGTGTGCAGGGAATTAAGGTTTTCAAGATCAATATCCACATGTACAGGACGATCAAATAGAACCAATCCGTTTGCACCGGCATCAACCAACTGTTTTGCCATTTGTGCCGGAGCTGAAAAAAAAGCATTCATCTTAACACCGACAGGAACAGATATCTGTGCTTTAACGGCCTGAAGTGCATCAATATAAAGTCTCTCTACATCTCTTGCATCCGTATTGATGTCAGTCGGTATATAGGTGATGTTCAACTCTATGGCATCCACACCGGCATCTTCCAGTTTTTTCGCATAGTTTTCCCAGCCCCCTTTTGAGACACCGTTAAGTGACGCGATAACAGGTATCGAGATGTTTTCTTTTAGCCTTGTGATCTCATCAAGATAATGATCCGACTCAAGGTTGCTCAAGGTCACCTCGGGAAAATACCCCAAGGCTTCTGCATAATCCTCACTCCCCTTGAAAAGAAAATGGTCGATCTCATGCATCTCATGATTGATCTGCTCTTCGAAGATGGAGTGCAGTACGACAGCAGCAGCCCCATTTTCTTCAAGTGATTGAATAGACTCAAAAGTAGCTGTAAGGGGAGAAGCTCCGACGATAATGGGGTTTTTAAGTTGTAGTCCCATATAACTGGTTGTCAAGTCCATATTTTATTCCTCTTCTGTAGATGAGATCTGCGCCAGGTTGAGATAACGTTTATGCATATCCTGTGCATGCTCTCTTGCCGTCTGCAGATACTCTTTTGCATTGTTCTCATTGAGTTTTTCGACCATCTTGAACCGTGTTTCCTGATACATAAAGTTCTTCACATCTATTTTTGGACCCTTATAATCAAGCTGCATAGGGTTTCTGCCCTCTTTTACCAGGCTTGGGTTATACCTAAACGTCGGCCAAAGACCGGAATCTACTGCCAGCTTTTGATGCGCCATGCCATACTTCAGATCATACCCGTGAGCGACACAATGGGCATAGGCGATGATAATCGACGGCCCCTCATATCGCTCTGCCTCGATAAACGCCTTTACCGTCTGTTCATCACTCGCCCCCATCGCGACACGAGCGACATATACATTCCCGTAATTGATCGCCATCATGGCCAGATCTTTTGGTATCTGTGCTTTTCCGGCTGCTGCAAACTTCGCCACGGCTCCTGTAAGGGTAGCCTTGGATTGCTGCCCGCCTGTATTTGAATAGACCTGTGTGTCAAGTACGAGGATATTGACATTTTTTCCGCTCGCCAGAACATGATCGAGTCCACCATAGCCGATGTCGTAAGCCCAGCCGTCACCACCGATCATCCAGACAGACTTCTTCACCAGATAGTCACAAAGGCCCAGCAGCCTTTGGGCATCATCTCCGTTTATCTCCTGCAGCACTTTTTTCAGCTTCTGCACCCGCTCCCGTTGGGCAAATATCTCCGGTTCATCCGTTTGTGATGCATTTAAAATAGCTTCGCACAGCGCCGCTCCTACTTCCTCTTTCATCTCCGAAAGCAAGCCCCGGGCATGGGCAGTGTGATTGTCTATGGCCAGCCTGAAACCCAGACCGAACTCTGCATTATCTTCGAAGAGCGAGTTAGACCATGCCGGCCCTCTGCCTTCATCATTCTTTCTCCATGGTGTTGTCGGAAGATTTCCGCCATAAATGGAAGAACAACCTGTTGCATTCGCAATGACCATCCGGTCTCCGAAAAGTTGTGATGCAAGTTTTATGTAGGGTGTCTCACCACATCCCGGGCATGCACCTGAAAATTCAAAAAGCGGCTCAAGGAACTGTGACTCTTTCGCTTTTTCATGGTTCAGTTTTGCTCTGTCATAATGTGGAAGCTTGGTGAAATAATCCCAGTTGATCACACCATCATCGTGCACCTGTTCCTGTGGTGTCATATTGATCGCTTTCAAATTGGTCTGTGACTTGTTCTTTGCAGGGCACACTTCTACACAAAGCGAACAGCCCGTACAGTCTTCAACGGCTACTTGAATGGTAAACTGCTCATTGGGCTCAAACGCCTTACCTTTTGCTTTGACATAGGAGAAGATATCAGGTGCGCTCTCCAGCAGCTCTTCTTCTACGACTTTGGAACGTATAGCGGCATGAGGACAAACCATAACACATTTATTACACTGAATGCATGTGTTGGAATCCCAGACCGGGACTTCCAAAGCGATATTTCGTTTTTGATATTGTGTCGTACCGCTTGGCCATGTACCATCAGCTGGCATAGCCGAGACGGGGAGAGTGTCGCCTTCTCCAGAAATGATCTTTGCAGTGATCTCTTTGACAAAGTCATCAAAATCCCCTTTAACGACTGGCCGCATGGGCTTTGTTCCCTGTGCAGACTTCGGTACATCTACCTCATAAAGATTTGCAAGGGCATTATCTACCGCAAGATTATTCATCTCTACGATTTTTCTGCCCTTTTTGCCATAGGTCTTTTCAATACTGTTTTTGATCTTGGTAATGGCTTCTTCTTTTTCAAGAACACCTGAAATGGCAAAGAAGCAGGTCTGCATTACCGTATTGATACGGCGGCCCATGCCACTTTTTTTGGCGACATTGGCTGCATCGATCACAAAAAACCTCAACCCTTTGTCTATGATCTCTTCCTGGACCTTTCGTGGGAGCTTTGAAAAGACGATATCTTTGGAAAAAGGAGAGTTTAGCAAGAAAATAGCTTTTCTATCCGCATGTTTGAGGATATCAAGCTTTTCAAGAAAGACACTCTGATGGCAGGCGACAAAGTTGGCTTTTTCTATTAAATAGGTGGAACGGATATAGTCCGGACCGAAACGAAGATGTGATGTTGTCATAGAGCCGGATTTATTTGAGTCATAGACAAAATAGCCCTGAACATAGTGGTCTGTTGTCTCCCCTATGATCTTAATAGAGTTCTTATTCGCACCTACTGTTCCGTCGCTTCCGAGTCCGAAGAACATCGCTCTGAGTGTCTTATCGCTCTCGATTGAAAAAGAACTGTCCCACGCTAAAGAGGTATGACTGATATCATCATCAATACCTATCGTAAAATGGTTTTTAGGCTTCTCTTTTAAAAGCTCATCAAACACAGCCTTGATCATCGATGGCGTAAACTCTTTGGATGACAGTCCATAACGACCACCGATGATGCGCGGCATAGCAAAACCTAACGTGTCCTCTGTGTTACATTCATTTAAGGCATTTACCACATCAAGGTAAAGTGGTTCACCGGAAGCACCGATCTCCTTTGTCCTATCAAGAACAGCTATATGTTTCGTGGTCTTTGGTAAAGCGCTGATCAAGTGTTTCACTGAAAATGGCCGATAGAGCCTTACTTTGACGACACCGACTTTCTCGCCCCGCTCACTCAGATAATCTACGGTTTCATGAACACTCTCAGCGCCTGAACCCATTAGAATAACAATACGCTCTGCATCTTTAGCACCTATATAATCAAAAAGTTTATAGGCTCGTCCCGTCAGTGATGCGAACTTATCCATGGATTTTTGGAGAATATCAGGAAGGCTTTCATAATAGGTATTGACACTCTCCCTCCCTTGAAAATAGACATCAGGGTTCTGGGAAGTCCCGCGGACCACGGGCTGATCAGGCGTGAGTCCACGTGCACGATGTGCCTGGACAAGCTTCTCGTCTATCATTGCTTTGAGGACTTCTTCATCAAGCAGTTCGATCTTACTCACTTCATGTGATGTCCTGAACCCGTCAAAAAAATGGATAAAAGGAATGCGTGACTCCAAAGATGCAGCTTGAGAAATCAATGCTGTATCATGTGCTTCCTGAACTGAATTTGACGCAAGCAGTGCAAATCCCGTTTGACGAACGGACATCACGTCGCTATGATCACCGAAAATAGAAAGCGCCTGGGCGGCTATAGACCTGGCCGCTACATGAAAGACTGTCGGCGTCAATTCACCTGCGATCTTGTACATATTGGGGATCATCAGAAGCAGCCCCTGTGAAGCTGTAAACGTAGTCGTAACGGCTCCGCTTTGTAAGGCGCCATGTACTGTACCGCTGGCGCCTCCTTCACTCTGCATCTCTGTGACATCGGGCACCCTGCCGAAAATGTTCTTTTCACCCTGCATCGCATACAGGTCACTCCACTCTCCCATCGGAGATGCCGGTGTGATAGGATATATAGCGATGACTTCATTCAGTTTATAGGCAATACGGGCGACTGCCTCATTACCATCAATAGTTTCAATTGAACTTTTCATGCTGTCTACCTCTTTTCTTCTCTCATAGCTTACAAGTATTAATTATATTGAACCGTATTCCTTCCGGCTTTTTTGGCTTGGTACATCGCATCATCGACGCGTTTTAACAAGCTTTTCTTTGTACTTTCAGGATGATAAGTGCTCACGCCTATGCTCACCGTGACTTGCGGCACGCCTTCAAATTTATGAATAGAGATATCTTTTCTTAACTTCTCGGCCACTTGAAGTGCCTGCTCTTTATTAAGCTCAGGAAGAATGAGAATAAACTCTTCACCGCCCCATCTTCCAAACCGATCACTTTCACGTATCTCATTTAAGACAAGCCTACTGAACTTTTTAAGCACCTTATCACCGACATCATGTCCATACGTATCATTGATCTGTTTAAAATGGTCAAGATCAAACATGATAAGAGCAAACATCCCGTTATAACGGTTTGCTCTTTCCAGCTCAATATCAAGTTCTTCATTAATATGATGGCGGTTGTAAATACCGGTCAGGCTGTCTACGGTAGCCAACTTATGAAGCATCTCTTCCATTTTTATCCGCTTGCTGATATCATGCGCCGTAACGACAAATTGCTTTCTTCCATTGAAATACATGAGCTGAAGGCGTATCTCGACATGATAATCCTCTCTATCTTTTGGCCGATGCATTGTCTCAAATACCAACGACTCTTTCAAGCCGTTCAGAAGTGGTTTAAGCAGGTCCCTGAAACTTTGCTCGTCATAGTCAGGTTTGATGTCAAACGGGGTCATATCCTTCATCTCTTTTAAGGTATACCCTATTTTACTTTGAGCCTCTTTGTTGACATAAGTAAAATTCAAACTCTCTGCATCAAAGATATAGATCTCATTCATATTGTTGTCAACTATATTTCCAAGTGATTTAAGTTCATCTTCTTTTCGCTTTTGATCGGTAATATCATAGGCTATGACAACAAAGTTCTTTTTTCCTCCAAAATCCATGAACTGCAATCGTATTTCGACATCATAAAGACTTCCATCCTTGCGTTTATGCACTGTATCAAAGACCAAAGACTCTTTCGAACCATTTAAAATTGGCTCTATAAGATCTAAAAAACTCTCTTTATCAAAATCTTGTTTGATGTCGACTGGGGTCAGGTTCGTTATCTCATCAAGCGTATAGCCGATATTTTTTTGTGCTTCTTTATTCACATAATTAAAAAGAAGTGTCTCTGCATCAAAGATAAAGACCTCATTCATACTGTTATCTACGATGTAGCCTAGTGATTTAAGCTGCTCTTCTTTCTCTTGATCCTCTGACATATCCTTGAAAAAGATCAGGATATTACCGTTTTCCATTCTGTTGACACTGATATTTCGCCAACCGCTTATTCGCTCGTCTTCATAAAATGTAAGTTCTATCTCTTCTGCTTCACCACTGTCATATACGCGTTGCATCACATCGGTCAGGCCAAACTCTTCAACCCCAGGGAATATTTCTAAAATAGGCCTGCCTATAAGGTCTTCTCTTCTAACCCCATCGGTCTTTTGAGCCATATCATTGAAATCTACAAAGACAAATGTACCCTCAACATAACGAAAAATAGCAATATTAATAGGGATTCCGTCAACAGGGATCTGCGTACTTTCAAGCGTGTGTTCGGACATCATAAATCCTTCTCTCATACCTACATTCTATCATAGCTTCATAGATATATACTTATACACTGGTATTTAGTTTTGGAGTGTGGAGTACTTATTGAGATCGAAATACTTGTGGAGAACATTGCAGTGGGTAAACAGAAGCATAAAAGGTCTTCTTCTTTCTTAGAACGCTTTGTCACTCAGGCTTGAACAACAAAGCAGGACTAAAAGAGCATACATTCTTTTGTATGCATTTGTCTATTGGTATTTTTCTACCAGTTCTTTTTGTCTTTTTATTCTGCTGTAAGAGATACCGCTCTCTCTTGAGACTGCAGCTAAAGAGATCCTTTCTCCCGTTTCCTTCAGTTTGCCAACTGCATCTTTTATCTTTTCTTCTATATCTTCAGCAACAGGAGCCTTTTTGGTTTTGGCTGAAGCTGATGGTTTTTTCTTTGCAGCTGCCGGTTTCTTCTTTTGGGGAGCTTTTTTTGCCGGTGCCTCTTTTTCAGGTTCGGCTGCTGGCTTTGCTGAAGCCTCTTCGATAGCTTCAACTTGTTCTTTCAAAGCATTCAACGCGATATAATGTTTCGCCTTTTCCTTGTCCCACAGTACTTTTGCAGCAACTGCTGATACGACAGCACCCAATAAGAATCCACCTATATCCATTATCTATCCTTATAGTTTGTATGGATAATTATATACTATTTTGCACCAAATTTGCTACTTTAGAAACTACATATGATTTTTAATTTTACGGGGCACCGTCTACCCGCTTAATGATGGTGAAAATGCCTTCGTATTAATATGGACTGTCTGTCCAATGTTTAATGTACCTGCCTCTTTCTCATCCAGTACTATTTCAACGATCTGCTGTCCGATAGAGACGATGGCAATATGGATAATATCTGCCTTGACAATATCAAGAAGCTTCCCTCTGAGCGAGAATTTCTGGCTTCCGTATGCTTTAAGAAAGATTTCTTTGGGAGTGCCTTCCCTAATAACCTTGCCATGCTCCAACATGATGACCCGGTTGGCCAGACGGTAAACCTCACTTGGATCATGCGAGACCATAATCGTTGTCGTACCGAATTCTTTATGAAGGGTCAAAATATCGTGTTGAAGTTGGCTTCGCATCTGTGGATCAAGCGCCGAGAAAGGTTCATCCATCAACAAAAGCTTAGGTCTGTTCATCAAGGCACGACAAAGTGACACCCTCTGTTTCTGTCCTCCGCTAAGCATTGCAGGAAGACGTTCTTTTAGTTCGTGCAGGCCTGTAAGTTCCAACAGGTGCCTTGCAAGAGCCTTGTCTTTATTCACATACAAAAGGTTTTGCAACACACTCATGTTATCGAACAGAGCGTAATCCTGAAAGACAAATCCGATACCACGTTTTTGTATTGCAAGAACTTTTCCGCTCTCCTGCCACACCTCATCATGGACTCTGATAGACCCATCTGCCTTTTCAAGTCCCGCCAGAATACGTAACAACGTCGTCTTTCCACTTCCACTTTGACCTGTCAAAGCAATAAACTCATGCTCTTTGATAGAGATATTGAGATCCAAAGCCATCGAGCCCTGGCTGCCTTGAAGCCTTTTGTGAATATCAATCTCTATCATGAAGAGACTCCTATGCGACGGTTATGGCGTTGATTAAAAAGATAAACACCCAACAATACGAAAAAACTGAGTGCCAGCATAAGGGCACTGTAAATATGGGCCTGTGAATAATCCATCACCTCGACCATCTCATAGATAGCCACAGAAGCGACCTTCGTCTCACCTGGGATCGAACCACCCACCATCAGTACCACGCCAAACTCACCTACCGTATGGGCAAATGTAATGATAACTGCCGTCATCAATGCCGGTTTTATATTTGGCATAGCAACTGAGAAAAGTGTTCTAAGCCTACTCTTGCCTGAAATATACGAAGCTTCCAGCATACTTTTGTTGAGTGACTCAAAACCTCCCTGCAATGGTTGTACCATGAAAGGAAATGAATAAAAACAGCTGGCTATCACCAGCCCTTTAAAGTTAAAAACGAGTTTGATCCCGAAATACTCTTCAAAAAAGAGCCCCAAAGGCGAATTATAAGAGAGCGCATACAAAAGGTAAAAACCGATGACAGAAGGCGGTAGTACAATAGGAAGAGATGTCACGGCTTCGATCACAGGCTTGCATCTACAGCGTGTCTGTGATAACCACCAGGAGATAGGAACGGCGAAAAACAAAAGAATCAGTGTCGTTATTCCTGCCAGTTTAAAAGAGAGGATGAAAGGTTCAATATCCAAGGTGACAATATCCATCATAATACCTCCACTATAGAGAGTTCACTGGACTTGACAAGAGCTATAACATTCTCTCCTTCTTTCAGTTCCATACGCAGCACTGATTCTTTTGTGATAATACTCTCAAGAACCGTTCCGGCAAAACGGAACTTGACACTGCTGAGCAACTCTCCCGAATCGACACGCTCTATACACACATCAAGTTGATTGGAAATACTCATCAAACCGTTTAAAGATTTTGCCAAAGCGACATGCGTAGCCTTCACGCCCAATATGACCTCCGAGCCGATACTGAGACCTTCATCCAGTTCCAGTGCCATCATCCGCATATTTTGCCCTTCAGCCATAAAACTGACGACATTGATACTGTCGACACTTTTAATATCAGTGATAATCGCAGGTATGTGGTTCATCAGAAAAGATATCCATATTTTTCAAAGATCACCTTGGCTTTATCGCTAAGGACAAAATCATAAAAAGCTTTATACTCTTCGTTTCCCTGGGCATGTCTCAACAGGACAATACCTTGTTCTATAGGTGTATAAAGGCCTGCATCGACACTTGTCCAGTTGATTCCCTCTTTGTAGGAAGCCATCTTTGAACTGTAAAGAGACGATTTTGCGACTATACCTATATCTGCCGCTATCATGGCATAAGAAACCGTTTGCGAGACAGACTCTGCATAGACAAACTTTGGCAAAACCTCATCATAGAGCCCGGCATTCTTTATCGCCTCGATGGCTGCCATGCCATAGGGGGCCGTTTTCGGATTCGCTACCGCGATCTTTTCGACCTTATCGCTCTTTAGCAGATTCATCTTGCTGGAGAAGTCCCGTTTTTCTACACTAAAGTAGGCCAAAGCCCCTTGCGCATAGACAACAGGTTGTGTCACTGCTATTTCATCTGCGTACAAGGCTTCTGGGTATTTCATATTTGCCGACATAAAGATCCCGTATGGGGCACCGTTTCTTATCTGTGCAGTCAGCTTTCCGCTGCTCCCAAGTGTAATCATGACATCAATACCCGGATGCTCCTTGGCAAATGCGGCCTTGATCTCGTCAATAGCATAACTCACATTCGCCGCAACAGCGATATTAATCGTCCCGGCAAACAGTGTCTGAACTAACAATAAAACAGGTATAACTATTTTGAACACTCTTTTCCTTTATTTTCTACATATGCATTTTTTCTTCCTAAAGCGTAGTATATCTAAGTATATAACGAAATGCAAATCCTCTTTTGCTATCCATCTAACTAAAATTCTTAATAACAGTTTTATTCTTTAAGCGTTACTATTATTGAGTACGTACAATAACCCTAGAGAAAGGAAGCCCATGATTGAAATGATTTTTACGGCTTTAGGTCTCAGTTCATTTTTCGAAGCACACTCTAAAGAGTTGAGTGCTATGCCGCTTGTGAATGAACACAGATCGGGTGAGTACAGAAGAGATTATCTATAATAATTTTTACTATCAGTGCAGGTTGCTTGGCAATATAGGCGCTTGAATGTAAGCGTCATTTATTCACTGAGATAGAAAAAGTGTTATAGACATGAGAAGATGCAAACCTTGTTTCAGACGTTGAAACCTTGCTCATTGAAGCATATTATGAAGGGCGTTGACTCCTCTAAAACGGTCTTTTCTTTCGCTAGTGCGACTCCCTGTGATGAAGCCTCCATATCAGGACTTTTTGTCCTGATTATTTCTTCCTCCAAGATTATCACTTGACTTACTTCACTTAAACTTAAATTATTGAATTAATACTTTTGTAACACTTTTTTGAAATACTGTCGGCATTATTTCAGGAGAGAATATGAAAATCAAACTTTCACTAATGTTATGTACAGCACTTTCACTTCATGCTGAAGAAGTCGTGCTCGATGAACTTAGTATTACCGCAACAAAGATTTCGACGCCGACCAAAGAGGTCTCCCAAAGCGTCAGTGTTGTTAGTAAAGACGAGATAGAAGACTTGCCAATGCTTAATATTAACGACACTTTTTCCAAGATTCCGGGTGTTCAAGCAGTCAGTAAGAACGGCGGATATGATACCCGCGTGTACATCCGTGGAGCAGGAGTAAAATCACGTTATGGAGTACGTGAGATCATGGTACTTCGTGACGGTGTACCGATGACAGACCCGGATAGTTTCACGCGTTTTGACTTTATCGACACACAAGACATCGAACAGGTAGAAGTCACCAAGGGACCGGGTTCTATCTATGCCTCAGGTTCTGCGGGTGGAACGATCCAGATCTTATCTAAGTCAGTATTTGACGAACAACAAAATCGTGTGCGTGTCGGTGTAGGAAGTTATAATGCAAAAAACCTTCACCTGCGTGTCGGTGGTCAGATCGATGAAAACGACTTCTTCAGTGTAACGGCTACACATAAAGAAAGCGATAACAGCTGGCGTTATTGGAATGAGTTCAGCTCAGATCAGGTCAGCTTTAAACATGGACACATCTTTTCAGACGACTCAACGCTCGAGACGGAGTTCTCATACTCAAAAGCCGATCTTCAGCTGCCAAGTTCGTTAACGGAAACAGAGTTTGCCACATATCAAAGCACTGGCAAAGTAGAAGATCAGACTGAGTCTGAATGGCAACACAGTGGACGTTACTCTGAGGTCTTCTTCTTTAATACACGTTATGAAAAAGAGTTTGACGGATTTACCTTCAAACCTCAAGCTTATTATACAAACTGGAGCCACTACCACCCGGTCACATTTATGATTAACAACGACAGTGGACAAAACCATGTTGTCGGAGCCGATATCGCTTTTGAAGTACCCCATGAGATCAATGGTAATAAGTCAACTTTCTTAGCCGGTGCCACGGCAAGAGCCAACATTACAAGAGATGATGAAAAATATACTTATCGTGATATTGCAACTGTTGTTTATGATCCTCCAGGACCTGCCGGACCAGTCGATCAAATCCTCTATACTCAAAGTGATAGAAAAGGTGATTTAGCAGCTACAGGCAAATCTGACATGTATCTCTACGGGTTCTATCTCCAAGAGATGATGCAATTAAGTGAAAAACTTTCAGTAGACATGATGGCTCGCCTTGAAAAAGCAAAATTCAAAGTTCACGGGAATGAAATTATTGCTGCTGATTGGGGTACCATGAGTTATACCACTACTGATGTTGCCGGTGAATACTCAATCGATCGTGACTTTACTTTGGCATCTTACCGCTTAGGGACAAGCTATGCTTTTATCCCGACAACAAGTGCTTATGCCACAATCGGTTATTCAGATCAGGTCCCAAATGAGAGTGAGTTACAAAGTAATGTACTTTATGGCGGTGCAACACCGATTCCTGAACTTGAATCTGCAAAATCGACCAACTATGAGATCGGATTAAAACACCGTGATGAAAAAGTATTTATTGACATGGCAGCATACTATACAGTAACAAAAGATGATATCGTACAAGTCGTAGTAGATCAGGAAACATCGTACCAAAATGCGGGAGAAGTCGAGAAAAAAGGTTTTGAACTTCAAGCTGAATACAACATCGTTCCGTCGACAAAAATCGGTGCAAGTTATGCGTATAGCCGTTTCAAATATAAAGAACTGACTGAATGGGTAAGAACCGGACCAACGCTTAACCCGGTTGACCGCTCAGGCAACTACCTTCCACATGTTCCTAAGAACCAGTATACACTCTATGCTTCTTATGGACAAAAAGAGGGTCTTCAGGCCTCTGTTGAAAGCCAGACATGGGGTTCATACTACACTGACAACTCCAATACAGCTAAACATGAAGGCTTTAAATACGTAACCAATGCTAACCTTGGTTATGTTACCGGCGCACACCGTGTCAATCTTTTTGTCAATAACCTTTTTGATAAAAAGTATGCCGTTGCTGCCAAAGGGGATGCTTCAGAAGTCCTATACACACCTGCAGCACCACGTACAGTAATGGTAAACTATACCTACCAATTCTAAAGGAAACGTATGAAGTACTTCATCACTGCGCTGCTCTTTACGACCTTCCTTCAGGCAGAGGGTTTCATCAACTGGCAGCCTTGGATTGTCAAATCCAAGCCATCTGACAAACAAGAGCATAGTGGGCATGGTGGAAGAAAAGCAAAACAGTTTCAAATCAACAACTTTTCCCCTGCTGCAAATACTGAAGCCTACTATCTCATGCCAACGCTTGAGAAACGGGAGCTGACCATACAAGATGGTCTGATATCCCTTCCTCGAACGGGCATGGAAAACTATCATGCCCTTGTCATCAATCAAAAACATGATAAAAATGTCAACAGCTCTGTGCGTTATATCTATTCTCGCGGAAAACCTTCTAAAGTTTCTCCTACTAAGATAACTCAGCTACAAAAAAGTGAACTTGAAATAGCGCCTGTCCTTCTTCCTAAAGAGCACAATCATTATAAAGGCTCAGAGTCTTATAAGTTCGAACTTCGCTTTGAAGGGCATACACTTCCTGAACACACTATTGCATTTACTACAAGTAATGGAACAAAAGAGACATTTCACACGGATGAAAATGGAAAATTTTGTGTTACTATGCCAGACGATTTTAAAGATGTTAAGATGAAAAGGCGTGCCAATAAGCCGGCAGAATTCGTCCTTGCCGTTACTTATGAACATGAAGGTATACGCTATAACTCTACACTTGCTATGCCATACTATGTCAATCCTATGGACTACTGGCAAACACAAACTCTTGCTATTGTACTAGTGATTCTTGGTCTTATCATCGGTATCTACATGTTACGGAACATACATAAAAAGAAAAAGAGGAAAGCATAATGGATAAATTTTTAACATTGACCTGGTTTAGACGTATTGTCCAACTCTTCTTTTTTGTTATCATGGTCTACGGATCTCTCTTTATGACAACATTTTACAGTGAAGACAAGTTCACCGGTGCACTTCCCGCCCTTTCATGTGCCTATGACCAGCAAAGCGGTGACTACTGTACGCTCATACCTTTTCAGCACCAGATGGATCACCGTGCATCAGGCTTCTTTACCGGTGATCTGAGTCTTATGCAGGCTTTCTTGCCAACACTGATCACGCTGGGTACCTTTGTCATTTTGATTGTGATCTTGAACAAGGCTTTTTGTGGCTGGGTCTGTCCACTTGGGTTCTTCCAGGAGATGATCCATTCACTTGGAGACAAACTTGGATTCAAACGTTTTCACACGCTCAGTACATCGACACTTAAGAAAATACGTCCTATAAAATGGCTAATGCTGGCATTCCTTGTCTTTATCTTTCCTCTTTTGACAGGGATAGGTTTTCTCGGACACGAATTTGGTGATCCGTTTTGCCGTATCTGTCCAAGCCGTATACTCACAACCCTTGCTGTTGGTGACACCTCACAGCTTTATATCGATAACTCAACAACTGGATATATGGTCTTTTCTATCATCGCAGACCTTCTCTTTGGACTGATGATTGCAATGGCACTGACGATCAAGCAGCCTTTTTGCCGCATCTGTCCAATGCTTGCTCTCCAGGCTGTTTTCAAAAGACTGGGTCTGCTGCGTCTTGTAAAAAATGGTTCAAGCTCATGTGAAAAATGCGGCTTGTGCGCTAAAGTCTGTCCGACGGATATTATCGAGATTCAGGAAGTCGCACAAAAGCCGACTAATATCACCTATGCTGACTGTACCCTATGTGGTCTATGTGTCGAGTTCTGTCCGGATGATGACGTCCTTCAGCTTCAATATGGCGGTTTTCCTGTATTCAGATCATCCAAAGAGTACTTCAAAAAACGTAATAAAGACCAAAAAAACTGGGAAAAGACAACCTGGGCTGAAGTGGCACCAAAATAAATGGAAAGCCTTGCATACACCTCTCTTTTTCTTATCGGTTTAAGCTATGGTGTAACAGCATGCATGCTCTCATGTATGCCTTTTTTAAGTCCTATCCTATTAGCAAATTCACGTTCGATCAGTCATGCAATGGCCGTTGTTCTTCCTTTCAGTATCGGTCGAGTTGCAAGCTATGTCCTAATGGCTATGCTTGCCTCGGTAAGTATGTTGCAGATTAAAAATATTATTGACAACCCCGCAATCTCTCAAGTCATCTTGGGTTCAGCGACGATGATTATTGCTGTTGTACTATTCTATCGAACCTATACAGAAAGTCCTTCGCACAGCTGCTCCTCAAAACCGATGAACTCTAAAACAAGTATTGTCGGTTATTTTACAATGGGTCTGGCAATATCACTCAATCCTTGTGCACCTATCATGACACTGATCGCAGCAGCTGCAAACAGTTCTTCGATGAGCAATGCTGCTTTTATGGGATTGTCATTTGGGCTTGGAGCTATCGGTGCATCACTCCTCTTTTACGGCTTTTTGATCTCTTCCGTCGCAAGAGAGATCGTTAGTCAGTTTGGACAACACAAAAAAAACATAGAACGCATTGCAGCACTGCTTCTTGCATTCGTCTCCATTTCAGTCTTTAATGGATGGATTGTCCTTTAATCAAAAGAGAAAAACCCTCTTTATCACTTGTCTCTAAATTGATTTCCACGTATCTTATCAAGCCATTCACCCATCTTTTGCTCATAACCAATCGGCTTGAACTCGACAAACCGCAAAGGTTTACTTAAATACTTCTGCTCAACCCAGCCGCCAAAATCATGCGGATAAAGATAGTTCTCATTGTTCTGCTGTATCGTCTTTGGTATCTCCAGTACATGACCCTCTCGTATTGCTGTCTGTGCCTGGTTTATGGCGTTGTAAGCCGAATTGGATTTTGGTGAAGCCGAAAGGTAGATAACAGCCTGAGACAGTATTATCCGTGCTTCCGGATAACCTATCTGTGCTACAGAGGTCATTGCCGATGTACACAGCGTCAAAGCCTGTGGATTGGCATTACCGATGTCTTCAGAAGCCAATATCACCAAACGTCGTGCTATAAAAGCCGGGTTTTCTCCTCCTTCTATCAAACGTGCCAGATAATAGACTGCGGCATCCGGATCTGAGCCTCTTATCGACTTGATCATCGCCGAGATCAGGTCATAATGCACCGACGCCTCACCAGTACCGTCGTTTAATGAATGGGGACGTAATGCTTTGAGATCGCTCAATGTGATCTCTTTTTTCCCAACGGAAACAAACTCCAAAAGCTTCAGCATAGCTCTGGCATCACCGTTACTTGAAATAACAAGGTACTTCATCGCATCTTCATGTAGAAAGAGCTTTTCTTTATCACAAGCCCGTTTGGCCAGTGCATGCAAATCCTCATCTGTATGAGCTTTTAACTCAAACAACATCGAACGGGAACGCATTGCGGCGGTAAGACTGAAGTATGGGTTTTCAGTGGACGCACCGATCACTAACACAGTGTTATTTTCCATAACAGGCAGCAAGACCTCCTGCTGATTCTTTGCCAGTCTGTGCACCTCATCGATAAATATAAGTGGTCGCTGCAAAGCATTCTCGTATTGGGTAAAGATCTTGCGTAATTGATCTATCTTGAGTGAGGTAGCATTAAACTCATAAAAAGGAACATCCAGTTCATTCGCAATAATACGTGCCAAAGTGGTCTTCCCGCATCCGGGAGGACCATAAAAAAAGGCATGCGGCATCTGTGAGTTCTCCAGTAATTGCCGTAAAGGTGAGTCCTGGGATGCCAAATGAGCTTGTCCGACAAAGTCTTTAAAGGCTTTGGGACGGAGAAGGTAGGTGAAATCTGCCAACACTAACCCTTGGTGATTTCAGTGCAGTTAAAAAATTTCAGGCAAAGCCGCATCAGACTAACCGTTGATGACTTTGATAATGATATCGCGGGCTTCTCTCGGACCGTCAAACTCACAAAAGAAAACACCCTGCCATTCACCAAAAAGTGGAAGACCGTCAACTACAGGAACCGTCACAGAAGCACCTGTCATAGCAGACTTTAAGTGACCCGCGGCATTCCCTCCCTTATGTGAATACTCTTGATCAGAGAGGTAAGTCTTTAACAATTTCAGATAGTCACGACGGAGGTTTTGATCAATGTTCTCAAACAGCGTAATAGAACCTGTCGTATGCGGTGTAAATACAACAACAATACCATCTTTGACACCTGATGTGATGACTGCTTCTTTGACATCCTTTGTGATATTGATCATCTGAGTCTTGTGTTCTGTTTTGAGTTGCAGTTTAGTCATAGTCATAATCCTTGTCATCCTTTAAAATACTTTGCAGTCTGTTTTTGACCTTGTTGATACGTTTTCGCTTATCCTTGTCCGCTTCCAGCTCTTTTAGCTTGTTAGCTTCTGCTTCAGACTGAGCCTTCTCTTTCTGCTCTTTCTCTTCTTGACGTTTTTTAAAGTTTTCTCTTTGTGTATCCGTCTTCGTTGCCTGATCCACATAGTCACGTACTGAAGCATACTCACTGCGTGTCAGGAAGCGGCTTTTACCATCAGGCAGGTTGTTAAGCTCAATACCTCCGTATGAAAGCCGTTTCAGGTCAGCCACTTCCGCTCCGAAATGGGCGAAGAAACGTCTGAGCTCCCGGTTTTTCCCTTCGGTAATACCCACCTTCAAAATAGAGTATTTTTCCGTGTTCTTATCTACTCTGTACCCGGCAAAAGGGGCAAAGGTCATAGAGGTGACTTTTGAATGCGAATGTGCCCCGGCACTGGCATCCTCAAGTTCAAGACCTTTTTTCATCGCCTCTTCCATAGCTTCGGTAACAGGCCCCTTGATCTTGACCTTGTAGATACGCTCAAGGTCCGAATTCATCAGTACCGTTGCAACGACAGAAGAGTCTGTCAGCAGCAGAAGACCTTCCGTAGCGAAATCAAGCCGACCCACGGGAATAAAGTGTCTAAACTTGTGATCAAGCGTATCATAGATAGTCTTTCTGCCACGCGGGTCTTTTTTTGTGACCAACTCCCCTTTTCGCTTGTTATAGGCAATAACGGTGATAATATCTTTTGGTGAAACTTTTTTACCATGGACATAGACTTCCGCATGGCGCTCGTCAACCTGTGTAGCGGGGTTATCTTCGACCTTTCCGCCAATTTTAACAGCCCCTTTTAAAATGGCAGCATCTGCCTCTCTACGTGAATAGGTCGAGTAGTGAGCAATAAATTTGTTCAGGCGCATCATCTATTTAATGCCCTCCTCAATTAATTTGTGGATGTGCAAGACACCCTTAACCTGGTTGTTTTCATCTGCTACAACCATAAGCTGTATTTTCTTGTTCTCGATAAGTACTAAAGCATCTGATGCAAGCATATTCTCATCTTTGATCGTCATCGGATTCATTGTCGCATATTTAGAAATCTTCTCTTCCAAAGAAAAACCTTCCTGCATCAACGCACGACGAATATCACCATCTGACACCAAACCCAGAAGTTTTTTGTCTTGATCGACCAAAAGAGCTGTACCCAAACGACCTTCGCTGATCGCTAAAATAGCATCCTTCACCAGTGTATCTTTACCGACTAAAGGAAGTTCGTCTTTCCGCATAAGATCAGAGACTTTGACAAAAAGCTGTCGGCCCAGTGAACCCCCTGGATGAAAAGAAGCAAAATCCTCTTTTTTAAAGTCTCTAGCATGCATCATACAAATTGCCAAGGCATCGCCCAGAGCAAGTGTCAATGTCGTTGAAGAAGTTGGTGCTATCCCCAACGGACAGGCTTCTTTAGCTATCTCTATTGAAAGTACGATATCTGAAAACTCACCAAGTGTTGATTGACTGTTTCGTGTCATTCCGATAAGCGGTATTTCAAAGCGTTTGATATGAGGCAGAATAGCGCTCAGTTCACCACTCTCCCCACTATATGAGATCGCCAGGACAACATCATCAGACCCTATCATGCCAAGATCACCATGTAGTGCTTCGGTAGGATGCAAGAAGAAACTCGGTGTCCCTGTTGATGCAAAGGTCGCTGCCATCTTCGCACCGATCAGTCCCGACTTACCGACACCCGTGATGATCAGCTTTCCACGACATGCCAGTATACACTCTACGGCCTCGTTTATTTCGTCTGAAACACGAGAGAGGGCATTTAATAGAGCATCGGCTTCTATCTGAAGCGTCTCTTTAACAATTTCAATATAATCGTTACGTCTGTTTTTCATCCTAAAAGTTTATCACATCCCTACTTTATTTAGCCCCAAGTTCAAGTTTAGTCGAAATATACTCACTCTCCTCGTCAACGCTTTCCGCTTGAACACTATCTAGGAGTTCCAAACGTGTTGCATCTATACCTTTGGTCACAAGAAAGGAGACAATACTCTCTGCACGTTTTCGTGCCAGTATATTGAGGTCTGCTTGGGAAACCTGTTGATCTTCTATCACATCCTTCATCATCTCTTCACGTAAGATCTCTTTTTTCCTATCTGAACTTATATCTTGTGCATCAACGCTCTCTTCTTTAAGGTTGAACCTTTCATCACCGAAGTGAGCCACATACATATCGCTTAGGAGATCGTCCAGGTCATCTCTGTCCATATGGTTCAGGTTTGTCGTATTATCTTCTAGTTTGATATAGGCTTCCTGATAGAACTTTTCTGTTTTCATCGCCAAAAGGTCGCGTTTACCATCATAAGCACCTGCAACTTTGAGAATCAGCAGCTCTTTTGAAGCCAGGGCAGTTGACAACTTGTCAAGCTTCTCACGCTCTGGCGGCAAAAGCTTTGCTTTACCAACTTCAAAATGGATGTTTTCAAGTTCCTCCGCACTGATACCGAGCATGTCACCCAAAAAATTAAACGGTGCCGTTGCCACACCTACGATCAGGTTCTTAAAGGCTGTCCATACGACATGCCCGATAGCAAAATCAGGTGCATCGACATCTCCCGTTACCGGGACATCCAGGTCAATAACGCCCTCACTGTCTTTTAGCAGGGCAATCGCAAGTCCCACTGGTGCAGAAATGGCATCTTCGCTCTCCACCTCATCTCCAAGGGTCAATCGTTTCAATATGACTCTGTTTCCACCTTGCATCTGCGAACTATCAATCTCATAATCAAGTTCGACGTTCATCTTTCCATCTTCAAGTTTATACCCGATAAACTTCCCGGTGTATGGGGAGAGGTTTGTCATGTCGATGTTTTGGAACTTGACTTCCATATCCGTAAACTGTTTTGGATTGGCAGAAAGGAGCTGACCTTTTATCTTTGCGAGACCGTACTCATCGACGACCCCGTCGATATCCACACTGCTTTTGATCTCTGCAAGATTCCCCAGACCGATCATATTTCCGTTTAGATCATGAATATCGGTTTTAAACGGTAAAGGAAGCGACAGGTCAGAGAACTCTCCTTTTCCGTCTCTAAAATTGACTTTTCCTACCAGGACAGGAAAGCCTTTCTCTTGCGTGCTCGTCTTTGCCTCTGGCTTCGTGCTATCGTCTGAACTTTCAGAACTTACCATCAAATCTGTGAGGTTAGATGAACGGTTCTCATCGATCTTCATACGGGCATACGGTTCATAAATATCTACCGTGGCTATTTTCATCTGATTCGGATTCAAAGAGAAGTCAATGTTTTTTACCAGGAGTTTAGAAAAAGCAAAAAAGGTCTTCCCTTCACGACGCTCAGAGATGTCGAAGTCTGTTATACGTGTGTTAGCAAGAAGTTTGGTCGACTTCTCCTGTGCATGAGCTTTAAAATCAAGGTTTAACCTTCCTTGATTGATATCCATATTCGCATGTTTATTCACATAAGGCTGAAAAGAGACCAGGTCAAGGTTCGTCAGTTTGAAAACACTGTCGACTTTTAACGGTGTATGGCGGATATCGCTATCGACATGCACTTCTCCTGTTTTATTCATACGCAGTGACACCCTGCTCTTCGCCCAGCTCTCTTTAGCAGACTTAAGCTCTGTCAGTTCTGCATTGACTCTGTCAAACTGGATCAATCCGTCAACGGCATTGAATTCATCTTTGAAATCTACTTTTGCATTATTAAGCCTAAAGTTTTGCATTTTCCACTCCAGTGCCATAGGCTCACTGGTTTCATTCATCTCTTTCACTGCTTCTGTTCGTGGTGCGAGTTTTGTAAAGTTGATAACACCATCTTGGTCCATCAAAGCGTTGATATGCAGATCATTTAAATCAATTTGCTCTAGTGAAATCTCAAGCTTATCTCGTTTACTCAACTCACCATCGAGTGTAAAACTTTTAAATCGCAGCCATTTTTCATCTATAGCAATCGGTGATAAGAAAAAATCAGAGATGTTTGTATCAAAATGGGTGACCTTGATCTCCTTACCCTGCATGACAATATCGTGCATGCCAAAATAGAGGTGCTCTATGTTCGCATGAAAAGGCTCCTGTACATAATTCTCTTCATAGATGAGCTGATCTGTCCGTATATCGACCTTTGAGACATTAACACTCCAAGGCTTTCCTTCGTCTGTTGTGTTACTCTTGGGGCTTGGAGCAGAGGGAGGAAAATAGGTAGACCAGTTGATTATCCCTCTTTTATCGCGACTCGTCTTGATAAAGAAACCGTCGATACTAAAGTCATTGACATTGACCTGCTGTGATGCGATATCGGCATCACCGCCAACGTGAAAGAAGGGGAGCTTCAGAACATTCTCTTTTGTTTCGATATCCTGAAGGCGCAGATTGTCAATCTGAAGTTCATATTGATTAATATTTAGTTGCAGAGGATCTGCTGAAAGGTCTGCTGTGTACTCCAAGGAAGCATCCAGTGATCCATCTGCGACAATAAATCCTAATGAGTCTCTAAAGTATTTCCATTGTGTGTAGAGTCGTCCCGAGTGCAATTCTACTCCACCCTCCAGACGTAATGGTTCCACTGAGCTGATCTTACCCCTGTAGTCGACATAGGCCCCGTCATCAATCTCTATATGAAAGGAGAGTTGGTTGTCACGTCCCTGACGTGTTGAAAAATCTCGTAACCTGAAGTCAATAGGCTCCAAAGAAGCCTCAAAGGGTTCCGAACCTGATTCATCCAAAAAGCTTACTTTTCCATTAACGATTGAAAGCTTGGTGAGGATCACCTCAGGCAATGCAACTGATGAAGTGTTTTTATCCTCTACCTTTGCCGTCCCCTCTGACGCAAGGAGGTCTGCAAAGTTAAACTGGCAATTTTGATTCTTGTGTATTTTGACAAAAGGTCGCGATAGCTCGATAAACTTGACATCGATATCTCCGATCAGCAGGTTTAAGGGGTCAATATTGATATCCATATCTCTAAAACCTGCAAAATCCCCTTCTCCATTACGATCATATACAGTCAATCTGTTTATGTTCAGTTCGAAGGTATACGGATTTAATGAGACCTTGTTGACATCCACTTTTCGTTTTAATACTTGTTCTGCATTTTGTACTATCTGATCCTTGATAATACCCGGAAGTATAAGAAATCCGATTAGTCCATAAATTATAATTAGTACCGAAAAAATTTTAAGTAAAAGACTCTTTTTGAACATAAACTATCCTTCTTTTCACACTACTTTAATTGTAGCAAATATTATGTTGAAATTTATTACTCTCCATTGTTAGACTTTGATATTAATTAACATTAATAAAGAATAAGAGACCCAAGGTGTAGAAAGAAAGGTTATCTATATAGAAAGTTTTGGAGATGACTGCAGCAACCAGGATAGATTCATTAGGATGTGAAATCTTTTCTATTTCTTGCACGAACAGCTCTTCAGGGGATTGAAGATTAGATGATTACAAGCCCAAAGGCTTGTGAATTACATTACAAAGACAGTCGGTACTATCAGAGGATACTTCTTCATCTTGCGATAAATATGTTTGCGAACGACTTGACGCAGATCGTTTTCCAGTGCTCTTTGGTTTTCGATAAGTCCCGGTTTCAAGTTCAGCAGGAAGTGTTCAAGGACGTCTTCCATCTCTTTCGAGAAGGCCTTGTCGTTTTTGTCTGCAACCAGACCGAACGAGGTAACGCGTGGTTTGGAGATCAATGACGAGTCTGATTCACTGACTTGGGCAACGATCATGACAATACCCTCACCTGCAAGTTTTTGTCTATCGATGACAATATCGTCAGCGATCTGATGATTGTTCTGATTGTCAATATAGGTCTTGCCTGATTTGACTTTTTTGACCTTACGCATATATTTAGGACTGACTTCGATCGTTTCACCATCACCCATGATCAGGATATTACGTTCAGGAACACCACACTGCATACCTGTCTCCCTGTGTTTCATGGTATGGTTGAACTCACCATGGATCGGCAAAAAGAACTTCGGATTGGTAAGACGTAACATCAACTTTTGTTCTTCTTGAGCGGCATGACCGGAAACGTGAATATCTCTTGCCTGCTCAACTCTCGCGCCCGCGCGCTGAAGGTGATTCAGCATTCCGGAGATAGAACCTTCATTACCCGGGATAGCACGTGATGAAAGCACAATCGTATCAGTCGGTTTGATCTTGATGTGTCTATGTTCACCTGTTGCCATTCTAAAGAGTGCTGAACTCGGCTCACCCTGTGAACCTGTTGTGATGATCATTACCTGCTTGTCTTCCATACGACTTACATCATCCGGATCTACAAAGATCTTCTTGTCAAAGCGGATATAATCATAGGCCATCGCCACTTCGAGGTTTCTCTCCATCGAACGGCCGATGACGCAGATCTTTCTGCCATACTTCTGAGCATAAGCAATCGCCTGCTGAAGACGGTGGATATTCGAGCTGAACGTTGAAAGGATAACGCGTCCTTCCGCTTTGGAGAAGAGTCTGTCTAATCCCGGTGCCACTGAAAGCTCAGATGGTGTCATCCCTGAGTTATACGAGTTAGTCGAGTCAGAAAGCAGACACAGAACACCTTTCTCACCATAGTGAGCTAAACGGTGGATATCTGTGGGATAGCCGTCAACCGGTGTATGGTCTATCTTGAAGTCACCCGTATGGATTACCGTACCAGCCGCCGTCGTTATTGCTAAAGATGAAGAATCAATAATCGAGTGTGTCATATGCATCCACTCGATCTCAAAATCATTACCGATCTTATAGACCTTGCGCTTTTCAATAGGGCGGAAATACGATTTATATTGCTTAATATGATGTTCATCAAACTTGTTTGCGATCATCGCAAGCGGGAATGCCGTTCCGTAAAGCGGATACTGCATCTCTTTATAGAAGTATGGCACTGCACCGATATGGTCTTCATGGGCATGGGTAATCAGTACGGCAACAATCTTGTCCTTGATCTCACGGATATATGAAAAATCCGGTACAAGGATATCTACTCCATGCATCTCTTCATCTGGAAAAGACATCCCGATATCTACAAGAATAGCCTCATTTTCCGTTTCTACGACGGTGATGTTTCCACCGATCTCATTCAGACCGCCAAGTGGCGTAATGCGTACTTTGGCTTTTGTGTTAAGGTCAAGCTTGTGATGAGGATTAAGACGCTCTTTATGAACTTCCTGATTTCTGATGACACACTCTTTAAGTGCCTTGTCCGACTGGACACCGCCCGGGTTAAACCCGCGTCTGTAACGGTTTTTGCTCCCGCCGCCACCCTGACGGTTACCACCTTGGCGGTTTTGGTTGTTGCGGTTTCCGCCCTGGCGATTACCACCTTGGCGATTTCCTTCTGCTTTATTACCGTCAACCTCTTTAGGCTTCACATTACCGTCACGGTTCTGTTCTTTGGGTTTTCTGTTTCCGCTTTGAGGACGTCTGTTTCTGTTCCCCTGAGGGCGTCTATTATTTTCGTTTTGTGGACGACTTTCTGTCGCGCTTGTGTTCTGTTCTTCCATCCAAACTCCTTGGTAGTATCTTATAGAGTTGGTGATAATTAGCCGTTGTTGTTTGATGTGGACGAATTGTGGGAATCAAGCTCATAGATTCCATAACATTAAGGACTTCTTCTTTGTTATACACGGCAGAGAGATTTTTGAGCAGAGTCTTGCGTGGCTGAGCAAAAGCCACACGCAACATCTCTTCAAAACCGTTATCCATACTGCGGTTTTCACGTTTAATGATTTTCAACACAGCCGAGTGTATCTTCGGCGGCGGATTAAACGCTTCAGGCGGTACTTCAATAACAATGCTAGCAGCTCCCACCGTCTGGGTTATGACGGAGAGAGCACCAAAGTCTTTATCGCCAGGTTGAGCAGAAAACTTCTCTGCAACCTCGCGTTGAACCATAACTAGTAAAGATTGACAATGAGGATCGGCTAATGCTTTTAAAATAATATTCGTTGCAATATAATAGGGCAGGTTTGCCACAAGATCATAATCACATTCTAATAAATTAACCTGCCAGTGCTCAAGTACATCGCCGCAGCGAAGTGCGAGTCTACCGGTATTCATCTCTTCTTTAAACTCTTCGTTAAGGAGCTTACACAAATCGGTGTCCACTTCAAAAGCAATCACGCTTTTGACGTTCACTAAATGTTTAGTCAAATCACCTAAGCCAGGCCCGATTTCAGCAACGATATTATCGTTATGGGGCATCGCTTCGACAATTTTTCTGACAACACTTTCATCAATAAGAAAGTTCTGTCCAAACTTCTTTTTAGCAACAACATCTTTTTTCATTAGGATGAAAGGATAGCTAAAAAGCACTTAGATAAGCATTTAATCTTTAAAGTTTATCTTTTTTGCCTTAAATTTACCCATTATATATTATAAATTTTTATAAATATGGGTGGGATTTGGATAATACACATCGAAATAACCGGTTTTTTTTACTTTTCAGGGCTTTCTTCTGTTCCGTCTTGTCTTGGTTGAAGCACATACTCTTTGCAATCCTTTGGCTTCTGAATAAAAAACCTATCCGTTCTGAAATCATCATGCTCTTCATTGTAATATATCTTGTAAAGATACTTTGCCTTGTATGAGCCATCAAAGTGTTCATCTACAACAATGACCTTGTCCTCTGCAAAAAGCTCAAAGGTCAATCTTTTATCCTTGTCTTGAATCACTATCTTATCTGTGTTTGGCATGTAGAGCTGATCAGGTCTGAAAAAGTCCTTGGGATACGAGGCACAGTAGTGCTTTAAATATCCGTCATAAGAGCTTAAGATAGTCCGCAAGTTAAACCGTTCGTAAAACTCGTAAGGATAGATAACAAAAGGCGGCTTGATACCCGGTGCCTTTGATGAGCAAGAAGACAACAGAAGTATCACAAGACACAAAATGACAGTTTTCATACTGAAAGTATATCAACTGTTCTGTTTATATTGGTAATAACCCTCTTCAATATTGACAAATAAAGGTTGACAATCGATATTAAGTCTTTCCTTACTTAAGCTTAAGTACACTGCTTTAACAAGGATTTTCTATGGATAGCCTGAATGATTTACTCATCAAAAACATGGATGAGATGATCACTGCTTTTAAGACTCAGTATGAAATGGACGAGTGTCAAATATTCTTTTCCAGCGATAATGATGCGCAACTGTTTTGTACCCAACAGCTCGAGCTCTTAAATATCTTTAAAAGCCTTGATCTCGAAACTGTAAAACAGGCTGCGAGAAAAAAAGCTGCCTTTGACATCGAATCGGATATTCCTTACGTCATTGCGATCGAAATACTTACCTCGTTTAAAAAGTCACTCATCACAAAGCTGCTCGAACATCCTTCAAGTGATATGGCTAATCTCTTTTTTCAGATGAGCAATGCTGCTGAAAACTGTATCGCTCAGGCTTACCTTAACTTTGAACTCGACAAACTTGTTACGTTTAACAAAATACGCATGGAAAGTATTCACCGGCTCCCAGACAGTACCTCCCTTCATCTATATGAGTCCCATTTGATATGGTTGGATCAACTTATCAGTGCACTGAGAAATACGGATGCAACTCAGATGCCGGAGCTACATCCGAAAAAATGCACGGTCGGACAATGGTTAAACTCAGATGCAGATCAAATCATAACAGACAAAACTGTTTTGGATGAGTTTATTGCCCTGCACAAGAACCTCCACTTTATCGGTAAGAAGATCCAGCTTAATTTTTCACACAAACCTATCGATTTCCATATCCTCATGCTGTTACTGAAAAAAGTCGAGACCCTTTCTCTTTCGATAGGAGTAGAGCTTTCCATTGTAAGTAACGTCCGTTTTCAAGCCTCTGCTACTAAAGACCCTTTGACCGGAGCCCTAAACCGCCAACTTCTATTTCATATATTCTCAACGCAGTATGAAGTATCAAGAGCTATTGAAAAGAAGTTTTGCCTCATCATGATTGATCTTGACGACTTTAAGAGTATCAATGATACTTACGGTCACGTGGAAGGAGACAAAGTCCTAAAATCTTTTGCATCGATGTTAATTGCGAGCCTGCGTGAATCGGACTTTGTTGTTCGTTTTGGTGGCGAAGAGTTTTTACTGATTCTTCCAACGGTGGAACTTGATGATGCGATCGCACTGGCTGAAAAGTTGAAAAACTCCACTCATCTTTTACAGGCACAAAACGACCTGAAAAAAACAATTACCGCGAGTTTCGGTGTACTTGAGATCTTGCCAGACGCAGAAGTACAGATCACACAGGCATTGATGGCAAAGTATATCAATAGGGCCGACCATGAGTTGTACTGTGCCAAAAGAAACGGAAAGGATCAGGTCTCCAGTCCAAGAGACCACAACTGAAACAATCTGACTTTCTTTTAGGTTTGATCAGAGATAAACAAAAGGTATTTTTTATCTTCTAGAGACTCTCCAAAACCAATCAAAGATGTATCTACCCTCTTATCCTCTTTCAGGTACGACACCAAGACCTCAAACATCATAGCCTCATTTGACAATGCATTTAAACTGTTCACGAATTCTCCAATACCAATCCCCTCAGCCTTGCCTGGAAAGAGAAAAAGCTTTCGCTTCTCCTCATCAAGTTTAATATGACTTATCCCACTTTGCCATAAGGGAAAGTATTCGCCATTCTCCTTTTCTTCTAGACTCATAGCTTCCAATGTAAAAGCCTCATCGTTGTTTATTGCCGCTCGAATGTCTTCGATCACATCTATTATTACTTTCATAATGAAATTATAACTTGCCATTACAAATAATTGGAAAAATTATATAATGCCCTCATGAATACGTCTCTTTTTCATACAAAAATCATGCAATTAGCCAATGGCGTCTATGACGTAACTGCCTATGGAAAGCGTTATCTTCTTCGCAAAGAGACTCAGCTTGACGGTAAGCTTATTAAACTATACGCTGAAGAGTTGGGTGGCAATGACTTTATCTCTTTAAACTACTATCCCTATCTTCAAAACGGTTTATTGAAGCCCTGCGAGATGCCTGATAAAAAGGTAATAGCGTTTGTCAACAGTCTTCAACGAAATATATAAAAACATTTCTCTGTGCTTGCTTTAAGATGCAAGAACCTATAATTGACACATAATAATAATTTTTAGGCCATTGATGATCCGAATATTCTTAACTGTTTTACTCCTTGTCCAGCTCGCATACACGGACGAGTACCCAAGTTTTTTTTCCAAGCTCGGCACTCCTCTATATAAAGCCGACAAAGCGTTTATGCAGCTCTCTCACCTTGAAGGCATGGAAAAAAAGGCGCAATATTATCACTCCCGTTCACAACACCTGCTGAGTGTAGCCAGGAGTGTCGAGGCTGACCCCAAAGAAAAAAAAGCAGAACGAAAAGCTTACGTCAGACAACTGCGTCTGCTTGAAAAAGAGCACAATGACATACTGCTTACTATCAACACCATTCTTCTAAAGAGTATTGACGATGACGATTATAAGACTTTTTCACAGATTATCAATGCTGAACTCGATGCCGTTTTAAACAATAATGTCATACGAAAACGATCGATGGCCTATTATATTTCCAACCGGACACGTGGAATAATCGGTAAGCTTGACAAAATACTCTCTTCAATCGACTCAGACCCCCAATTATCCGACTATGTCCAAGGTTATCTTCCAAAGGTCCAGATGATAGAAGAGACTTATGCCATAGACGGGCCAACCTATGACCTTTCCATTTCACGAAATGCGAAACTTGCTTACCTTGCAAGTGGCAGGCACTGTTTCAAGCTGCTTCACATCAAAAACTTTTCAAGTACATCCGAACTCTCTTCGCTTGCCTTTCCTGACAAGGAGTGTCATCTTGTCCACGTTAATCTATCGCGTGATTATAAACATGTCTATCTCTCAGATCTTAATAATGGTTTTGCCGTTGTAGATATCACCAGGCCCAAATCTCTTATTCTTGAAGGCAGCTATGCCAGAATGAAGGCACTCTACTCCTTCATATCTTCTGATGAGAGAACAGCCTTTGTCGTGCACAAGAACCGTGGCATCAGTATATTGAACATAAGCAATCCGAAAGAGCCTAAACTACTGGCAAACTATAACCATGGGATCAAAGCCTCCCGCCTTGCTTACGATCAGAACAGTTCCCGACTTTATGTCACACATGAACAAGGACTGAGTGTCTTGGATGTCTCTATCCTAGGCAATCCGCGTGAAGTATTGCGCTACGATCTACCACAGGGCGCCTACGATATCGTCTTGTCGATAAAGAACAATGTTGCTTTCCTCTCATCCTATGACGAAGGTGTCCATGTCCTTGACATCTCTAGCGAGCAGAACATCACACGTATCTCACGCTATCAAACTCTCGAAAAAGCCCATCAACTTACCCTTTCAAAAGATGAGAGGTCTCTCTTCATCTCGACCATGAAAAATGATCTCTATCACGTTAATACGAGTCAATTGGATGACTTAAGGCACGTTGTGACCTACAGACTAGAAGACGACGCGTCTGATGAAACACCGACCGCCTTCAGTTCAACATTGGACAAGTCGCAGAGGTATCTCTTCATCAGTTACGGAGCTGCGGGCATCGCTAAGGTAAGCCTTAAAAAATAAACCTTCCAACCTCCTCATAAGCCAAGCATGAGTATAATACCACTATTAGAACTTTGCCCATAAAGAAGAGAAAAATGGACTATTTTGCAAAACGTATTATTCCCTGCCTTGACGTCAAAGATGGACGTGTCGTCAAAGGGGTTAATTTTGTTGGACTTAAAGATGCCGGTGATCCTGTAGAGGTAGCTAAACGCTATAATGAAGAAGGTGCTGACGAGCTGACTTTTTTGGATATCACTGCATCAAGTGATAACCGTGATACTATCGTTGACATTGTTGAACAAGTTGCAAAAGAGGTCTTTATTCCTCTTACTGTCGGCGGCGGTATCCGTAAACTTGATGATATTTACAAACTTTTAAATGTCGGTTGCGATAAGGTAAGTCTGAATTCCGCTGCCATTAAACGTCCCGAACTGATCAACGAAGGGGCCAAACGTTTCGGGGCCCAGTGTATTGTCGTTGCCATTGACGTCAAACGGACAGGTGATCAATACAATGTCTACCTCAACGGTGGACGTGTGGACACTGGCATCAATGCAGTAGAATGGGCACAAGAGGCTGTTGATCGCGGGGCAGGTGAAATACTCCTTACTTCTATGGATGCTGATGGGACTAAAGCGGGTTTTGATATCGCTATCACCGAACAGATTAGCTCCCTTGTCAATGTCCCTGTTATCGCAAGTGGTGGTGCAGGGACAATGGAACACATCAAGGAAGCTTTTGACCACGGTGCAGATGCTGCACTTGCTGCTTCTATCTTTCATTATAAAGAAATTGACATCATGGACCTCAAACACTATCTCCATGATCAGAATATTCCAGTGAGGCTTTAAGATGATTATCTGCGCTGGAAACAATGAGACCTTTGACTTTGCAACACCAATGGGCATTGGACTGGTAGAAACTGCTATGAATCTGACACGCCTATGTCTCTTTGACAAGCCTGAGTTTTTACTTTTTGTAGGTTCTGCCGGCTCTTATGGAAAACATCAGATATTTGATATCATCGAATCTAAAACAGCAGCTAACATCGAGTTAGCATTCTTACAAAACAAGGCATATACGCCTATTGACAACGTTGTCAGTACTAACACAGAAGGTACAAAAGACATTGTCGTAAACAGTTCAAACTATATCTCGACTGATTCAGAACTTACAAAAAACTACCTCAAATTCGGCGTTGAGATCGAGAACATGGAATTTTTTTCAGTACTTAGAATTGCACAGGAGTTCAATATCCCAGCCGGTGGTGTATTCTGCGTGACAAATTTTACAGATCAAAATGCCCATACTGACTTCTTGGCTAACCATGCTAAAGCAAAAGAGTTGTTAAGTGAACATGTTAAAAAGCGCATCAAAGAACTGACTTCATGAAACAGACCATATTAGACTTTACTAAAGACGAGTTAGCCCAGATTATCAAACCGGCTTTTCGTGCAAAGCAGATCTATGGCTGGATCTATCACAATTATGTCAAAAGCTTTGATGAGATGCAAAACATCCCTAAAACCATGCGTCAAGAGCTGGCTGAAAAATACACCTTGATGCCGCTTGAAATCGTCAAAAAAGAGAGAAGTGATGACGGAACGATCAAATATCTCTTCTCTCTTCCAGACGGCAAAACTATCGAAGCGGTATTACTGCTGATGAAACCTGAAGAGCTTGGTGATGACGGTGAAGTTACCTCTGAAGCCAAGTATACTGTCTGTGTCTCAACACAAGTCGGTTGTAAAGTAGGTTGCAGCTTCTGTCTGACAGCAAAAGGTGGCTTTACACGTGACCTTACACCTGGAGAGATAGTAGCCCAGGTCCTGGC
Organism: Sulfurimonadaceae bacterium; assembly: GCA_041546465.1. Lineage (GTDB taxonomy): Bacteria > Campylobacterota > Campylobacteria > Campylobacterales > Sulfurimonadaceae. The sequence continues at coordinate 33,314 of JBFEWG010000002.1, forward strand.
TATCAAAATCGACAATAATATCCCTGCTGCCAAACGCATGAACATCGTCTATATGGGAATGGGTGAGCCACTTGATAACTTAGACAACCTGGCTACAGCTATCAAGATATTCAAAGAAGAGGATGGTTTAGCCATATCTGCCAAACGGCAGACAGTATCCACCAGTGGTTTAAGTACAAAGATAGATAAACTGGGAGAAATGGACTTAGGTGTTCACATAGCTATTTCTTTGCATGCCGTTGATGACGAATTGAGAACAGAACTGATTCCTATGAACAAGGCTCACAATATCAACTCTATCATTGAAGCTGTCAAACGTTTTCCGATTGACACCAGAAAACGTGTCATGTTCGAATACCTTGTCATCAAAGATAAAAATGACGATATCGCTTCGGCGAAAAAGTTGGTGAAACTATTGAGTGGGATAAAAGCCAAGGTCAACCTGATATACTTTAATCCCTATCCCGGTACTCCATATGAAAGACCTAGTACAAGTTCCATGATCAAATTCCAAGACTACCTTATCAACCATGGATTAATGTGCACTATCCGTCAATCCAAAGGTATTGACATTTCAGCTGCCTGCGGTCAACTCAAAGAAAAAGAGAAAGGGGAGTTCTAATGTTGGCAACGGATTTATTTCAAATCATCTTTATCAGTATTGTCGCTATTGTCGGCATCGGCGGGATGATCGTCGTCGTGCGATCAAAGGATGACGAAGACTAAAGTACTGCGAAAGTACTTTGATTCCGTCCATTCTCCTTAGATTGATAAAGTGCTTCATCCGCACTGTTATAGATATTGAACTTCGACATAGCTTCTGTGCAGAGACTTGTCGTGACTCCCATAGAGACAGTGAGCTGTCCAAATGCTTCATTATAATGATGCTCAATCTGCAGTTCTTTTAATGATGTATGAATTTTGTCACTAAGCGCTCTGACAAAATCCATGGGTGTATCATAAAGTAAGATTGAAAATTCTTCCCCTCCCAGGCGAAAAAGATAGTCATCTGTTCGATGCAACTGCTCTTGCAGTGTTTTTGCAACAGCCTGAAGCGCTTCATCCCCCTTCTGATGTCCATAATTATCGTTATACTTTTTAAAATTATCAATATCGATCATGAAAAAAGTAATATGCTTCTCCTCAGAGAAAGCACGTGAAAAAAAGTGTTCAAAAATGGTATCAAAATGCCGACGGTTATAGATGTTTGTCAAAGGGTCTGTGATGGCTTTCTTCTTTCTATCATCTGAGACACGCTTTCGGATTAGATGAGCCTGGACCCTTGCTACAAGCTCATGTCCATTAAAGGGCTTGGCAATGTAATCGATAGCCCCATTCTCAAAACTTCTTTGAAGCGTTTGTATATCGTTATTCGCTGTTACCATAATAATAGGTATGTCTTCACAATGCATATCACCAGATAGGAGCTTGCAGCCTTCCGTTCCACTTTTTTCCGGTAAAACATAAGATAACAATATCAAGTCAGGATGTTGGTTTTTCAACATCTCCAGGGCAGCGTCAACACTTGTCGCCGTAAAGATGTTTTCAAAAGCCTCTTTTTTTAAAATAGCCTTGATAAGAGCACTGCTGTTTTCAGAGTTATCAATGATAAGTATTTTCATCGAATGAATATCAATACTGCTGTTCATCCTAACCTTTACTGTTAATATTTTATATTCTAGCACTATTTGATAAATATAAGAAGAGGGGGTTTGGTTTCCGGTATTAAACCAGAAACCTTGCTAAGGAGGAGTAGATTAATATTAATTCATATCCGGACGGGGTGTTTGCTCTGTTCTAGCTGGAAGCTGTGGATAAGAGACTTCCGGTTTTTTACCTTCAAGTGTTTTGAAGAATGCTTCTATTGACGCTGCTTCTTTGTCACTGATCTCTACGCCAAGTTGAATACGTCCCATTTCTACGATGGCTTCTTTAAGTGTCCAGATGGCACCATTATGGAAGTATGGTGCTGTCTCGGTAACATTTCTTAGCGTAGGTGTTTTGACAAGACCGTTTTTATCACCTTTAAAGTCACCTACATCTGCATATTTGTATTTACCTGTGATTCCAAAAGCCTGCATAGAACCGCCAAGTGCAATACCGGTATGACATGTTGTACACCCTTTATCGATAAAGGTCTTGAGCCCCTCTTTCGCCTCTTTGCTTATCGCACCTTCATTGCCATTCAAGTAATCATCAAACGGTGCCGGTGTCACCAATGTACGCTCAAAGCTTGCAATTGTATCTGTGATCTTCTCATAATCAATTGTCACGTCATTTCCGTATGCTGCCTTAAACTCTGCAACATATGCCGGCATTGATGTAACCGTTTTAACAACGTGTTCTTTCGTTGCTGCCATCTCCGGACCTGCTAAGATTGGTCCCTGCGCCTGCTTCTCCAGATCAGGATCTCTACCATCCCAGAACTGCGCGTCCATAAACACGGCATTGTAAACTGTCGGTGAGTTCAAATGATGTGGATTTGCTGTCCATTTATGGCCGATGGCTGCTGAAACACCATCAACACCACCCGTACCCAAGTTGTGACAAGTGTTACAGCTGATCAGACCGCTTTTAGATATGCGTGGCTCAAAATAAAGCTTCTTACCCAATTCAACCTTTGCATTCGTAATAGGGTTTTTAGGATTGTCAATTAGTTTTCTATACTCTTTAGAATTCTTTGGAATCGCAACTAGACCTGCGTCCTTTGCTTGTTGTGATAGGGATGAGCCCATCATAACACTTACGGCTACTGTACTAACTAATATTGTTTTAATCATCTGTTTTTTCCTTTGTCTATTTTTTACTCTTTAAGCGTGACTGATACTCTTGTGGATGTTTACACACAGGACAGATTTTCAGTGCTTTCTTTCCTCGATGCACATGCCCACATACTTCACAGATCCACTCTTCTTCTTCATCGCTTTCATATTCATGTCCGCTTTCGAGACGCGCCAGGAGTTCCTTGTACATCTGCTCATGCTCTACTTCAACTTTTCCTATCGCTTTGAAGATTCTTTCAGCATCACTGTTTCCCTCTTCAGCTGCGATCTTTGCAAACTCAGGATACATCGTCAGGTTTTCATAACTCTCACCCGCAATCGCATCTTTGAGATTAGCTATTGTATCACCAAATTCCTGATTATTCTTCATCATATTATGAAGTTTGAGTTCAAGTTTGGCATGCTGCTTTTCATTATCAGCTGCACGCTGGAAGTGTGCAGCGATATCTCGAAACCCTTCTTTCTGAGCTACTTTTGCATAATACTCATATTTATTTCGTGCCATGGATTCACCGGCAAAAGCTTTTAGCAGATTTACCATCGTCAGACTCGTCGTTATACATTCCATCGCCTTGCCACAACAATGTAACTCACCGCCACCAACATGGCTAACCTCAACTTCATTACCACACACAGAACATTTATACGTTTCATATTGTCTCATGTCACTTCCTTTCAAAATAATCTATGTATAAATTCTATCATCCCTCCTCTTAATGGAAAATAATTATCCTTTACTAATATTACTTCTAAAATATTTTCTATAGTTTATGTGATATGATTTTGATATGAATTATGAAATACTATTACGTGATCACCATTTAAAAGTGACACCCCAGCGCCTGGGTATTTTATCTATTATGCATGAATATGGACATATTGCTGTGGATGACCTTTTCGCACATATAAAAAAACGGTTTTCATCTATCTCTTTGGCAACGCTCTACAAGAATATCGATGCTATGCTTAAGAACCGACTGATTTCAGAGATTAAAATACCGAATATGAAAACACGCTATGAGATAAGTAAGGCACCACATGTTCATATGCTTTGTACAAAATGCCATGAATTCATCGATTTGGAACTTGAACTGGATGAACTCGTCACCGCTGCGTCAAACAAAAGTCACTATATTATCAATGAAACATCTATTGTACTTTCTGGACTATGCGAAAGTTGTCAAAATAGTAAGGAATAGGGTAATCTGAAAGAAACAGTCAACACACCAGGGAGACTGTTTGTGCAGAATGATACCACAAGAATCTTACATAAACAAAAAGCCTCTGCCCTAGTAATAAAAATTTCATGAATTTCTAAGATACTCTCTTAAAATTATTTTTCTTTCTCTAAAAAAAAATCATTTTTTTACTCAAATGTGTAATATTCACACGTTGGTCTAAGATGTGAACAACTTGAAAAAATAATTGCTTAAATCTATTTGATTCGACTTAATTTTTTATAAAAAAATCTTTATTTTTTCCTGAAATTTAACAACGGCTGTTATTCGATCATTATTGATGAAATCTCTAAAAATCCCTATAAATAGGGGTTTATGAATAATTTAAGCCTATAGTGAAGTCAAGATTATTATAAATATAAGTTTAACTATGGCATGTGCATAAATTTTATTCACACCTGTGTGGATTCTCAGTGATTAATCACACTCATTTGTCCCCTTTCCTTTAATAAAAACTGGTTCTTGTAATATACATGTATTCAAAATGTGTCGAAACTGTAACCCTTCGCCTTTAAAATCCCATATAACATTATAGATGTATAAAAGGATTAATATGATCTATGTCGAAGGAATGATCCGTCAAAGTTACCCTTCTCTTTATAATAAGATACCATCCATCGCTTTACGTCCTAGTATTGAGCTCTTAAAAAAGCTTTTCCATGAAAAAGAGGTCAATACTTTTTTAAGTAAGCATGATCGTCTTAGCGGATTGGATTTTGTTGAAGCCGTCTTGGAGTATTTACATATCTCTTATAAGGTCAACCAGCAACAACTTGAAAATATTCCGGCGATCGGTAAAGCTATCGTTGTTGCCAACCACCCTCTGGGTGCTGCCGATGCATTGTCATTGATCAAGATGATCAGTAATGCGCGTCAGGACAAACGTGTTAAGATCGTTGCCAATCAGATGCTTTCACATATACCTCAACTTTCACCTTTACTTATATCGGTAGACAACATCAACGGTAAACTGACACGTCAATCCTTGCAAGAGATAAACAAGGCCCTTGAAAATGAGGAAATTGTTATTTTCTTTCCTGCAGGTGAAGTGTCCCGTGCATCCCTTAACGGTATTAAAGACAGTCACTGGAAAAGCGGTTTCATCAAGATAGCCCAGCGAACATCGACACCTATACTTCCTGTACATATCAATGCACGTAACTCTTCACTCTTTTATGCGCTATCTTTTCTTTATAAACCTATGAGTGCACTCTTATTGGGACATGAACTGATGCGCTCACATAAACTGCTTGAGTTTAAGATAGGCGAGTTAGTCCCGCATACCTCATTTCAGAACACACAGCTCCTACCTAAACAATATGCACGACTTTTCAGAAAACATCTTTACAGGCTTGCCAATGGACGAAAACCATTGTTGGCAACAGAACAGTCTATTTCTCATCCGGTAGACCGACAACAACTACGAAATGAGCTTAAAGCGGCTGAGAAACTTGGTATTACCACAGATGACAAAGACATCTACCTTATCGATGCTGAGGAATCGCCTAATGTACTTAAAGAGATCGGGCGCCTACGTGAATATACTTTTAGAAAGGTTGGCGAAGGTACAGGGACAAAGCGTGATACTGACAAATATGATGAATACTATACCCACTTGGTTCTGTGGGATGATGAAGCACTTGAGATCGTCGGTGCTTATAGAATTGGTGAATGCTCATGGATCATGTCCTGGCTAGGCAAAGAAGGGCTGTATATGAACGAACTGTGTAAAATAGATGATAGACTTGATCATAAACTGGACTCTGCCATCGAACTGGGACGAAGTTTTGTCCAGCCAAAATATTGGGGCTCACGTGCACTTGACTATTTATGGCAAGGTATCGGTGCCTATCTCTCTCATAATCCACAGATCAGATACATGTATGGACCTGTATCTATCAGCAACAGTTATCCAAAGATTGCAAAAGATATTCTTGTCTATTTCTACTCTACCTATTTTAAACCGGTTGACACCACAACATCATCCTTTAAGGCCAACCATCCCTATATTCTATCACGTAACACAAGAGCAGAATTTGACGAGCTCTTTCAAGGGCAGGAATATACAGAAGCCTTTCGTACATTAAAATCCTACTTGAAAGGGCTGGGTGTTTCCGTGCCGACTCTGTACAAACAATATGCCGAGTTATGTGAAGAAGGTGGTGTGAACTTTTTCGATTTCGGTGTTGACCCAAGTTTCAATAATGCTATCGATGGATATCTTCTGGTTGACCTGGATAGGTTAAAAGCTGAGAAAAGACGCCGATATCTAGTCCAGGAGTGAAAGAGGATCAATGGCAAATATATCTTTTGAACTGACACAGTATTCCGGGCCATGTTTAAAACAGAGTTGATTGGCGTGCAGCATCAACCTACTCGCGCCACTCTTTTTAATACGTTCCTCTTTGCTTATCTCTCTATCTAAAAACCTTACAACATCTTCGTCAGTTTGTCCGTAGATCGGATCACCCACAATTGGATGTTTCACGTGAAACAAATGGACTCGGATCTGATGTTGCCTACCTGTTAGTGGAGAAGCTTCTACTAACGACATATCCAATTCCGGGTAGTAACACAAACGTTTGAAATCTGTTTGTGAAGGCTTGCCTTCCTCATGCACTTTAACAACCATCCTAACAATTGCACTTTCATCTTCACGCCGTAATAGAGGGGCATTGACATAGAGATCATTTGGAAACTCACCATGGACTAACGCGAGGTAACTCTTCTTGATTTCACGATTCTCGAACATCATTTTCAAACTGCGTTCGGATGTTTTATTCTTGGCAATCAATAACAGGCCACTTGTCTCCTGATCAATACGATGCGTAATATTGGCGTCACGTCCAAAAGCATGTTTTGCTTCATCGATGATAGAGTAGGGGGTATATCTGTTTTGCGGATGGACTAATACACCAGATGGCTTATCATAAATAGCAAAGTCATTCGTTTGAAAAATTGGTTGCAATCCACGGGTTTCCGGTTCAAAACAGATAAAAGATACTTTACCTTCCAAATATCCTGAGGTATGTGACATCACTTCATCATTAACACTAAGCCGTCCCTTTGCAATCAAACGCTGTGCTTCTTTTTGAGTATAATCAAGCTCTTTCATAAGAAACAGGAATGCCTTTGTCCTCTCTTTTACAACAAACTCTTTGCGAACAAACGGCATCATCTTCCTTAAAAATATAATCCTCGTATTTTATCCAATATCAACTGAAAACTGAATGCATGTTTCACGTGAAACATAGCTGCAAGACATTGACACTCAAGACCTTTAACAAGATACTAAGTGACGCTTAGTTAAGATTTCGATATTAAATCACTCCCCTATAAGGTACACAAATGGTAGAACGTTACGCCAGAAAAGAGATGTCTGAAAAATGGACACAACATGCACGTTATGCAGCATGGCTAGAAGTGGAAAAAGCAGCTGTTAAAGCATGGAACAAGCTAGGCCTTATTCCTGATGACGACTGTGAAAAGATCGTAAAAAATGCAAGCTTTTCAGTAGAACGTATTGAAGAGATCGAAGCCGTTACAAAACATGATCTTATTGCATTCAATACAAGTGTTTCTGAGAGCTTAGGTGAAGAGTCCCGCTGGTTCCACTATGGTATGACGAGTTCAGATGCTGTCGATACCGGTGTTGCTTTACAGATGAGAGACTCACTGAATATCATTATTGATGACGTAAAGATGTTGATGGAGTCAATAAAAAAACGTGCCGAAGAACATAAGTTTACTTTGATGGTTGGTAGAAGTCATGGTATTCATGGTGAACCTATTACCTTTGGTCTGACTTTAGCGGTATGGTATGATGAAGTTGCACGTCACCTTAAAAACCTGGAAGAGACTATGGACGTGATCGCAGTGGGACAAATATCCGGAGCAATGGGTAACTTTGCACACGCACCACTTGAACTTGAAGAGTATGCTATGGCAGAACTTGGATTAAAACCGGAACCTTGTTCCAACCAGGTCGTTCATAGAGATAGATATGCAAGACTGGCAACCAGCTTGGCACTGCTTGCTTCTTCAGTTGAAAAATTTGCCGTTCAGGTAAGACACCTTCAACGAACAGAAGTGTATGAAGCAGAAGAGTATTTTGCAAAAGGTCAAAAGGGCAGTTCGGCAATGCCGCATAAACGTAACCCTATTTTGACTGAAAATATTACAGGCCTAGCACGTATGATCCGTGCCTATGTAAATCCAGCCTTGGAAAATGTGGCTCTATGGCATGAACGAGATATCTCACACTCGTCAACCGAACGTTTCTGGCTACCGGATGCATTCATCACAACAGACTTTATGCTTCATCGTATGAACAGTGTTATTGCCAACTTGACAGTCATGCCTGAGAATATGATGAAGAACCTTAACCTGACAGGAGGACTTGTCTTCTCACAACGTGTTCTTCTTGAACTTCCACTTCAGGGTGTAAGCCGTGAAGATGCTTATAAAATTGTACAACGCAATGCGATGAAAGTATGGGAAGAGATTCAACAAGGAAAACCAACTACAAATGACAAAGGAGAATCGCTCTACCTTGGTCACCTGCTGGCAGATGAAGAACTCAGAAGCAAACTCAGCGAAGAACAGATCCGTGAATGTTTCAACTATGATTATTACACCAAAAATGTCGATGCCATCTTCAAACGTGTGTTTGATAAATAGATATAAACAGAGGCTTGATTGCCATGGTTTAATTGACTAACAATAAGTCATATTCACTAAAATAAACATCTATAATTTCATAGATGTTTATTCCTCAAACTTTCTAATAAAAACATCAATATCTTTTCAATAATTACAGCTTTGTTTTAAAATTATCATGGTATATTCTCTTAGAAATAAAGATCAAAAAGTATCATAACGAGAGGTAATTTGAATGATAACTGTCATCAAAAGAAATGGACGAAGTGAACCTTTAGACATTACCAAAATACAAAAATATACATCTGCATCAGTACAGGGGCTAAGCGGGGTAAGCCAAAGTGAACTGGAAGTCGATGCCCAGATCATGTTCCGTGATGGAATCACTTCACAGGAGATTCAACAGGCACTGATCAAAACAGCTGTTGACAAGATTGATATTGATGCTCCCAACTGGACCTTTGTCGCTTCACGCCTGTTTCTTTATAACCTTTATCATTGTGTAAACCATTTCACAGGATATTGTAAACTGGAAAAATACTTTGAACGTGGAGAAAAAGAGGGACGTCTTCTTTTAGGTCTGCGCGACATGTATGATCTGGATGACCTGGATAAATATATCAAGCCGGAACGTGATCTTCAATTTAATTACCTGGGTGTAAAGACACTTTATGACAGATACTTGATCAAAGACAGACAAGGTAATCCGATTGAATTGCCGCAACATATGTTTATGGGAATTGCAATGTTCCTGGCACAGCGCGAAGAGAACAAGCAGGAATGGGCAAAGAAGTTCTACGACATGATCTCTACCTTTGAAGTTATGCTGGCGACACCGACACTTTCCAATGCACGTACACCACGCCATCAGCTTTCATCTTGTTACATCGGATCAACGCCGGATAATATCGAAGGTATTTTCGATGCCTACCAAGAGATGGCAATGCTTTCGAAGTTTGGTGGCGGTATCGGTTGGGACTGGACACAGGTCCGCTCAATCGGTTCTTACATCGATGGTCATAAAAATGCTGCAGGTGGTACTATCCCGTTCCTGAAGATTACCAATGATGTCGCTATCGCAGTTGACCAGCTGGGAACACGGAAGGGTGCGATTGCCGTTTATCTTGAGCCATGGCATATGGATATCAATGACTTCCTGGATCTGAAGAAGAACTCGGGTGAAGAACGTCGTCGTGCCCATGACCTATTCCCGTCTCTTTGGATCAATGACCTGTTCATGAAACGTGTTCAGGAAGACTCTATCTGGACGCTTTTTGATCCGTACCAGACTAAGGAACTGACACTTTTACACGGTGATGCGTTTGAAAAGCGTTATATCGAACTTGAAAACGATGACGACATATTAAAAGAACGTATCAAAGCGAAAGACCTTTGGAAGAAGATCCTTACCTCTTATTTTGAGTCAGGCTCACCGTTCTTGTGTTTCAAAGACAATGCCAACCGTGCCAATCCGAATGATCATTATGGTGTTATCAGAAGTTCTAACCTCTGTACGGAGATATTCCAGAACACTAACCCGAACACCTACAAGATCAAGCTGAAGTTTGAAGACGGCACCTATGTCTCTTACGACGAAGACGAGATGGTAAAAGTTGACAGCGGTATTGAGAAGCCGGCAAACAAAGTCACTGCACTGGATTCGCTCGACGGTAAACAGATCTTTATTGTAGAGAAAGATAGGATAGACGGTGATACTGCGGTCTGTAACCTTGCTTCTGTGAACCTTTCACGTATCAATACCAAAGAGGATATCGAACGTATTGTACCGATTGCCATGCGTGCGCTGGATAACGTTATCGACCTGAACTTCTATCCGGTAGAGAAAGTTAAACGTACAAACCTGAAAAGCCGTTCTGTCGGTCTAGGTGTTATGGGCGAGGCAGAGATGCTTGCTACTCATGGAATCGCATGGGGCTCCCAGGAACATTTTGACAAGATCGATGAAGTCATGGAAGCTGTCTCCTATAATGCTATCTATGCATCCAGTGAAAACGCGGTCGAGAAAGGAAGCTATCCTGAATTCGAAGGTTCTAAATGGAGCCGTGGTATCATGCCGATGGATCATGCGAATGCAGAGGTTATCAATCTTGTTGACCGCGGTGGTCTTTTTGCATCGAACTATGACTGGGATGAACTGCGTGAGAAAGTCAAACGTGACGGTATGCGCAACGGTTATCTAATGGCCATTGCACCGACTTCATCGATCTCTATCCTAACAGGTACAACACAGGCAATCGAACCGGTTTACAAACGCAAATGGTTTGAGGAGAATCTTTCTGGACTTATCCCTGTTGTCGTACCTAAACTTTCACCGGATACATGGTCGTACTATACACCGGCATATGACCTTAACCAAACCATACTGATCAAAGCTGCTGCCGTACGTCAAAAATGGATCGACCAAGGGCAAAGCCTCAATATCTTTATTACCCTTGATAAAGCATCCGGTAAATACCTTAACGAGATCTATATGCTTGCATGGAAACTAGGTCTGAAGTCGACCTACTACCTGAGAAGTCAGTCACCTGAAGCAAGCAATGATGTCGAAGACCGCTCTATGGAATGTGTAGGTTGCCAATAGGATTTAAATCCTTTGCACCTTCGTCTCATCCGGCTTCACTGCAAGCCTTCACCAAGGATATGAATGAAACCACTTTCTAAAAATGACTTATCAGCCTTTCTAGAGCGTTTTGATGATCTCAGAGGGGGAGAGGTCGTCTCATTGGACATTCTCTCTCCTACAGCCTTTAAAGTCTCTCTTACTGTACAAGACAAGAACCGTGCCTTTGACTGGGTCAATCTAAACTTTGAACTCAATGATGTAAATGATGCAAAGCTTCTTGACGATAAGGCATTAAAAGCCATCGATATGCAAGAAGGTGCTAATATCACGTTTACAGCAGAAGGGGTAGAGCTTGGTTTTGGTGCCGAAGAGTATCTGGCTTCACCCCTACGCCTTCGTGCAGGAAGCTTAAAATATGAAGAGAGCCCATTTAGTCTTTAGCGTCCCTCATTTCCTGAGCGTCTTTTAAGACTTCAAAGAAAGCCTTTGGCTTTACATAGCCGAGACTTTCCCAGATACCGACACCGTTCTTTGGATCGATAAAGAAACACACCGGTGTTATACGTGTTCTAAACTCTTCTGGAAACTCACCATGCTTATCTATAATAACAGAGACAAACTTTTTTAAAACAACCGTAATTCTAGGATCAGACAATGTCTTCTCAACCATCATTTCGCAATAGGGACAGGTCTCTTGCACGATTACAAGCATCAACAACTTGTCCTCTTGTCTGGCTTTCTCCAAAGCAATATGGTAATCTTCCTCAAAATCCAACATAAATGCAGCATCCTTTGCATTTGCCGCAAATAATGTGAACGTCAACGTCAAAAAGAGAAAAAGTAATCTCATCTATACTCCTTCTTTAATATCAGCAACCTGGAAAGTAGCGCTGCACTGCCCTGGACTAATAGTGGCTGGAAAAAGAGCGCTTTATATTACGTGTACCAAGATGCTGCATCGGAGCAAAGTCAGCTTTACGCAAGTAGACCATAAGCATCTGACGTGCTTCCATCTGTGTGATATGACCGTTCTTTAATGCCTCTTTGATTTCTGTTTCCGTAAGATTGTTAATATGTTTCATTTGTAAATCCTTTTATCATTTCTTTACATAGCCTAACATAGATGTATTAGTAAAGTGTAAGTCGATAGCTCAACTACAAAGAAGCCCTGTATTTGTTCAAAATCTTCTCAATAACACCTTTTTGCTTAAGTACAAGAAGAGCTTCGTTTATCTTGTCTAATGGGATTTTCATATCTTTTCTGAAGGCACAATAAAGTTCCTGCCTGTCAATAGACCTATGAGATATAATAAGGTTCTCTTCAACATTCTTCTTCTGAATACAATGTCCGACTGCAAGTTTTGTATCTACAACAGCATCAATAACACCAAAACGAAGTTGGTTAATATTGTTGGATAATTTTTTATTCTCAATACGTTCTATCTTTTTATTTTGAAAATAAGGCGAAAGCGTCGGATAGGCATGAGATTGAATAGTCCCGACCTTATGGCCGTAAAGAGAGTTCAATGAATTCAACTTCTGTGCATCCTCTTTACGGACAATCAGAACATCCTCTTCTTCATAGATAGACGTCGACCAAAGATGCTCTTTTGGATGTAAAAGATCATCCGGATTGATAAGGCAGGAGCCATCGATAGTGCCATTTCTCATCTGCTTCTCCTGGTTGCGCTTAGAAACCAGTACATACTGCATCTCTATGCCACTCTGTTTTGAGAGAGCATCCATC
>JBFEWG010000098.1:0-7851 GCA_041546465.1 Sulfurimonadaceae bacterium
AAAAACTTTTACTTTGGCATAGGCATTCTCATACTGCTTTTTAGCCCCTAGATCAATCTCGTAGTTCTTTGTTTGATCAAGTGTTGGCGTACCAATAAGCATATTCTGACTATTACGGAAATAAAGTTCTCTCGCGTCCGGGACGCGAGTCGATTTACCCGCACCCACAAAATATTGTGTTGTCTGATCTGCATTATATGTAGCAAATGCATATCCATTCAATGAACTGTAATCATTGTCCTGCTCAACACCGGCATTATCGATTGATGTGTCATCATAACGGAACCCTACATCAACATCTACTTTTCCAAAACTTTGTTCGTATTTAGCAAAAATTGCCGCATTGTCTGTATCCACATCATTGATACTTTTGTTAGGAAGTGTTACTCCTGTTGTTTCATTAAAATACTTACCATCCCAATTTCTTCGGCTTGCATCTAATCCAACTGTAACGTCTGCTTCTCCAAGGTTCATTAAGTTCTTCACTCTAACACCATCTACAGACGTTGTCAATGCACTTGTCATTGCAGGTTTTGCTGTATGGTATCTATATCTATTTGTCATAGGATGATCGACTTCTGAATGATAAGCCTGTAAGTCAAGTTTTTTAGAGAATGAGCCCATTCCTGTAATTGAATATTCCAGATTATAGATATCAGAGTCATCATATAATGCGTCCATAGCGCTAGATGGATATAAGACATTATCACTTCTATTTGCTGTATAACTCAGTCTTAACTCTTGATTATCCGTTGGATTAAAGAATAGTTTACCCATAAATGTTTTCTTATCATAAGCATCCATGTCTTTATATTGTGTTTGATATGAAGCTGCAGAAGCAGGATTACCAAAATAGTTGTCAATTTGATCTGAGAAAGTGTTTCCATCGCCATCTTTGTATTGACCGCTTGTCTCTTTTGAAGCAGAAAGCAATACACGGAACATATCTGTTCCGCCGCTCGCTGTTGCAGAGACTTTCTTGTAGTCAAAACTACCTGCATTCAAGTTCACTTCACCTGAGAACTCTTTTGAAGGCTTTTTCGTCTTAATATCGACAAGCCCGCTGAGTGTACCGAAGTTCTCGATATCGTATGGTCCTTCACTTACTTCAACTGTTTCAATATTGTTTGTCAATACATGTGAAGTAGCCGGGTCCATACGGTTTGGACAGGCACCGTATGTCTTTGTACCATCGACAATAATGTTGATATTGTCTTTTTTCTGACCGCGAAGCACGATATCGTTGGCAATACCACTGCGTCTTACAAGCGATACACTTGGAACTGTCTGTGCCAATGACTCTGCAAGATCAGCTGACTTCAGTTCTTCCCCGCTGACATCATTGATCTTGACACTGTTTACCGTTGCTTCTACTTTTGCTTCTTCAAGCTCGATTGTCTCAGCAAGAAGCATCGGACTTAAGATTAGCGATAATGCTAATGTCTTGTTTACTAACTTATTCATTATTCATCCTTATTGATAAGCGTGCATTATAAAAAAGCCAGTGTTACAAAAGTGTTAATGAACCTCCCCAAGCTTCCATTTAAGTCGTATTTCTGTACCTTTGTCCAGCTGTGAGTCAACCGAAATATCTATATCATACTCATCCGCAATCATGGCAACGATATGCAGGCCAATCCCAAAACCTCCGACAGTTTCATTGGCCCGTTGATAACGCTGAAATATCTTGGATATCTTCTCAGGCGGTATACCGATACCTGTATCTGATACTGTCAGAACGCCTTCTTTAAGTTCAACATGGATATTGCCGTCTATACGATTATATTTGATGGCATTTGAAATAATATTATCGATCAATCGACCCAGCTTGTTTCTGTCCATGGTAATCATGACATCTTCATCAACCTCACGGCTGAAGGTTATTCTCTTCTGCTCGATACCCACTTTAAAATAGTCCACGCGCTCACAAAGAAATCTTGAGAGGTTGATCTCTTCATCTTCGACAGCGATATTGTTATGCAGGACAAGATAAGTCAGATCATTATATATATTCGAAATCGTTCGGGCGGCAATATCCACGCGGCGTATCTTCTTGGAAACCTTTTCCTCCAGTTGCTGCAAATCGATCCCTTCTATATTTGCGACAATGACCGAGACCGGCGTATTGAGTTCATGTGTCGTATCCTTGATAAAATTATCCAAAAGTTCGATGGACTGACGCATAGGACGCAAAAAGAGCCGTAAAAGGTTTACTCCGACAATAGTAATAAAGATAAAGATCAAGGTTCCGTACAGCAGCATGTCTTTAAGCATCCCGTCCCACCACAATCCGTCGTCTTTCGTCTCATAGACAAGATACTTCACTCCGACATCATTAGGACCGACACGTACGAT
Organism: Sulfurimonadaceae bacterium; assembly: GCA_041546465.1. Taxonomy (GTDB): domain Bacteria; phylum Campylobacterota; class Campylobacteria; order Campylobacterales; family Sulfurimonadaceae. Next base: position 2,356 of record JBFEWG010000098.1, read on the forward strand.
AAAATGTACATAATCTCCATCCAGGGAAATATATTTTGAAAAATCAATGTTTTCATCTTCAAGATAGGATGCCAATGCTTTTTTATCACTGTCAAAAACAGCAGTACGATAGGCAAGATTTACGGGTAGCTCGTCGTTCGAATCGAAAAACTGATAAAGCAGATTGGGGTAATAGGTCTCATTGACCAGCTGCATTGAAAGTCTGTGTTCTGAGAGCATCTTCTCTTTCTCGTTCTCATAATAGATACTGGCCAGAAGTACCAGGATGATAATCCACATCGAGGTATATAAGACAACAAAACCTTTAAGAGATTTATACTCAGGCGAATTTGTAACCGTAACGTTTGATACTGACAATCCTGTCCTTTCCCAAAACTTTTCGAAGGTCTTTTATATAGGTTCTGAGTGCATCATCACTCGGCTCCTCATCAAATCCCCACAGATGCTGATAGATCACTTCATGGCTTATCTGCTCATTGGAATGCTGTAAAAAAAGCTTTAATAACAGCTTCTCTTTGTTATGTAAGGCAACTTTTTCACCCTTTCTCAATAGCTCATCGGCTTTTACATCATACGAGAGGTCATTGTCGATCTTCAATGTCTCATTGGGGTTATGGTAAAAATTTCTTTGCAGGATGTTGTTAACACGCAAAAGAAGTTCTTTAAGAGCAAAAGGTTTTCGTATGTAATCGTCACAACCGCTTTCAAAACCTTTGGAGAGGTCATCTGTCGAGTTCAATGAGGTGATGAATATAGCCGGAGTTGTCTTACCCTGTTCCCGCGCAGACTTCAAGAGTTCAAAACCGTTTGGCGAAGGGACATTGACATCAAAAAGAAAGAGATCATAGGAATTTTCATAAATGGACTCCTCAGCACTCTGTCCATCATAAACAGACTCAACTGCAAAGCCTTCATCACTCAAAAACTCTTCGACCGTCTCACTCAGATTGACATCATCTTCTAATAATAATATCTTTTTCATTGAACTTATATGTCACATTCGCTGACAAACAGAGCCATAGTAAACTTCGTCTTGCTTTTCTTTTCATAGGCATATTCTCTGCTTGAAACCTTACTTAAAGCCTCTGTTCGTCCCATCGTCTTCAGCTTCCATGTAACAAGAGCCCCCACAGACTTCTTAGCCCTGTTCTTTGGATCACGAATAAAATATATTTTGTTGTCACTGCTGCTTTGTACACCGTAGCCGAACATCTTGTCTCCGCGCTCGTCAACGGTAAAGATGACTTTACCGTCTACATACACCTCTTTCTGCGAAAGCTGATCAGGTGCAATACGTGTACCGCATATGGCAGCAGCCTTCTGCTTGCGTATAGCAATTTTTTTCTTTTCAAGTTCTCTTGCTTTAGCCTGCTGTTCTTTAAGAGCTTTGAGTTTTGCTTCTGCTTTCGCTTTTGCCAGTTTTTGTGCAGCCAGCTGTTTCTCTTTGGCCTCTTTTGCCCTTAGCATCGCTTCCTGTTGTGCCGCAGCTATACGTTCAGCTTCTTCCACTGCCGCTTTCTCTTTCCAGTATTTTGGATTCCGATACGAATGATACCGTTCTTCTTTTTCCAAAGGCAGTTTGTTGTCTCGAATAAACTGCATCTCATCATCCGTCGGTTCTGTCTTCAAGAGGGGAAACAGATAGATAAAGTTCTCCGTGTCCTCATCTTCGATAAACTCCTCAATGCTCACTTCCATACCTGACTTAATCTCGCTGTTCTTCTTTGCCAAACGGCGCAATTCCGCTAAATACTCAAGAGGCAATGGCCCCTTTGTGACCCCCGTTTCATCCAAAAGATGCCCCAAAAGTTCATTTTTATGCGATGCTTCCATGTATGGCAGACACTTCTCTTCAAGATAAGCAAAGGGAGGCGCTTGTCTTTTGATAACACCCTGGCAGATCGAATCGAACGCATAAACCGGTGTTCCAAACTGCTGGTAAAAAAGTGGACGATAGTCAAACTCCTTCGTTAAAAACTGCTGTGCCTTCTTGAGCGTATACCCCGACTCTCTAAAGACCGTAATCGTTGCATAACTGACCCCGAGGTCCTGCCATGGCTTGACCTCATCTGCACGCATGCCCAAGGCTGCCCATTGAGGATACTCTGTATTACTTATTCCCGCTTTGATCCATGCTTCTTCCGCTTCTGCCGTCAGGACCTCACCTTCATACACATAGGCTGTGGGATCATTCTCATCTTTTCTATCAGAGCTCATATCCTCTGCTTCCAGGACAATTCTGCCTGCATACGCGTCATCTGCCTGTGCAAATCTGCGTTTTTGGCTCGCCCGCATCTTTTCACGCATCTGGGCCATCGACTCATCCCTTGCTTTCTCAAATGGAGTCGGTTCCGGACCACAGGCCGTGAAAAAAATCAATATGAGCGGAAAAAACAGTCTATACATTCAAATTACCTTTTAATTTATACATCATAGTATAAATCAAAAAAATTACAGAATTATTAATCAAAGCTCAATCCAATATGAATAAGAACTGATTCCATCTTCGTCTAATTGCAATAACATAGGATATAATTCATGAAAAAAGAAGTCTAATGGCACGTTGGAAAGATGTAAAAAAAGACAAGTATACCCCTGAAAAGAAGGGCCCTTCAAAGACAAAAGTGTTCTATGCCGGCTTCTGGTCGCGTTTTTTGGCCTTAAGTGTGGATGTCTTTATGATCGGTATCCCCATCAGCCTTTTGATCTACTTTACTTTCGGTTACGAGACCATGCAGAGCCAACCCGGCTTTATGGATGCTCTTGAAGGTATCAAGCCGGAAAATGAAGCCAACCCCTTGATCCCTTTACTGACTATCTCCTTGTGGTCACTCATCACACTGCTCTTCTGGTACAAGACAGGACAGACTCCAGGTAAAAAGATGGCCAATATCATCATCGTTGATGCCAGAACCGGCAAAAAAGCAGGACTGCTTCAACTTATTGTGCGGCTCATATTTTTCATTATGCCTATTGTTGCCTTCTTTAGTCTGTTTGTCATGCTCTTTCATCCGAGGAAGCAAACACTGCACGACATCTTCAGTCAGACTGTTGTTATCTATAAGACGTCAATGGGTTGATATGGCATTTATAATCGGTTCCTTTTATTTCTTCTATTTTTCCATTGTGGCTATCTATGTCATCTTTATGCCCAAGGTCCTTCAGCTTGTAGGTTATTCACCCTGGGAGATCGGTATTATCTTTGCTGCTGCACCACTTGTACGTTTTTTGATGCCTTTTCTCTTTTTAAAATACATCTCTCTTGATGCGAAAGTATTCAATGCCGCCTTGATCTTGAGCTTCCTCTCCTCACTGATGTTTTATCCCTTTATCTCATCTTTCTGGCCACTTTTATTCACCAATATTCTGCTGGGCATTGGGATGAGTCTTGTTATCCCCTATGTCGAAAGTGTTGCACTGTCGCACATGCCGAAAGAGAGCTACGGGAAAGTAAGGCTTTTTGGTTCCATCGGTTTTATCCTGGTCTCACTTATACTTGTCAACTATCTCAGCTCTTACACCAATGCTATCGTCTTCCTGAACATCAGTACTTTCTTGACACTGATATTTGGACTCCTTACCGCCAGACATGAAGCCAGACAAATACTTACACCGGGCTCAAAAGGAAAGGCCTTCAACCTCGTGGGACATTGGCCCTTATGGCTCAGTTTTTTCCTGATGCAGGTAGGCTTTGGTGCCTTTTACAATTTTTTCACTATCTATACAAGCTCTTATCCGATCGGTATCGAGCGTTTCAATATTTCCGTTATGGATATGACCATCTATCTTTGGAGTTTCGGTGTGATATGTGAAGTCTTTATGCTTTACTTTCAGGCTCCGCTTCTTAAACACAACCTTTTAAAGCTCTTGCAGTTTACGGTAGCTGTTACCGTTATACGCTGGCTTATCCTGGCGTTTTTTCCCGAAAACCTGCTCCTGCTTTTTATTTCACAGAGCATCCATGCCTTCAGCTTTGCCCTCTATCACTCATCTGCGATCATGTACCTGCATTCGCTCTATGCCGACAAGAAACTGTCCCAGCAGTTCTTTGCCGGTATTGCCTACGGTATGGGGGGCTTCATTGGAGCGGCAGGATCCGGTTTTATATATGAAATATCACCTCAAGGGCTTTACCTCGTCGCAGCAATGATCACCCTGCTTAGTTTCACCTTCTTATGGATGGAGTATAAACGGAGTTTATTAGCGCCTGAACGTCTTGATCGTGCTTCCTGACAGACCCACAAGTGTGTCCGAGCTCCACAGGTAGTTTTCTACGCGCCCTAAACGCCCCTCTTCATCCATAAACCTGATAATCACAAGCTTTGTCTGCTGATCCTTCGCACCCTGTATCCCCTCTGTCGTCTCTGTCGAAACGACCTTCCAGCTGATCTTTTCATCATAGATTCCACTTTCATCCGCATAATAACCCTTGCCATCAAGCGAGATGGAAAACTGTTCGTCTTCACTTACCCATTCTCCTGCAAAGGTATCACTCGGCTTATCGATCTCGCTGATTGTTGATTCAAGTTCGACCGCTACTATGCGTGAGCTGTTATCGTCTTCAAGGTCTTCGCTTGAATTCAACATGTTTTGCGCATAAGCACTCAAGGGGTCATCCTGACCAAAACGGTATACAAAAGCGAGTCTCTGTCTGGTATCTGTCTGTTTCACGTTAGAGCCCGGATCTGAATCATAATCATATTCAGCCAGATAGCTGAGGTCAAAAACCTTGGTAAGGTGAATAGTCATCTCTGCCATTGAAGCTGTCATATAATCTGAACTGTTATCTATCTTTGGCTGATAATATCCCATATAACTCAACTCAAAGGTATTATTGACGACATAGTTATACGAAAGATATGAGCTCATACGATAGTTATGTTCATCCGGATCGATCTCATTATATTTGATCCTCTCATCCATGGCAGACAGCCCAAAGAACAACTTACCGTAAGAGGCAGAATCAACTACTTTATAACGGACTCCCGTACCAAAAAGTGTACGGTCTTTCAGGTTTTTGAACTCGTCCTGCTTGAGTTGTCCATAAAACTCCCAAGCCCAGTCAGGATTGAATATCTGGTGGATATGACGAAGGTGTGCGAACGCATTGTCATCCGTTGTTGTTCCACTTGCTTCATCATGTTCAACCGAACCTTGAAGCCAAGTGATTGTCTGATTGGTATCGTACTGTATCCGTCCGCCATATTCCGCTTCATCCTTGTCTGTATTCCCACGTTTTTGCTGAAAAGATCCGTAAAGAGAACCACTGAACCCCGGATTTTTTTCGCCAAAATCAAGACTGGAAATATCCACAATAGCAAAAGCACTTAGAAGAAAAAGTTGCATCATAAGAAAGAAACGAATCATGATTTACGCCTATAAAAGTTTGCGAAATTGTAGATAAAACACTCTAAAAAGAAGCTAACACCGCCCAGGCGGTGCTCATCAGTAGTTAATGATCAATGAAGCCAAGAAGACACGGTCTGTACGCTTTCT
>JBFEWG010000038.1:0-15186 GCA_041546465.1 Sulfurimonadaceae bacterium
CTTGACAAAAAAAGTTCTTTTTCCTATAATTTCGGCCTCATAAGCGATTTAAGCTTTAGAGAAAAATGTCTTGTTAGCTCAGTTGGTAGAGCATCTCACTTTTAATGAGGATGCCGATGGTTCGAGTCCATCACAGGACACCATTTTTTAAACAGATGCGGTGGTAGTTCAGTTGGTTAGAATACCTGCCTGTCACGCAGGGGGTCGCGAGTTCGAGTCTCGTCCACCGCGCCATTTAAAAAACGGGCGTTTAGCTCAGTTGGTAGAGCGCTACCCTTACAAGGTAGATGTCACAAGTTCGAGTCTTGTAATGCCCACCATTTTTAATAGTTTTTTTTAAAAAAACTAATGTTGTTTAGTTACTTGACCCTTTCGTCTAGTGGCCAAGGACACTATCACTTCATGGTAGGAACAGAGGTTCAAATCCTTTAGGGGTCGCCATTTAATGATATGTTATGAATGGGCGTTTAGCTCAGTTGGTAGAGCGCTACCCTTACAAGGTAGATGTCACAAGTTCGAGTCTTGTAATGCCCACCATTTAACAACAGCAAATACAACAGAAAGTTTTCTTTCTTCTACACACATGCGGTGGTAGTTCAGTTGGTTAGAATACCTGCCTGTCACGCAGGGGGTCGCGAGTTCGAGTCTCGTCCACCGCGCCACTTTTTTTTAGTTTTAATCCCAATCACTTATTATTTATAATCTGATTTTTATTTAACCTATTGCTCTTTTCAAGACTTCATTCACTTTCTTCATAAAAATATATAAGACCTACTATTGCCTATAATATTACTAAAGGTTACTTTATGTACTATATTCTCCTATAAAAAGTTGTGTTAGAAGTGAGCTAATTTGAATCAAAAAAACAATAGAAGTGAAAAACCTGTTTATACATTCATGTATGATGATAACAAGCGAATTCTAATTGCACTAGCATTTTTTATTATGATTGCATTGGGATTGGGTTTAATGTTTTTAAATCAGTGGTTGAGTTTAATTTTTGGTGGATTATTAGTTATCGTTGGCTTATTTAAGTTCCTTGACATCTGCTTTTTCAAGCGCCTTACCATAGGCAAGACCCGCATTACAAAAGAATGGTTCTATTTTGGCAAGCGGAGTATAAAACTGGCTGATTTACAGGTTAGTGTTGTAAAAAGATTATGGAGCGGTACAATTTTCTTTCAACATAAAGATCATATTGGGCTAGATAGACTTACCATGCAATTTGAAGTATTCCCGATTGGAAACTCAGGATTTAATCTAATTAGAAATACCCTCATCTTAAAAGGAATCAGCAGCAGCCATGAACTTTCATGGAACAACTAAGATATAAGAAACAATAGAAGACCAATCAAAAACCACAAACAGCTTTTTGATTGGTGATTTAAAATTTATTTTTTACGGTAATGGGACATAAAGTAGTGAAACGAGTGTTTCAGTGCTTTGTTAGTCAACTCAATAAAGTCTTTTGCTTCTTTATAACTCTCTTCAGCCTTGTGTGAAAGGTCATCAAACTTCACATCAGCTTCTTTATAAAGTTTTTCCAACTCTTTTGCACCCACATCAAACTGTTTTTTTGCCTCTTCACTTAGATGTGCGCTTGCCTCTTTTAGATCCGCTATCTCTTTTTCAAAGCTGGCCAACTGTTTTTTGGCTTCTTTGATCATTTCATCTTTTGTCATAACAAATCCTTTTTATTTATTATAACACGCTTTTAAAAAGATTTATACTTTCACTTCCGAGTCAAGAAGAACAGCCACCCATCTTGTTTTCGGATTGACCTGAAGCCCCAGTTTTACCATGATTGTCAGAGGGATTGAGAGTAACATGCCTACAGGGCCAAAGACCCATCCCCAAAAGATCAGTGAGACAAAGACCACCAAAGTAGACAGTCCTAGACCCTGTCCCATATATTTAGGCTCCAGCATACTGCCGATGACAATATTGACGAGTAAAAAGACAATGCTCACTTCGATCGCACCGACAAAGCCTAACTGGATCAAAGCGAGCAGAACAGCAGGTATTGCTGCAAGGATTGAACCTATATTAGGGACGAAATTCAATACAAATGCCAAGACTCCCCACAAAAGTGCATAATCCAGTCCGATAAACAGAAGTGAGACATAGACAAGCAATCCTGTAATCAACGAGAATATGTTCTTGATCATCATGTATTGCTTGACATTATTCAAGAACTCAGCCGCCTGGGACGAAGCATTGGCATGAATAGCATGCAGCTTCTTTGGTAACAGCGAAGCTTCCAAGAGCATAAAGACAACGAGCAGAAGTATCATAAAACCGTTAGTCAGTGCTGCACCAAACCCTTTGACGATGTCTGAGGCGAAAAGTGCTATCTTTGCCGGATTTATCATCTCCCGGATAGGTGCATCAGAAAATCCGAACCCTTTTTCATGGGCAAAAGCCAGCAATGTGCCCAAAGTTGCTCGAAGCTTTTCCTCATACTTTGGAAGGTTGGTGGCAAAGTCATTGAGTGAACTGCTTATCAGCCAGCCTAAGAGGCTCATAACAATAATAAGCAGTATAAGAACACCCATCAATGCCAATGCGTTATTAAGCCCTTTCTCTTCTAACCAAAGTAACAGAGGTGAGGTCAGGATAGTAATAAATATAGCCAAGAGTATTGGTATGACAATCGTCTTTGCGGCAATAAGGCCTGCAATAATAATTACAACTGCGGCTAATTTGACAACGGTACTATCCGACTCTTCTTTAACGTTCATAAGATTCCTTTATTAAACCACAAGAGCTTTTTTCTGATTACTCAGTTTTTGCAGATAATTGGAGATGTTCATCAGTGAAAAAGTAACCAAAAAGATCATCAGACCGGGGAATACACCTACCCACCATGCAATATCATTGACCGACTTGGCTGTACTGAGAATCGTACCCCAGCTCATCTGTGGAGCAGTGATCCCCAGCCCTAAAAAGCTCAATCCAGATTCAGAAAGGATAGCACCGCCAACACCAAAGGTAAACGAAACAAAATAGATAGGACCTAAGAGCGGAGCATAATATTTAAGCAGTATCTTCCACTTGTTTACACCTGCAATATTGAGTATTTTAATAAAAGGCATTGAGGTTATTGCAAAACTTTCTGAACGGATAAGACGTCCCGTTGTCATCCAACCGGTAATAGAAATAATAAAGATCAAGACCAAAACGGACGCATTGACATATGAGATCAAAGCAAGCAGCAAAAAGAAAGTAGGAAAGGTTAAAAACAGATCGACCATTAGGACAAAGGCCTTGTCTACTCCCCCACGTAGAAAACCTGCTGTAGCTCCAAGAACAAGTCCCAAAAATGAAGCAATAAAAGCACTTCCTACGCCGATGATCAAAGAGACCTGACCACCTTGTATGATCCTGGCCAAAAGATCCCGTCCCAAGCGATCGGTCCCGAATGGGTGTTCAAATGAAGGAGGAGAGAGAATGGCCAAAGCATCCAAGTTATAGGCTGATGTCGTGTAAAAGTATTCCCCTAAAAAAGAGAACAGAAAGATTAGAATCAATATAGAGATACTAAGATAAGGTTTTTTCACAAGCTATCTTTTTTTAAAGAAGTATACCATGTAAAGCAAAGGTATCACATCATTTATGATGTTTATCCTTTACATGCTTAACGTTTCAGCCCTAAAAGCGTGTCCATCATCTGATCAATTGTCGTGATAACCTTAGCCGATGCACCGTATGCCGCCTGGTATTTGATAAGGTTAACCATCTCTTCATCGATATTGACCTTGGAGATAGATTCATAACTTTGTAAAGTCGCATTAAACTTCGCAGTCATCGTATCATTCATCGTTATTGCTGCATTCGTTTTGGTTCCCACGTCTGCTACAATGGCATCATAAAAACCGTACAATGTTTCACTGACTTTATTGCCATTTGCCTCAAACGTCACATCATCAAACTGTAACTGAAGCATATCATTGGCCAACTCATTATTACCGTCTACCGGTGATTTATTCGCTCTTATCAATGCCGGATCATCCCGTAACGGACGATTGAGGTTAATGTTACTCGCACTATCCCCTTCGAAGAAACGATTTAAACCGATTGCCCCAGAAAAATTGGTCCCGCTAGCGAGTCCATTTGACTGATCATCTTGCAGACCAAAACTGTATCCCGGGAAATCAGCTTCATTTATCTTTAACTGCAATTGACCATTTGCATACGTCGCCGTTATAATATCATCAATATCATTCGTTGCATTGCTATCGCCATTATCATCGACTACAGCCTTAAGTTGACCGATGATACTGTTAAACGAACCGTTTGGAGGGTTTATTGCGGAGTCATCCATCACCGTTGAAGGTGTGATCGTCAATGTTCTTTTTGCCACCACATTTCCGTCTGTATCGTATGCAAAGATATCAAATGTTCCAGTTTTGATATTGAGATCGGAATCGACCAGACTATCGGTTGGAGCGAGGGACAGGTTATCTGAAAACATTTTTGACTCGGCCCCCTGTGCATAGAGGTTGTTAGTACTTTCGATCAAACCTTTTGCAAATCCGTCAAGTTGGTTGATCACCTCTTGAAGCTTCCCGTTTTCAAGGTTTCCATCCACATCAAATCGACTTCCGCGAAGATCAAGAATCGAACCTAAACGCCCACCCTTTATTGCATCAGCCATAGGTATAAGCACTCCATCTTGTCTTTCATAAAAAAGATCATAAAATCCTTGAGGATTATATTCATTTTGAAGAACAATAGGATGAAATGTCTTTCCATCTATCACATTAAAACCGGCTATGTTTGCGGTATAGCTACCACCTCTTTCTACAAGTTCTCTGCTTACAGGCATATTGGAAGAGAGATTATCGTCAAAGATTGTCGCATCCACAAGTTTTGCAAGAGCAAGTTCCAACACCCCACGTTCATCACGAAGGTCATTGGCATGCTGACCTTCTATCGCTTCCGTCTCCGTTATAGCTTGATTAAGCTGAGCAATCTGTTCACCGATTCTATTGATCTCATCAACGGTTGTTTTAAGCTGGTCATTCAAAGTTACCTGCAAATCATAAATCTGGGTTCTTGTCTGTTGAATATCTTGACTTAATACCTTCGTCTGCTGGGCCAGAGCTACTTTGACCGCTTGATTATCTGGATGGACAGAAAGGTCTCCCCACAGATTAAAGTATTCCTGCATGTCGAACTTGATACCGACATTCTCTATTTCCGGGAAATATGTCGACAGTTCTTCTAAGGTTTGACGCTGGAAATCACTATACTCTTTGTTCTCTCCGTCACGTCGATAGCGTGCAAAAACAAATTCATCATGGATACGTATAATCTCTTTGACCTGTGTACCGTTGCCCTGTGCCCCTGGTATAATATCACCAAGAGGCATAGTGGTTTGCTGAACTACACGTTGACGGGTATACCCCTCTGTTTCGGCATTGGAAATATTATGACTTGTGGTATTGACACCAAGTTGAGATGCAGAAAGCCCACTGTAACCGATATGTAACCCATTGAATATTGATGCCATCTTATGCTCTCATCTCCAAAAAGGATGCATCTTTGGATGTCTGTTTTGTATACCCGTTCATCTCTGTAGGGACGATACGTTCTAAAAGTGTGTTGTAGAATGAAGAGACAGCAAGTACCATCTTGGCATATTTTTTATTAACATCACGTAGTGCAGAAAGTGATGACTTCAGATTTGACAGAGATTCGTTCTCTTCATCATTTAAAAGTTTATCCAAAGAGACATCCGGGTTTTGTGTCATAAGCTTGGAAATTTCATGATCAATCATCGCTTTTTTATTCTCAAAGCTTTTTAATGTATCTTCTTTGATTTTGCGTCTTTCAAACTGCGGTTCACTGCGTGCCAACTTGATATCTTCTATATCTTGTTCACTCATTTTTACTAATTGTTTCAAATCGTTTACCGCACCCGTAAGATAATATGACAACATGATTTCTCCTTGATCTAGAGTATCTCCTCCGCTATCTTTTTAGCCAGAGCTTTAAGATCGAGTTGATACTCTCCATTTTCAATTGAACTTTTCAACTGTTCAATTTTACTTGTATCCCCCTGCTTATCAAGAGTCGAGGGACGTTTAGAAGCTTCTTTTGCTTCACTTTCCTGCTGTGTATTCCTAATGGCTGATGCGCCTACTTTGGAAATCATCTCTAATCCTTATTTGCCTGTAATTAGTCTATAGACACATTATCGACAAATCCGAATAAAACTTTAATAAAAAAAGTAACCTTATCTCCCCTCTGCCAAATAATCAAACAACATCTGTGAAATACCCATATTTCCTGCTCCTACTTTTGAAATCTCATCTCTGTACATAGAGTTGTAGATCTTGTCACCAGGGTCTTTACCGAAAAGTGTATTCTCATCTTTCATAGAGGTATCCAAAAGCTGTTTTAGAATAATAGCCTCAAACTGATCTGTCTGCTTTTTTAATGCCACTTTGTCAAGTCCGTCTTCTATTTTCGGAAGGTTCTGTCTACTTTGTACCAGAGCCAGTGAGTTATCGATTTTCATTAGATGATCTCCAATTCAGCCTGGATAGCACCGGCCTTTTTCATGGTCTCAAGAATTGAGATGATGTCTTTTGGTGTTGCACCAAGCTTTTGCAATGAACGTGCAATGTTTGCAACCGTCGAACTTCCTTTTTTTGCCAGCAGACGGTTATCTTCAAGACCAAGGACGATGTTCTCGTCAAGGTCAAGGTTGTTCCCCGGACCCGGTTGGGCATCCTCTTCGATCTTGATCGTTATCTCTCCATGCGTGATGACGATAGGTGAAACTGTTATATCAACACCAGCAACTATTGTTCCCGTTCTTTCATTGATAACAATTCTCTCCAACGGAGTATAATTGATGTCAAGTTCCTGCACTTCTGCCAGAAACTCGACCATGCTTCGGTTTTCGGGACGTTTAAGTTTTAATGATTTTGGATCAAGTGCCACAGCAACTTGCATGTGGTAGATAGCATTAATCGCATTTTGAAGATTAACAGCATTGGTAAAACTGCTGTTTTTCAGACTGAGTGTTACGTAATCTTTGTGATATAGATCAATCGGCACCTCGCGTTCAACAATACCGCCGCCATATACAATACCCGCTGTGGCATGGTTCAAAGAACCACCGCCTCTTTCGTTTTTACCACCGATACTCAATGAGCCCTGTGCTAATGCATAGATCTTTCCATCCACACCTTTCAGCGGCGTCATCAGAAGTGTCCCGCCTTCAAGAGACTTTGCATCACCGATTGCGGATACAGTAACATCCATCGTGTCACCCTGACGAGAAAATGACGATAGTTTTGCTGTTACCACGACTGCTGCGACATTCTTTGACTTGATGTCATTCGGATCCATATCGATATTCATCGCTTTGAGCATGTTGGCAATCGATTGCAGTGTAAAGACTGAAGTCGTTCCATCCCCCGTTTTATTCAGTCCCACAACAAGTGAATAACCGATAAGTTGGTTTTCACGAACACCGACAACCTTAGTGATCTCTGCGACTTTCGTCGCTTGGAGCGAGACAAAAAGGATTAAACTAATAAAAAGTATTTTCATAGACTTCCCTGCCCTGAGTAATTACAGTTACTAAAGCAAGAGTTGTACCAATTTATAAAATGAAGTTAGGTTGGATCGATCGTTTATCTTTAATAAAACGATCATTCTCTATTTATAGTGCGTAAGGGAGGTTTTACCGAATTTTTTCGATTTTTTCATCTTAAGCGGACCAATCATATCAGGCAACTCCAGGCCTGTCATATGTTCGATTGTAATCATTTCAACAAGTTCCAGAGGAATAGAGGCCAAAGTAGAAAATGTTTTGTTGTAAATCTCTTCCATCCCTTCACGAAAAGAGAATGGCGGATCGACATAGAAGAAGGCCTTTCTTTTTGCCCTGGACAACTCCTTGATCACCTGTTCTATCTTCTCAAAACTATCACCATAAATCGCAGTAGCATTATCAGCCTGAAGTGTTTTGATATTTTTACTCAATATCTGAAATGCCGCCTTGTCCTTTTCCATGAAATAGACATGTTCTGCACCACGGCTAAGTGCCTCAAGACCGATAGAACCCGAACCGGCAAACATCTCGACCAGATAACAATCCATCACATCAAACTGAATGGTATTAAAGAAAGACTCTTTTACCACACCTTTGGAACTTCGCGTTGTCTCCAAGGAAGGCAGTTCAATCTTCTTTCCTTTATATTTTCCCGCGACAATACTGGTATGATACTTACTCATAAAAAGCCTTGATCACATGTAAGAGATTCGTTTTGTACTCTTGTGTCAACTGGTCAATTCTCTCTTCCAAAAGCGTGAAATCCTTTTCTCCCTCAGCATCTATTTCACTATCAAAGGCCTGTACACTCTCTATATCTTCAAGCTTGTTATAAAAAGCCTCCAATGCGACAAAAAGCTGTGAACGGGAGAAAGGCTTTTTAATATCGGCTCCATCATCCTCTGAGATGTAAAGAGCGTGATGAGAATCCATGATTTTCCTGTCACGCAAAACAACATCACACTGTTTCAATGAGCTCAGATGTCCTTCTAAAAACAGTTCTAAACTGCGTTGCAGCAAGGCAGATTCACACTGTACAGCGACTTTCATTACAGCTCCTTCATATGGTGTCGTATACTATATCTCAAATCATCATCCATATCTTCAATATTCTCTATCATCCAGTGCAAATAACCCTTATCCAGGTCACATATCTCTTCGATATAGCGGCCACTATATTTTCCAAACGGCAATTTCTGCAATAATACAGGTTTCGCACTGATCTCTATTAGTTGTGAAACTGTAGCATATTGGAGCAGAGTCTTCCATAAAAGCTTCAGATGCAGACAGTCACTCAATGCACGATGCGCATTGAGCTCTACATCCATCTCTTGGGCCAAAGAGTTCTCTTCCTTATAGAGATTTAGCTCATAACGTAAAAACTGCAGATTAAATTTCTCACATTCAGGAATAAGTGCCTTTACGCAACGCAATGTGTCAACAACTTCCATCTTGCAATCAAAACCTTCCTTTTCCAACATACTCAGATCAAAGTTCACATTATGCGAGATCAATAGGTTCTCTTTCAGATTAGACTCTTGTAAAAGCGCATATGTCCCTGTCTCGTTGCACAATGGGCTATTGGCAACCATCTCGTTAGTGATGTGATGTATAGACATCGCCTCTTTGGATATTTTTTTAGAACTCTTGCACAAGTCGTGTGAGCTTATCTGCGAATCTTCATCTTCTGCAATAAGAGCCAACTCACAAATACGGTCCTTCACCTCAAGTCCTGTTGTTTCCAGGTCTAAAAATATATATTTAGACATGCTTTACTCCGACCTTCTTACACTGCTTGACAACAAAGACAAAAACAGCGCCGCCTAACACAGCAACCAATAGGTAGATAGTATAGAGATTAAACCAGGAAAGCGGAGGAAAGATTCCAAACAAAAGTTTCGACAGACCAATAAGAAGCACTAAAAAAAGCAGTATCATCCACACCGTGATAAAAAGCCATTTCCGCCATAAACTGATGACATCAGACAATAAAGGCAGGCTTATCTGTTCGTGTTTACAATCAAACAGGACCAACCTGAAACCATCTATCTCTTTGTCAAAAAGAGCCCGAAAAACCAATAAAAGCATAAGAATGAAACCCAGACTGAACCCAACTGAAAAGCTCAGATAAAATATATCTTTCAACGCCAGAAAAGTAGCCTTGTTTAAAGGAGCAAAACCCTTATACACATACACGATCACTGCAGTTGAAACCGCCAAAAAAGACGCAACAAGAGCACTTCTTGAAGTAACCCATCCCAACCAGAAAATGTAAAGTTTCAAATAGAGTGACTTAGGCAGCGCCATCATGTACCTGAGAGATCATATCGTGATAATGCTCCAGCGTCATAAAGCTTTTTTCGAATCGCCAGCAGAGGATAAACTCAACTATAGCCTTTTTCAAACTCTCTTCAATCACATCTGAACGCCCGAAATAACCCAAAGAGGTATTCTTGGACTTCTTTGACTTTGCCTCTTTATCATAGGATATACAGATGATCTGTACGTAACGGTTCTCCTTGATCTTTCCCAGGTCCTCTGTCTGCAATGAAAGGCCAGTGACATTCATCGCTTTATAATCAAACAGCTCTTCAAAGTTCGGAATCTTTTCATCGATCTTCAATCGTTTATAGAGATCCTTCAACGTTTGCATATTCTCTTTTCTGGCTGTCTCAAAACTTGATATCTTACTGGTCAACACCTTTAGTCTATCGAGTGCACTGCTCATAGATTCACCTCTAACTTCATATTTATATATATAAAGCATTAACTATGCCACTTTGGCTCTAAAAAAACACACCCTCATCAATATCATTTGCCTTATTTCGTTTACTCTCATACTGTCGTACCTGCAGCTCTTTGCTCAATCTAAAGAAATTCAACTTCTCATCAATCTCAATGTCGGTCTGTTTGATTTCCACGGCAATATCATCCACCTCATTGATAAAGCCGCCGTTTTCAAAAGAGAGAGCTGACATATACTGGATCTGTTCTATGATAGAGACAATATCCTTGTTCATCTCAACTATCGACTCCAGACTTCCTTCAGCGGTCCTGACATTTTGATCAATCACATTATCAATAAGTGTAAAACTACCCTTGACATCTTCTCCTTCTTCAACCAATTCGTTGACGATTGTACTGTTCTCTTCTATCTTCTCCGTCGCAGAACTCATTGACTGTATAAAGACCGACAAAGAAGCATCGACTTCGTTGATAGCCTTGTTTGTCCTGTCGGATAGACTTCTAACCTCTTCTGCCACCACGGCAAACCCTCGTCCGTGTTCACCGGCTCTTGCCGCTTCAATGGCGGCATTTAATGCAAGCAGGTTCGTCTGATCTGAAATATCCCGAATGACTGCTGTTATCTCTTTAAGGTTTTCAATATCTGAAATAAGACGACCAAACTCATCATTCAACTCTTGTGTACTTTCAGCCGTCGAAGATATCTTAAGAGAGATATTATCAATGCTTCTCTGGGTACGACTCAATGCTTCTTCACTCTCTTTGCTGGTATCAACTATTGCTTGAGAACCTTTGACACTGCTATCAAGTGAAGTCCGTATACTGTTTAGATTGTCCATCGTTTTCTTTGCCATGGCATCACTTTCATTCGTCTTGTTACGTAGAGAGTTCGTCAGTGTAGTCAAGGCATTTGCCAAAGATGTCTGATAGGCACTGCTCTGCTTAACTTCCAAGATCGTATGTTCTATCTTGTCTAAAAACACATTGGCGTTCTTACTTAAAATGTTCAATTCGTTTTTTGTGTCATCAACGGGAAGACGCTTTCTTAAGTCTCCATCACCTTCGCTCAGGTCTATCGTCACGTCATTAATCGCATAGACACCTTTTAAAATGCTCCTGCCTGTCATATAGTTCAGTATGATCAGGGCCAAAGACACAACGGACAATAAAATCGAAAAGGAGATAAAAAACTCTTGCTTCAAAGCAGAAAAGTAGTCTGCCTTATTGGCACCCGGCACCACCCATGCATCCCAGGCAGGGATATAAGCATAAGCCGCGATTTTTTCCTGTCCTGTTGTTACCGATGTATATTCATAGGTACCGTTACTCTTATGCGAGATAATATGTGAACCATAATCCGTACCCTTCAAGTTCTCACCTTCCTTGTTCGGATGGATCAAGAGAGTCCCATCGGATGAAATGACATAGACATATCCTGACTTGCCGATTCTGATGTCATGTATCTTCTCTTTCAACAATACGTTCTTATAGGAAGCAGGATCTGTTTCAGAGATATATTCCATTGTCTTTTGCAAGGAAGTGGCAATACTGGAGACATCCTTCAGCATGATGTCATGTACTTTTCTTACTGCGATAAAATCTGCAATGACAACCAGAGATATAAGACCAAAAAAAGCCAGAACAAGGTTTATGATGAACTTGGACTTGATAGTTTGAAACACTTCATACTCCTATTACTCAACATCTTGTATAAAATATCATATCATATAAACTTCTATTATACTCATTGTACCTAGGCTTTTTACTATATTTTAACTTCTCTTGACTATAATGACGCTCATATTTATAATGAGGATTTTTATGGACTATTTACAGATTGAGGGACCGACAAAACTAAGCGGGAGTGTTGAGATTGCAGGGGCTAAAAATGCCGCTTTGCCACTTATAGCCATGACGCTTTTAGCAAGCAATGAGGTCACTATCAATAATATCCCGAATGTGGTCGATATCAATACCCTCGTCAAGCTGTTGGGCAACCTTGGAGCAACCGTCGATATACAAGACAGCAGTGTCAAGATCGATACCTGCTGCCTGACCAATACAAAAGCCACCTATGACATTGTCAAGACGATGCGAGCTTCTATCCTTGTTTTAGGTCCACTCCTGGCACGTTTTGGACACTGTGAAGTATCGCTGCCGGGCGGATGTGCCATCGGACAGCGCCCTATTGACCTGCATTTGAAAGCCTTGGAACAGATGGGTGCGGATATTACCATCGAAGCGGGTTATGTCCTTGCCAAAGCTCCGGATGGATTGAAGGGTTCCCATATTGTTTTTGACAAAATAACCGTTACAGGAACAGCCAATATCGTCATGGCTGCTGCACTGGCCAAAGGAAAGACCATCATCACCAATGCTGCCCTTGAACCAGAAGTTGTACAGTTATGTGAAGTACTGAAGAACAGCGGTGTGAGTATTGACGGTATTGGAAGTTCCGAACTGACGATTTACGGAACAGATCGCCGACTTGTCAACATCGACCCTTTTGATGTCATTCCTGACCGTATTGAAGCGGGCACATACCTATGTGCCGCCGCTGTGACCAATTCAGAAGTCACTTTGACAAAAGTCCGACCGGACCATTTGGAGTCTGTCATCGCCAAGTTGGAGCAAATGGGGTTCACTCTCGAACTCACGGAAAACACTATTACCATACTGCCGGCTAAAATAATAAAGTCCACTGATATCATCACGCAAGAGTACCCGGCCTTCCCTACTGATATGCAGGCACAGTTCCTTACTTTGTGTACACAGGCCCAAGGTGTCAGTCTTATCGAAGAGAGGCTATTTGAAAATCGTTTTATGCATGTAAGTGAACTTCAACGTCTGGGTGCAGACATCAAACTCAAAGGGAATTCAGCAACGGTCGCAGGTAAAATCGATCTTGTCGGTGCTGATGTCATGGCTACGGATCTACGGGCTTCATCAGCTCTTGTACTTGCCGGTTTGGTCGCAGAGGGAACGACAAATGTACACCGTATCTATCATCTTGATCGCGGTTATGTCGGATTGGAGAAAAAATTACAAAAACTGGGAGCGAAGATAAAGCGGCTTAAAGAGTAGGAAGTTCAAGCCTTCTTTTACTGTTACTTGTCTTCGAAAATGACTAATTCATAAATACTTTTTTTAGTCACTAGAGTCTTATTTGCAGGTACCGAACCTGTCTGTTTTGCCTTACTTAATTCATGGGTAAGATCATTGACATCCTGTTCAAGTCCTTCGATATGGTCTTTAAGACGTAAAATAATATCCACGCCTGCCAGATTTACACCCAATTCACGTGTCAGACGCAGGATCATCTTGATCCGGTCAATGTCACGTTGTGAATACAGACGGATCCTTCCTCCCGAACGCGAAGGTGTTATCAGGTTCTCTCTTTCATATTGACGCAGTGTCTGCGGATGAATATCCAAGATCTTTGCAACGATGCTGATCAAATATACCGGTTCATCATAATGGTGCATTATTTACTCCTTAAACGCTTTCAGGCAGTTTTTCCTGCAGGGCTTTACTCAACTCTTCATCCAGATCATCAACAGCCGGCAGGACGATATTGGCTTTAAGATACAAATTACCCCGTTGATTACTCTTACGGTCCATTACGCCCATCTCTTTAACACGAAAGCTTTGACCGTTTTTCGTGTTCTGAGGTACTTTTAGTGTGATCTCTTTTTCAAGGGTCTGCACACTTACTTTTCCACCGAACAGAGCTGATTTCAACGGAACATCAAATGTCTTGATCAGATCATTTCCGTCGCGCTCATAATCGATACTGGAAGCTACAGAGATTACCAGGTAAAGGTCACCTTTTTGGCCTCCCATATCTTTTCCCTTCCCTCGGACACGGAGTTTCTCACCGCTTTTAATACCGGCAGGGATCTTGATGTCAAAACTTTCCCCCTGCATCGATACTGAGTGCTTACCGCCTAGGACAGCCACCGAAAAAGGAATCGTTATATTGCTTTCAATATCAAGGTTCATACTCTGCTGGCCGAAACCGCCTGCTCCGCCGAAGCCACCGCCAAATCCGCCAAAGCCACCTGCACCGCCGAAGCCACCGCCGCCAAACATACTGCGAAGGATCTCATCAAGATCAGCCCCGCCTCCCTGTCTGCTTGCAAAATCATGGAAGTTCTGACCGCCGAACATCGCATCTCCATGCATGTCATATTGTGCACGCTTGTTCTTGTCACTTAATATCTCATAGGCGGCATTGATCTCTTTAAACTTATCCTCCGCTCCTGCTTCTTTGTTTACGTCAGGATGATATTGTCTTGCTAACTTTCTATACGCTTTTTTAATTTCGGCATCACTCGCAGATGATGACACCTCCAAGGTATCGTATAAACTTTTACTCATTTTCATAACCTTAAAATCATCTATATTATTTTTGACATTTATTTTATCATAATAGTTGAGTCTATGTCAATCAAGTTCTTCATTGTAAAATTGCATCAGTCAACTTACATCTTTTTTTTAAGGCAACCTTTCTCGTTTAAACAGTAATATTATTCTTATTCCCAAAGACAAAGGGTTATGATGGTTAATAAAAATAATATATACATTGCTCGACAACCTATAATTGACCAAGATCAGAATATTCAGGCCTATGAACTTCTGTTTCGTTCTGTACAGGAAGATGGTTCCATCCTTCCTATTTTTGAAGACAACTTGCTTGCAACGACACGTGTCCTCGTCAATACACTCAATCATATCGGGATCAACAACCTTGTTGGACTACACAAGGCCTTTATCAATATTGACGAAGAGATGCTCATGGACAATATGATCATGACCATACCCAAAGAACGTTTTGTTATCGAGCTTCTTGAAACGATGACGATAAC
>JBFEWG010000017.1:0-22353 GCA_041546465.1 Sulfurimonadaceae bacterium
ATGGTTTGCTTTCCTGATCGGATGCATCCTCTTCTCCTTGAACAAGTTTAATATTATCGGGGGGTTTCATCTTATGAATCATGCCCAGCAGATAGGTTCTGCTATTGAGATGGTCATGCTTTCATGGGCGCTTGGTGACAGAGTAAAGTCCATTCAAGACAGATATCTTCAAAAAGCAAACAATTTGAATGCCATCTTAAAAAGACGGCTGAAAAAAGGCTTGGAAGCAGAACGGCGAAAAGACAAGATTATGATACAGCAGTCACGTTTTGCTGCACTGGGCGAGATGATTGAGCAGATTGCACACCAATGGCGCCAACCCCTAAACACCCTTGCACTGATCAATCAAAATCTCTATTTCAAGTTCAGACTACAGGAGTTCACTCCTGAGACCTTTGATGAAGCCCATGAAAAGATCGATGAAAGCCTGCAGTACATGTCTCAGACCATTGATGACTTCAGAAACTTCTATACCAACACCTCGGAAGCAGAGACCTATGATTTAAAAGAGGTTGTCGAATCAGCCCTGTCTCTCTCCGAGTCCATCCTGAACTATGCGAAGATCAAGATTACTGTACACACTGATCAGGACATCTATGTACACAATATCAAAAATGAATGTGTACAGGTTTGTATGAATATATTGAAAAATGCCCATGATGCCCTTGTGGAAAACCGCACAGAAGATCGCCAAATCCATATCAGTCTCTCTGCACAGGAAGAGAATGTCTATTTGAGCATTGAAGATAATGCGGGAGGTATACATCAGGAGATCATCGAAAAGATCTTTGAACCGTACTTTACCACTAAAAAAGGAAAAAATGGCACGGGGATAGGACTGTATATGTCAAAATCTATTCTTCAGGACCATCTGAATGGAACGATTGCTGTCAAAAACACAACCAAAGGGGCACAGTTTGTCATCACATTACCGCGAATAGAAAAGCATTACAAAAAAGAGATATCTTAAGTTAAATCAGATCGGCATCAAGGCCTGTATCCTTGTGCAATCGACAATAAAATCTGTTTATAATGAGAAGTTTAATTGAAAGAGCATCTTGAAGTTTTCCGTTGGCATCTTGAGCAGTTTGCCTTGTTCCAACTCCACAATTGCGTCATTACCGCAAATATCAAGTAACCTGGCCTTTGAACCGTCTGTCTTTTGGACATAGCGCTGGTTTAGTATCAGTTTCACACCTGTTTCAAACATCGTTTTCCTTTATATGTATTTACATTGTCAGACAATGTATAAACAATTGTACCGATGCTTGATTACAGGAAGGACACAGGCATTGCCTTATTTGATTAAAGAGAGTTTACTGCGTAATCGCTATTTCTACTTTTCGTAGTCAACTACCTTTGCCATCTCTGTCACCTCTTTGATGAATTCAACCACTTCAAGGTGTGCCGGGTGAGTCGCATAGGCTGAAAGCCCCTCTTTGTCATCAAATGTTGATGTCAGAACCAAGTCAAAAGAGCGTTCGCTCTGCATAAAGTCCAGACCGACTTCCATACTCAAAAGGGATGGCACCTTTCCGACAAGGTCATCCAACATTGTTTTGGCCTGCTGAAGGTTTGCCTGCTTGTTTTCTTCTTTAAAAGCGAACATGACGATATGTACGATCATATTTTTCCTTATTTTTTTCGCATGATAACATTTTCTACGTTATCATGTTTCTAATAAATGTGATAACTTTGAAGATAAGTTTAGTTATAATATAGTTTAATTATAAATATAAGAAGGGAGATATCATATGAAAGTTTTTTTCCCACTCTTTTTAAGCTGTACCTTTCTCTTTGCACAGGGTCTGACTCTCGATCAGGCATTAGAACTGATCAAAAGTCAAAACCTGGAGGTCAAAACAGCAGAATATGCTATCGAAAGTGCTTCACTTTCTATGGATATGGCCGAGGCACAAGATTACGGTCAACTCAACTTTATACAAAACATCTCCCGATCTAATGATGCAGGAAATGTCTTTGGTTTTAAACTGACTTCACGTGAAGCGACCTTTGCAGATTTTGGTTTCTCTGATTTTGATCCTACAAATCCAAACCTCTTACAGGTTCAGCCTCATGACTTGAACTATCCCGATGCACAAAACTTTTTTCAAAGCAAACTCCTCTATGAACTTCCTATATACACGGGAAACAAGATCACCGCTTATAAGAACATGGCCAAGGAGATGAAGAATATCTCCATACTAGAAAAAGAAGAACAGCTCAATACCAAAATTTACGAGACCCGAAAAAGCTTTTTTGATATGGCCCTTTTGGAAAGTTCGCTTAACAAATTAAACATCATCCTGGAAAACATTCAACGACTGGAGAAAACGACCCAAGAGATGATTGCCGAAGGGTATGCCAAAAAAGTAGATCTTTTGGAAGTACAGTCTAAAAAAGCCAATGTAGAAAGTATCATCACCGAATTGAAGTCCAACCAAGAACTACTCTACCACTACCTCTCTTTTTTGTTGAACCAGGATGTCAAAGCGATAGAGACACCACAGTATGCACTCGAAACACCCAAGATCACTGCAGATGACATTCTAGAAAACAGTATCGATATCAAAAAAGCCATGACTGCCTTGCGCATACACGATAATATGCTCATAGCAGAAAAGTCACGTTATCTCCCTGTAATAGGAGCTATGGCTGAGATGCAAACGGCTGACGATACCTTTTTAGGTGATGCAAATGATCACAAATCCTATACTGTCGGCATGCAGTTGAAATGGAACCTCTTCAGCGGTG
This sequence comes from Sulfurimonadaceae bacterium, assembly GCA_041546465.1. GTDB lineage: Bacteria > Campylobacterota > Campylobacteria > Campylobacterales > Sulfurimonadaceae. The sequence continues at coordinate 2,755 of JBFEWG010000017.1, forward strand.
GAAGTGACAGCGCTGCAATCGAGAAAGCACAAGTCGAAAGACTCAAGATGCAGACACAGACCGAACTTGCCAAACAGGGAATCGCACTTAAGATCAAAGAGATCCAGACAAAGATAAAGACCGCCAACAGTAAGATCAAAAACCTTCAAGTCGAACTAAAGCTTGCCCATGAGATCTACAACAACTATGAAGGGCGTTACAAGGAACAGCTTTCTTCCATGAGTGATGTCATCATCAAACAAAGTGGCTGGCTTGAAAAGGTCCTGCAACTTTTGGAAGCTGAAAACGACCGCAACAAACAGATATTTGCACTTGAGCGCTTAGCGCTGATCAAAGGAGACCATCAATGATTCGATATATTATGACCATATTTACACTTTCAAGCCTTCTATTGGCCGAAAGCCTTATCCTCTCCGGAACGCTTATCTCTGATAATGAAAAAATGATCACCAGCCGTTTTATGGGGTTTGTCACCGAAGTCAGTGTGTCAGAAGGTGAACAGGTCAAAAAGGGGCAAGCCCTTTACAGTATTGACTCAAGAGAGATCGACTCGGCTGCGCGTCAAGCGGAACTCTCTTTGCAGATGTACCAGAATCAGTACTCCAATGTAAAACTCAACCTTGAACGCCACAAGCGTCTCTTGAAAAAGGACATGGTCTCAAAATACGAGGTCGAAAACATCGAACTTGCCGCTAAAAACCTGGAAGATATGATCGCGATCGCTCAAGCCCGCTTAAATGAAGTCAAAAACCAGTACAAATACCTCCGTATAACTGCACCCAACGACGGTGTTATCATTTCTAAGAACATCAAAGTCGGTGAGATGGCGATGCCTGGCATGCCGGCAATCATCCTCTCTGATCTAAACCAGCTCAAAGTCGCTGTCGAAATAGCGGAGAGCGAACTCAAGCGTGTCAATTACGGCAAGAAAGTAAAGGTGAAAATACCATCGATGGACCTTGAACTTGAAGGAAAAGTAAATGCCATCATCCCATCATCAAATGCGATGACACATACCTTCAAGATCAAAGTCTCTATCGATGCAGACAAATACAACCTTTATCCGGGCATGTATGCAACGGTCGAAGTGGATTAAACGATGCAAAAGTATATACCTAAAGATATCGCCGGGAAGCTCTCGCAACTCTTTATCCGAAGTCCTTTAACCCCTTTGCTCGGGGCATTTCTATTAGTACTCGGGTATCTGGCGCTCGCTATCATGCCGCGGGAAGAAAATCCGCAGATGATCGTCAGCGGTTCCACCGTCATCATCGCACTGCCCGGTGCGACAGCCAAAGAGGTCGAGAAGGTCATCGTCAAGCCGGCGGAGAGAAAACTCAAAGAGATCAAGGGTATCGAGAACATTCACGGTATGGCCATGGATAACTTTGCCGTACTCAATGCTGCGTTTTATATCGGAGAAGAGAAAGAAGACTCGAACCTCAAAGTCTATGACAAAGTCATGCAAAACATGGATATCCTGCCTAAAGGCGCAATTCAGCCGATCATCAAACCGCTTGATATCGACATTGACATCCCTATCGTCTCTGTGGCCTTTTATTCTCATGATAAGACGATGCAGCCATCTGATCTTTATGACAAAGTCAAATTTATCCAGCACCATATCAATGGACTTCCCAATGTAGCTGTGACAAATATAAAAGGCGGGCATAAACATCAGTACAATATCCTGGTCGATCTGCATAAACTCTCGGGATATAATCTTTCCATGGGACAGATCGTGCAAGCTGTAAAAGCACTCTCGTATAATGTTCCTGAAATAAAAAACCGTACAAAGACCAATGAGATCGTCATGTTTGGGATCAAAAATGCTATCGACAGCGCCGATGATATCGGAAACATCATCGTAGCCTCCTATATGGGCTCTCCAATCTACCTCAAACAGATAGCCACCGTGTCAAAAGGTCATAACATCCAAGACTTTAAATCGGCAATGATCTCCGCTAAAAATGATAATGGAACATTTTCACCGCTTCACCAACAAGTCACGCTGACTGTATCTAAACTTCAGGGGACCAATGCGGTTGTTATCGCAGATGCTGTCAAAAAAGAGCTTGAAAAATATAAAGCGAAGATGAAAGAAGCCGGTATATCCTACGTTATCACACGTAATGACGGAGAACGTGCCAATGAAGCCGTTAACGAACTGGTCTTTCACCTCATTCTTTCGATCATTATCATTGCCATCTTGCTGATCTTTGTCCTGGGCTGGAGGGAGTCGCTGATCGTCACCTTTTCTGTACCGGCGATCCTGGCTATCACACTCTTTGTCGCCTATATCAGCGGACAGACGATCAACCGTATCACACTCTTTGCTTTCCTGCTCAGCTTAGGACTTTTGGTCGATGCCGCGATCATCGTGATCGAGAACATCCACCGTCACTTTCATTCTCATGATGCTGAAGATATGGATCCGGATGAGTTGATGACGATGGCCACTGATGAAATCGGTCCACCGACTAACATAGCCACATTCGCCATTATTTTGACTATGGTCCCGATGGCTTTTGTCGGACAGATGATGGGACAGTTTATGAAACCTATCCCGGCCAATGTCCCGGTAGCACTTATCGCTTCCTTGTTTGTCGCGTATATCTTTACACCCTATTTAGCGACACGCCTGCTGAAGAAACCGGCTCATAAAAAGGAGCAAAAATAATGTTCAAAAACTTTGAAAATATTATCTTTGGTGTCCTCTCTGAAAATAATAAAAAACGTATGGTCCTATTAGGGACATTGCTAAGCTTTATCCTCTCTGTACTCATGATCCCGAGTGAACTGGTCCTGGCAAAGATGCTCCCAGGCAAGAACAATGACACCTTCAATATCTATGTCGATCTTCCGAACGGATCATCCATCCATCAGACACAAGAGGTCTCTCGCTGTGTTGTCGATTTTATTCAAAAAGAACAAGAGGTCGTCGATACAGAAGTCTTTTTGGGGATGGGCAGTCCACTTGACTTTGCCGGATTGATAAAGGGTTCACACTTTAAGAACAGCGAGCATCTTAGTGAGATCGTCGTCAACCTGACAAAGAAACATCATCGTGATGAGCCCTCTTATCTGATGGTTCAGCGTATTCGTCCACAGATCATTAAAAGTTGTCAGAACCTCTATCCCGGAAGTACGATCAAGTTTGTAGAGCCGCCTGCAGGCCCTCCTGTACTCGCCGCTATCGTCGCAGAGATCTATGGTGAAGATGCCGAGGGGATCCGTCAGCTGGCGACAAAAGTAGAAAAGGTGTTTAAAGCCACTGAAGGTCTTGTTGATATCGATATCATGCAAGACGAGATATACGATCAATTTGAGATACGCGTTGACAGTATCAAGATCGCGCGTTCCGGTCTAAATGTCAAACAGGTCAATGACATTCTTTATCTTGCCTTTGAAGGGATGGAGATCTCTGTGAAGAACTCGGAAGTCTATGATGACCAGATTCCAATATTTTTGACCCTCTCTTCGCAGACCAAGCTCTTCAGTTCAAAGAACAAAGAAGCGATTGAAAGTAAACTCGCAAGTCTAAAGCTTATGAATACCATGGGAATGATGGTCCCTGTTACAGAAGTCGTTCAGCTTGTCGCTGTCAAGTCTAATCCGATGATCATGACAAAGAACCTCCATCAGATGACCAACGTCATGGCTGAGACTGACATGCTCTCACAAGTCTATCCTCTGATGGATGCACGTAATACAATTTTAGAAAACTTTACAGATGACTATGAGATCAAAAAGATCGGTCTTTTCAACCTTGAGTTAAAAGATAAAAAAACAGAAAAAGCCTATAAGTTGATCTGGGACGGGGAGATGGAGGTCACCCTGGATACCTTTGTAGATTTAGGCGGAGCCTTCATCGCAGCATTGATCTTGATATTCTTACTGATGGTCGTCTACTATAAAAGCTTCAAACTCAGCGGAATCGTCTTGCTGGGGAGCTTTCTCTCCATCATCGGTGTGATTGTGGGACACTTCATCATGGACCTCTTTACCAACGATACATTTTTTCTCACCGCGACATCTCTGGTAGGGTTTATTGCACTCATCGGTATTTCGTCACGAAATTCACTGCTTCTGTTAGACTTTACAAAGTCACTCATCTTTGAGAAGGGGATGCAGCAAAAAGAGGCCATTGCCTATGCTACTGCGACACGTGCAAAACCGATCTTCTTAACCGCTGTCGCGATCATCTTGGCTTCAACCCTTTTAGCCTCCGATGCTGTCTTTGGAGGACTTGGTGTCTCACTGATCTTCGGGACGATTGCTGCTGTCATCGCATCGTTGATCGTCGTTCCTGTTTTGATGGACAATACCGATCTCAAAAAGGAGTTCACGCATTAAGACAAGCACATATACTATTTAAACATGGAGTTAAACCAGCTTTTAATAAAAACACAATAATATACTTAACTATTATAATTATTATATTTTATAATAATTTTATGATATATTCTTTTGTGAAAGATACAAGTGAACAGCAAATTTATTTTACTCCTACTATTGATATTGACATCCCTGTCTGCCGTACCATTGCCCTCAGCGGTTGATATCAATCATTCACAGCAGAATATCGGAAAGTCTATGCTGATGTATGAAGATAAAACTTCCGAAAAGAGCTTTTCAGAAGTTGCAAAACTTCCGGCGAATGCTTTTTCCTCTTTAGATACAGATATCTTCAGTACACCGTTCACCTCTTCTTCGTACTGGTTTAAATTTAATGTAAACAATACTACCGACACCCCTTTATCACGTCTTTTTGTCTTCGAACCACCATGGCTGGACTACATCGAGGTGCATATTCTTGAGAAAGGTTCCATCTCTTCGTCCTATGAAGTCGGTAATACTTTTGAGTACGCTAATCGAAGCATAGACCATCATCTCATCAACATTGAACATGTATTCCAACCGGGGACTTCCAATGTTTACATAAAGGTCAGGACACGCGACCCTTTTATTGTTTCTGTATCACTGATGAAAGAGAAAACATTTCTTGAACAGCAACAATACGAATCCTTTTATGTAGGACTGATATACGGTATTTTACTAGCAATGATATTCTATAACTTCTTCTTGTTCTTAGGTATCAAAGAGCCGTATTACGCTTATTATGTTATTTTCGTCACGGCCTTTCTCATTATGAACACTTCCTATAACGGCTATACTTTTAAACCTTTTTGTGCACAACTTCCCGAACTTCAAAACTGGCTGCAGGCATGCTCAATCTTTTTCTACTCACTCACTGCACTGCTCTTTGCCAAATCATTTTTAAACCTTAAAAACACACATGAACGATTGAACATGTCAACCCTTTATATGATCTATTTCCTGCTTTTTATTGCGATGATCTCTGCAACTGTAGGCGGTTACCACTATCATGTAATGTTTTCCATCATCATGAGTATCATTGTCAGTCTATATATATTTTTTATTGCTATCTTCTCCTGGAGACATGGCAACCGTTCCGCGCGTTTTTTCATACTGGGTTTTTTTAGCAGCCTTTTAGGCACTATCATTACCGCTTTGACCGTCATGGGACAGATAAGCTACCATGAATACAGCTATAAAGCCCTTGATTTTGGTATGGTCATCGATGCTATTCTCCTTTCACTTGCCCTTTCTGACAGGCTCAAGATAAGCAATGAACAAAAGCTTATCGCAGAACAAGCGTCCCGAACAGATGTCTTGACAGGTTTGATGAACCGCCGTGCCTATTACGAGATCAGTGCGAATGAAGTCCACCGTTCGAAACGATATGGCGGAAAACTTTCATTGATGTTCTTGGATATTGATCACTTTAAAATGTTTAATGACACCTATGGGCATGATATCGGAGACACTGTTCTTGAACACTTTGCCAAGATATTACTGAAGATGAAACGTAAAGATGACTATGCCTTTAGATTGGGTGGCGATGAGTTCTTACTTCTTCTTCCGGAAACAGAGAAAGAGGAAGCTGAACATCTGGCCCGTCGAATACAAGTCGAGACTTCAGCATATGAAATCCAGCTTAAAGACCTTAGCCTTTCAATCAATACGTCCTACGGTGTCTCAGAACTTGAAGAAAGTGACCGATCTATCAAGGAAGCTGAAAAAAGAGCAGACCAGGCACTATACGCAGCTAAAGAACCGGTATGATTATCGCTTAAGCCAGAATCTTAGAGACGATCTCATAGACATTTTTAGATAACTCTTTTGTGTTAAGTATCTTCTCCAACTCTACTTTCATCAAAGCTTTCGCCTTCTCATTCAAGCGTCCATAGTCTTTAAAGGCCCCCGCCAGTCCCGAAGCGATCTGAGGATTAAGTTTATCCAATTCCAGCACCTTATCCGCAATAAAAGTGTATCCACTCCCGTCAACGGCATGAAAGTGCAAAGCATTCCTTGCGAAGGATCCGATCAATGAACGCACCAGGTTTGGCACCTTGATATCAAAGACCTCATCATCCAGAAGTCTTTTGACATTTTCTGGTGTCTCTTTGAGTTCTGATGAGGCGATAACAGAGAGGTACTTGTTCATGACAAGTGTGTTCTCTTTATACCGTTTATAAAAATCCTCTAATGCCTTATCTTTTGCATCACCGCGCGAGTTTGCCAAAACAGACAAGGCGCTTAGCCTGTCAGTCATATTGTTTGAACGCATATATTGGTTATAAGCCGATGTATCATCTTTTAATGCTCCCAAATACGAAAGCAGCGTATTTTTGAGCTTGCGTCTTGCTATTGCATCACCCTCTAAAGTGTATTCCCGCCCATCGTTCAGTGAATCATATTGAAAACGGATGTCAGCCCCAAGAGCTCGGACAAGTTCTCGTTTCATATAGTTTCTGGCCATATAGACAGCTTCGACATCCAGGACATTTCTCTCTTGCATCAAAATAGAAACAGATGGTAAGGTCAATGAGTCTGCCTTGAGTGACTTCTCCATCTCCAAATCCAGCAATACCTTTTTAAACGCTTCGACATAGGTCTCACTCATACGCATAGGTGCATTGGCCTCGATCATATCGATCAATTTATGAAGCACCATAGACGCTATTGTCTGAGAGGCTTCAAACCGGTTAAACTCGTCCTTGTCATGTGCCATTAAGAAGGCATATTCTTCCGGTGAATAGGCTGTATGAACTTTGACTGGTGCCGAAAAGTTTCTGTTCAATGACATCAGAGGTTCGTGTTTCATGTTTTTAAAGACAAAGGTCTCCTCTTCTTTACTGACCAGTAAAATTCCCCTGTCGATAAAAGGCTGTCCTTCATCCGATATCAACTCAAGTTTTTCTTCATGCCCGCTTCGGTTGATCAAGCCGAGTCTGAAAGGAAAAAAGTAAGGTTTCTGTCCGCTTTGTGTCGGTGAGAGATAGGATTGGGTCAAGGTCAACTCAAAATGCTTCTCTTTTTTGTCAAACCTTGTCTTGACATCAACCTCAGGTGTTCCCGATTGCGAGTACCAGAGTTTAAACTGTTCAAGATCAAAGCCAGAAGCTTCCTGCATCGCCCAGATAAAGTCCTCTGTTCTAACAGCTTGCCCGTCAAAGGTATCAAAATAGAGGTCCATCCCTGCTCTGAATCCTTCTTCACCGATAAGCGTATGAATCATACGGATCACCTCGGCACCTTTTTCATAAATAGTCGCCGTGTAGAAGTTATTGATCTGTATATACGCCTCCGGCTTGATAGGATGAGACGTCGGTGAAGCATCTTCGACAAATTGTCTTTCCTGAAGTGCTTTTACATCAGCAATACGCTGAACAGACCGGGTGTTCATATCAGCTGAGAACTCCTGATCCCTAAAGACAGTCAGACCCTCTTTCAACGTCAGCTGAAACCAGTCCCTGCAGGTAATACGGTTTCCTGTCCAGTTATGAAAATATTCGTGTCCTATGACGGATTCAATACCCATGAAGTTGGCATCTGTCGCTGTATCTGCATCCGCTAAGACATAATGGGAATTAAAGATATTCAATCCCTTGTTCTCCATAGCTCCCATATTAAAACTGTCTACGGCAACGATATTGTAGATGTCAAGGTCATACTCTCTGCCAAAACGCTCTTCATCCCATTGCATTGAGTTCTTCAACGAAGTCATCGCATGCTCACACTGTGCTTCATTCCCCTTATCACAATAGATATTCAAAGCCACTTCTCTATTGTGCATCGTTGTATAGGTGTCATTTACACAGCCGAGGTCTCCCGCGACCAGGGCATAAAGATAGGAAGGTTTTGGAAAAGGGTCTTTCCAGATAGCATAATGCTTCCCATCTTCCAAATCACCCTCTTCAAAGAGGTTTCCATTACTTAATAAGATCGGGTATGCTTTTTTATCCGCGATGATCTTTGTCGAATAGACTGCCATGACATCAGGTCTGTCTATAAAATAGGTAATGCGTCTGAAACCTTCAGGTTCATTTTGAGAGCAGAATATCCCGCCTGACTTATACAGACCGTCAAGTGCGGTATTGGACTCGGGGTTAATTTTATTTTGTACCTCTAAGGTAAACTCCTGTGGCAACCTGTGCAGATACATGCCCAGTTCGTTCAACTCATATTCACTCTCATGAAGTTCACGACCGTCCAAAATGACACTGACCAGTTCAAGCTCTTCTCCATTGAGAAAAAGTGGCGTGTTCTCATCTGCTGTACGGTTGATCAGCATCTTACTTTTAACCAGGGTGTTTGTATCATGAAGATCAAATTCCAGATCAATCGTCTTTACCGTATATGGCGGCTTCTCATAGTCTTTTAAATATATCTTTTCCATACTCATCTTATCTTCTCCAAAACATCTTCTAGGGTTCCATTGATTATCGTTGTCGACTCTGTGATCATCAGGTTAAACATCCCGTCGAAATCTTCTATCATCAGGCCGTTTCCATCATACCAGACACCCTCTTTACAGACACATTGTGCATCATTTGTTCTTGTCTTTTCCAACATACTTTCATCTGAATCAAGATAAACATAGACCTCTTTTCCAAGCCCTACAGCATAGCCTATCTCAAAGACGGTACCCGGATCAGGCTCTCCATGTCTAAAAGCATTAAGATTGACACACAAGAGATCCGCCTCATTTATCAGTGCGATATTCGCATCATAGATATCTTTGCGTATCTTTGCTTTTGATTGTGAAAAGTCCACCTTATTATCCAAAGGTGCCAGGCCTGTAAACCCATAATCCTCACACAACTTTTTTTTCTTTTCCAAGACCTCTACCGCATTGGGATAAAAGACGTCAAATCCCGCTAAATATATCTTCTTTTTTTGCATACGCGATTGTAACGAATTAACGTTAAATTAACAGCTTTCATCTATAATTAAACTGTTGAAAACGCACTTTTATCTAAAAGCTTTATCTCTTGACAATCGTCAATTTTTAATATCTCTTTTTAGACTAAACTATCATTAAAGGAATATGAATATGATCAAAAAAATGTTAATCCTACCCCTACTCCCATTGCTACTTCTTGCTGATGAGGAAGCAGAGTTCAAAGCCGGTCAAAAAGTCTTTGACAATGTTTGCTCAGCATGTCACGTCGAACTTTTGGATAAGAAAACTGCACTAAAGACCTTCAAAACACTCAAAGCCCCGCCAATGAATGAAGTCGCACAGCAGCTAAAGAAAAACATCATTATTAAAGATGACGACGATGATGTCCATAGAGCTGTTGTCATCGCCTTTATCAAAGACTATATCAAACATCCTGAACTGGCCAAGGTCATGTGCAACCCTCCTGCTGTCGATAGATTTGGATTAATGCCATCACAAAAATCACGTCTAAGCGAAGATGAGATAGATTCTGTATCAGCCTGGTTGTATGACCGTTACGAAGGTGTTGATTTTTAAGGCAAAAAAAGCCTGAAAGTACCGCTATAGCGGTAAAAACATTGCTTTTATACCGTTTTAATGCTATTATAATTGAAACAAATAGTCTAAAGAGGCGTAATGTCCAATTTTTTATATATAGCAAAACAGCCTATATTTGGTAGTGATGGTCATATCTTCGGATATGAGCTCTATTACCGAAACGATGACCAGGAAATGTCTCTTCCCGATAGACGCCTGGCAACAGCCTCTGTCTTAGTCAATGCACTCAATCAAATCGGTTTACATATCCTTGTCGGTTCATCCAAGGCTTTTGTCAACGTTGATGCCAGGATACTATTAACCGATATCATCTATACCATTCCAAAAGAGAGTTTCATTCTTGAGCTGAATGAAGATATCCATATCAATCAAAAAGAACTTGAATGCATCAAAGCCCTTCATAAAGAGGGCTATGCCTTTGTTCTGGACAATGTCCATTTTGATCAAGACTACCTCAAGAACATCACCCGTGTCCTTCCCTATGTCGAATATATCAAATTTGACACCACGCAGACAGACCTTGGCCTTCTGAAGGAGAACTTGAATCTCTTTGAAGGCAAAAAATTGATGGCTCAAAAGGTTGAATCTATCTCTACCCAAGACGACTACAAAGCACTGGGGTTCGATTTTTTCCAAGGTTTTCACCTGGGCAAACCTGAGCTTATCAAAAAGAACAGAGTCGACCCCCACCATCTGGGAGTCATCCGTCTTTTCAACCTTCTGCAGGGGTCTGTATCTATGGATGATATCTGCAAGAACTTTATTCAGCAAAACGAAATTGTCTTGCAACTTTTACAGTTTGTTAATTCTGGTGGCTTCAGCTTTGAAAGCAATCCTAAAGGTATCTGTGACATCCTGGACTCCATCGGTAAGAAACCGCTTATGCAGTGGTTGATGCTTATCGTATATTCTAAATCCGGCCGCACCAGTGCAAATGACATCAACCCTTCTTCTGTGGCTGTGCAGAACAGGATTGACTTGATGCTTGGCATCTTAAAGCGTATGAAGAAGGATGATAAAGAGCTCTTGGACAAAGCACGTTTTATCGCACTCCTGTCTCTGCTTGAGACGGTCTTTCAGATGCCTCTGCCTCTGATACTCAATGAAATGGGAGTTGAAGATATAATCAAGGATGCCTTGCTCTATCAAGTAGGTGAATTAGGAAAGCTGTATGCACTGACGCTTTCTCTAGAAAAAGCAGATAAAGAAAAAGCAGAAAAACTTCTGCGGACATATGGTCTAGAAGCCGAAGACGTCTGGCAGATACTTGAAGAACGCAGCGGTCACCCTGAACCGATCATCCACTGACAAACCTCTGTTCACATCTTGATGAGCAGTACCCAGCTTATAAACTTATAGTTTTTTGTAGACCTCTTCAAGAGCATCATAGAGTTCGTGTACACTGTATTCAGGGTTTTTTGCCATGATGTCAAGCATAACGACATTGTCCTCACTGCCATTCCATACCTTGATGTATGTTCCCTCTTTATATCCATGGTCTTGTCGAAAACCGTTTAGTACATTCTTACCGATATACAGGACATACAGCTTTTGTAAATTGACACCGCAATGTAAAGCCATTGTGAAAAAGTCATTGATCAGTGCATCCAGATCAAAACCTTCCGGCTTCAGGACATCATACATCATCTCTTCGACCATCTTTATGATCTCATACATCGTTGCCTCAGGACGGTAATCTAGAGTTAAAAATGCAGTAAAGCCTTCTTGTGATGTAATATGTTTTGCAAGATCCTCGATACTGCCGCGTTTTTGAAGTTTGTACTCTTGAAGTAGAAGACTCATGACAAAATGCCAGATATCGACCGCTTCTATTTTGATGTTCTCCCAATCGGGTTCCTGATTAATTGCCTTCCAATGCTTCCAGGCAAAACTGTCTATAAGTTCAGCCGACTCCATATAGATACAACGCTTCCAATCAATCCTTTTCCCGTTTTTAGTCACACCAATTTCCCAATTCACTCCATTGGTGGAGTCATTGAGCTCTTGCTGTAGGTTTAACATCTCTAAAACTTGTTGCATACCTGTCTCTTTAATATTTTTTTGCATTATATTATAATGCCATTATGATTAGGATTAATTGCAAGAAATGTGTACATTATTTCGTCACCTGGGAGCAATCAAGGCCTCACGGCTGTAAAGTCTATGGGTTTAAATCACAACAAATCCCTTCCTTGGTCGTAAAAGGAAGTACCGGACAGCCTTGCCAGGCCTATGAAGAGAAGATCAAAAAGTCCTAATAATTCCACATCTCTTTGCGCGCGAACTCCTGAGTATTATCAGTAAACTTCAGACCTGTTACTGACAACTTCCAGATCGATTTTTCATCTATATTTTTGGCATAGGGATATGCTTCCAGATAAAGATCTTCATGCTTGTCTTCAGCACGCGAAACCATGCCCTTGATCTGTATCCCTCTGATCTGCATCACTTCTTTTGTCTCATCATGGATACTGGCAGAGACATATGGGTTTTCTGAGATGTTTTTCATGTGTTCTGTCCCCTTATCCGAAGCAAATATGAAGCATGCTTCTTCAGGAACAAACAGATAAAAAAGAGAACAGGAGACGGGAGTTTCATCTTCTACCGTAGCCATGGAGAGGACATGGTGTTTTTGAATAAAGTCGACCATATTAAGTGGGATATTATTCACTGGCAGCTTCTATATAAGTAGCGATACGCTCTTTCGAGTTCAGACTTTCGATCCAGCGATCAGGAATCCCTTCGAGCTTGTTGTAGGCACCCAACACCATCCCGGCGACCATACCCCTCGCTGCAGAGTCACCACCAGCATAGATATTTTGCTTCATTGCCTCTTCAAAATTGTTCTCATACTTTAAGATAAGATGTAGCGCTCCCGGACATCCTCCTTTGATACTACATGACTGTCCCAGGGATCCTATCGCTTCTATCGTATCATGTTCGATGGAAGCCAATGCCACTTTTATCCACTCTATGATGATCGGGTCATCCGCAGCATTCAATATAGCAAGTATCGAGTTCTTGGGTGTATACCCCTGAAAAACAAGATAGAGGAGTTGCGAAAAAAAACGTGTCGCTTCGATAGCAGTTTTTGAGTTGTGTGTCATCTTCGTCTGCAAGATAGCGGCGTCTTCGAACTCTTTTTGTCGGTCGCTGTAAAGCAGTGCCAAAGGAGCGATACGGCCGACAACGCTGAGCTCTTGAGAAGATGAACCTGCTTCAAGTGCAGACTTACCCGCCAAAAGGTTGTCTAAAGTCGTTTTACTCGCGCTATCGACATAGCCTTTGTATTCGGACATATAGGATTTCCAGCGTGAACAGAAACTTGCCAGCGAAAACTCTTTATCCAGAGCAATCGACTCCAAAAGCCATGCCGTCTGATCACCGTAATGTGTAAAATCCCCCGCCTTCTTCTCATTATGATATTCGGTCACAGGGTTGTAACATCCTTCATACTCGGGAAACTTTTCTTTGATCTCATTGACATCATATATCCAGTGTGCGCCAAGACTCAGGGCATCTGCAACAAAAGATCCATAAATTGCACCTAATACAGAGGATTTCATAGCTTTCCTTTACAGGTTTTTGCTAAAGTATATCAAAATTGGGATAATCTCCCAACCTACTGATGGCTGATACGTGAAAGATTAACGTACCAGTCATCCCGGATAAAGGAACGATCGCGGCATAAGGTCACCTGTATCTCCTGTTCAAGCAATTCAACCCGCTCTAAAAACTCGTAAGGTATCTCAAGTTCTTCTGAACAGAAGAGTTCGACATCATCTTCTGTCTCAATGTCCGGCCATTGCCAACCATTGTCAAGTTCTCTGATCTTAAACATTGTTATGAGTTGCATCACACTTTCCTCATTGTTGATTGCAACATACTACTGAGGCATTATCTCAATGGGATTACACACTCACACCTTATTGATCTTCTAATTGATCTTTTATACTCTCTCCCAACTCTTTCGTCTTTTCCTTATCGACCGTAATGCTTACGCTTTCGTCACTGTTATCGAACTCCAGTGCTCCAGTGAAATATAAGAGCAGGCCAATAGCGATCATACCCACAAAGATCAACTTATACATCTAAGAACTCCTCTATGATACCCATCATCTCATCCACTGCATCCCCTGCATTCTTTTGAATGAAATGTTCAAAATATTCATCAATATACTTACCTTGAGAACCAAAATATGACATATATTCCTCACGCTTTGGATTGATAAGAATAGAGTGATCGAATTCCGAAGCAATCGGAACAATATCGATGACCTGACCGCTTGTCCCGATAGCGATAAAAAGCTGGCACTGCTCTATTGCTTCATAAATATGCTCATAAGCCGGTGCAGCTTCACCGAACATGACCACATTGTGACGGACCAAATCACTTTCGCAGACAGGACAGGCATCATGGACATTTTGTTTTTCATAGCCTATATCCCAGACATGTCCGCAGCTTTCACAACGCAGATCCGTCAGAGTACCATGCAGATGGATGACATCTTCACATCCTGCTTTTTCTAAGAGGTTATCGACATTTTGCGTCAGGTTGTAGATCTTGCCAGGGTATCTCTTTTCCAATTCAGCCAGGGCAATATGCGCCCTGTTAGCCTCTTTATCTTTGAGGTCCTGGCGTCTGGCATTATAGAACTGTGTGACAAGTTCTCTGTCTGCCTCCCACCCTTGTGTGGAACAGACCTTCATCACATCATATTCTTCCCATAGACCATCGTGGTCTCTAAAGGTCTTGATCCCGCTTTCGGCACTGAGCCCTGCTCCGCTTAAGATCATGATCATCGTGACAACCTTCGGTATAGATAGGGTTCAAGATGTTCCGGCGTACTGATTTCTCTCTTTTCAAGCATCATCTTTCCCAAACTGTCTTCCTCCAGCATATCAAAAACCTCAAAAGGTGAGGTCTTGTTGTAGAAACTGCGCAGGAACTCCAACAGGATCTCAAAATTATCCAGATCATCCGTTTCCTTGCGTTCATATTTATATTTTTTATATTCATCCCAATCGATTACAGACATAATAAGCCACTCTTTTTAACAGATAATAAAGAATATTAGCACAGAAATCACTCTCTATGCTAATAAGAATCGTAAATATACCGATCTTGTCTATATAAAAACATCAAGGAGGATGGTATGAATGCGATCGTTAAAAAGATCCAGCATACACTGGAGCATGGACGCCCGGAAGAAAGTAAACACGGATTACTTGCGAGTCAGGTATTGAAAGAAATTTTAAAAGAGACCCATAAAGAGAAGAGATGATGAGCACTATGATCAAACGTAAGCTCTTTTTTTCCCTTATTAATGTCATCATATTGTGCATTACCGGATTAAGACACCTAAAACATTCGTGACATATAGGCCTGATGAAGACGGGACACTGCTTCTTCGACAGTTGCACGCGGTGTAGCTATATTCATGCGCATAAAACCGCCTCCCTCTTTTCCAAAACTCACACCGGATGAGAGGCCCAGCTTTGCCTCTTCATAAAAGAATGTTTTGAGGTCTTTATGACTCAATCCCAATCCACGGCAGTCTAGCCAGACCAGGTAGGTTCCTTCAGGCTTTAACATTCTTATACTTGGCATATACTCTTTCAAACAGAGTTCAAGATAGTCAATATTACCCTGAAGATGCTCAAGTAGATTATCTAACCAGCCAGAACCGTTCTTATAAGCGGCTTCAAACCCCACATGCCCAAAGACAGTACCTTCTGCGAAATGCACCGCTTTATAATACTTCTCAAACTGCTCTCTCAATTCAGGGTTTGCAATACAGAGTGTCGATATTGCCAATCCTGCCATATTAAAGGTCTTACCCGGTCCGTAACAGCTGATTGTTCGGTTTTCCAGTTCCTTTGAAAGGCTTGCCATAGGAATATGTTTCGAACCCTTGAAAATCAGGTCACTGTGTATCTCATCCGCTAAGATCAGAATATCATGTTTGATACATATCTCACCCAACTGTTGCAGTTCATCCTGACTCCACACCCGACCGACAGGATTGTGGGGCGAACACAACAGTAAAAGTTTCGTATGCTCATCAATAGAAGCTTCCAGGGCTTCAAAATCAATACTGTAGTATCCGTCCTCTTCTTTTAAAGGGTTTTTCAGCACTACTCTCTCGTTATTGGTCACGGAGGTATAAAAAGGAAAATAGACCGGTGACTGGACGATCACCTTCTCCCCTACTTCCGTAAATGCCTGTATGCAGAGGTTGATACTTGCGACCACCGAAGGTGAATAATACATCCACTCTCTCTGCACAGAGTACCCGTGACGCTTTTGTATCCACTCTATCTGCGCTTCAAACATCGAGTCCGGGACCTCTTCATATCCGAGAACAGCATGTTCGGCTCTTTCTCTGATCGCATCCATCACAAAAGAAGGCGTCTCGATATCCATATCAGCCACCCACATGGGTAAGACCTCTTCTGAGCCAAAGAGTTTTTCCCTTAAAGCATATTTTTCGGCATTGGTATTTTCTCGTGAAGGGGCCTGATTAAAGTCTATTCTCTTATTATTTTCGTTCAAAACTTACTTCTTTTTCCATACTGACATCTCTGAGAGCGTATGCTGATACTTACGCGGGGTCTCACGGATGACAAAAGGGACATCTTCTGTCGCTACCAGCTCAAAATGATTTTCCAACATTTTTCTAAGACCCTCTATCGTCTTGACCTCATGACCGTTTTCATCTATATATCCACCAACCCAGAACTCTTTGGAAGTATACTCTTCCAGCCAGGTATATGGAGAAGTCAGGATAAGATAGCCACCTGCATTGATTCGTTCATGTACGCTTGTTAAAAAAAGATGCGGTTCGTAAAGTCTGTCGATTAGATTCATTGCTAAAACCAAGTCATAGCCGGTAAAATGGGGTTTGAGATTACAAGCGTCTCCCTGCCAAAAATCGACCTTGTCTGCGACACCTGAATACCCAAGCTCATCCAAGTTGATCTCAAGTCGTCTCTTCAGCTCACCCTCGCCATTTTGGTAATACCCTACTGTGTTGTTTTTCTGCAACTCGACTCCGACCTGGACAAAGCGTGCAGAAAAATCGATCCCGCATACCTTCTCAAAAGTCTTCGCCAGTTCAAAAGAGGCACGCCCAGTCGCACATCCGAGATCAAGGGCTGAACCCTGTTTTATATCTCTTGTATACTCAATAGCCTTCTGTGCACACGCTACTGCAAAGTTATTGACACCAAAATATTCTTCACCGTACTGAAAGTCACAATACTGTGAAACCAGTTCATCTGTCTCATAGATATTTGTCTCTTCGTTTTCCAAACTCTCTCCTTCCACATATCTAAAGCCCGCATGCTGGTAAAAGTGCCGTCTGAAAGCATATCGTGAATGCTTCATCAGCTCATTGCCTGAGCTCGCCCATGATCCGCCTTTGATAAGGTTATGCTGTCCATCAAAGGTAGGAATGGAAAAGTCATCATAGGCCGGATGGACTTCAAACCCTTCGTAAGCATCCATATGTGTCTCTGTCCACTGCCAGACATTTCCCATGACATCAAACAGATCACCGAAAGCAAATTTATTTACCGGACAGGATGACGCCCAATATCGAAAATTGATGTTGGCTCTTCTATCATCAAACTCCGGAATATCAGACAGTCCGGCTCTTTCGTAAAGCCTGTACCATTCTGCTTCGCTTAAGAGTCTGTACTCTCTTTTCTCTTTGTAACTTTTCCATCGACAAAATGCCTTAGCTTCCAAATAGTTCACATCTACCGGCCAGCTCAAGGGCATAGGGACCTCTTCAAGCATCGCTCTGTATTGATAGCTTCCGTCATTTTGAGGTGTCCAAAATACCGGATGTGAAGCCTTACGTGCTTTTAAAAACATCTGGCCTTCACTATCCCAATAGGAGTTATTCTCATAGCCCCCCTCTTTGACAAACTCCATAAACTCTGCATTACTGACAAGAAATTTACTGGTTTTAAACGAAGCCACTTCAACCTCTTTTTTCCCGTACTCGTTATCCCAGCCATATAGGTGGTGGTTCTTCTCTTTGCCGAGACTCACCTTTGCACCCTCGATGAAGACCATCTCGTTGTTAATAGGTTCTGAGCTTTCATCACAACGCGGAAAGAATCCATTGTCCTTTATCAGGTCTATAGAGAGCTGTCTATGCAACACAGATGACGTCTCCAAATGGATCCGTTCATGCTCAATGCCCATCAAAATAATCCACATAGGATCTTCTTGTTTAATAGGGAGGCTCAAAGGAAGCTCTGAGATAAGTTTGTCGATTTTATGACGTACGGCTTCACGATAGTCACGCACCTCTTGTACTTTTGGCCAACTATAATGCTCACTCTCCATATCATCCCATTTCATCTCGTCGACACCGACTGCAAACATCGACTCGAACTCCGGATTGATACGTTCATGAATAATGTTAGAGATAATAAGTTTATTAATAAAAAAAGTTGCCGTATGGCCAAAATAAAAGATAATAGGGTGACGTGTCGGTTCCGGCTTGATATAAAAGACATCATCATTGATAAAACAGTCAAAAAGGTTTTCAAAAAAAGTAAAGGTATTATGGAAATATTCTCTTATCTCCTCACGCTTATGTGCGATATCATTACCATCTAATGTGACAGGTAACGTATGCAGTGAATGCATAGACTTTAGATTCATATTATGTGACATTTCATTTCCCTTAGTAAAAACATTTTAGCGAAAATGAACGGAAGTCACCATGGCATACCCCCTATAAAGATCTAGAAGATAGTTTTTGAGTAATTTTTTCAAACAAATTTGATAATATAAGACATGAAAACGATAAACAGTCAACTCCTGAGTGAATACAAAGAGATAATGCATGCCTATAGCACACGTGTAGAAGGAGTTTCAAAATACGGGAATAACCTTGCCTACCATGTCAATGACATCAAAGAAGATGTTGATAAAAACCACACACAGCTTGCCTCATGTTTGCATTATACTCTTGACAACCTTGTGCACATGAACCAAGTTCATAATGACAAAATCCATATTATCGATGAAACACACAATTACAACAAGATACCTACCTGTGATGCGCTTGTTACAAATAAAAAGAAAGTACCCTTGATGGTTATGGTAGCCGATTGTATACCTGTTTTAATCTATGACCCCGTAAAAGAGGTTATTGCTGCTATACATGCAGGACGTGCTGGTATCTTTAAAGAGATTATTCCAAAAACAATCAAGAAAATGAAAAAAAAATACAGTTCCAATAGTAAAGACATGATCGTAAGTTTAGGACCATCAATACATCAATGCTGTTATGAAGTTGGCAAAGAGATTAAAGAAGAGGCAGAACAACTCGGCTATGGGTATTCAATACAAACAGATAGAGAAAACTATTATTTGGATCTGATAACCATAGGATATCAACAGTTACTTGACAGTGGTATAGAGAAAGATAAGATTGAAAAGTCGTCATATTGTACGGCATGCCATACAGACATCTTTTATTCATATAGGGCAGAAGATAAACATTGTGGCCGTTTTGCCGGAATAATAATGTTAAAGTAACCGATTTATGATTTAACAGTTAATTAAGTTTGTTAGTTGGATAAATGTTGTTAGGGTTTAGTAAAAAGAAAGTCCAGGCGGCGACCTACGTTCCCACAAGTGAAACCTGCAGTATTATCAGCGAAGAGGGGCTTAGCTTCTGGGTTCGGAATGGGACCAGGCG
>JBFEWG010000018.1:0-21721 GCA_041546465.1 Sulfurimonadaceae bacterium
CCAGGGAGCATGCGTTGCCTGTCCATCATCGGGTGGGACATTGATGTCTATGCAGAATATCCTGCAAAGAAAACTATCGGAAGACATCAGGGTCTTTGCCGTATAAGCTGATTGCAGCACTTGGCAGCCTTCTTTTTGCTGCACTTACGCACTTTGATGAAGGCTCTTTTTAACCCTTTACTTTAAACATAGTACGGCCGTAAGACGAGGCATACCACCCTTTGTGATGCTTCTCCTTTATGTCTGGA
This sequence comes from Sulfurimonadaceae bacterium, assembly GCA_041546465.1. Taxonomy (GTDB): domain Bacteria; phylum Campylobacterota; class Campylobacteria; order Campylobacterales; family Sulfurimonadaceae. The sequence continues at coordinate 249 of JBFEWG010000018.1, forward strand.
TAGCAAAGTAATGAAGCAGCATAAAGGTCATTAAGCATGACAGGATCAAGGATCTCTTTGAGCAGGCTTCTCGTATCTCTCTTTTCCCAGTTCTCCAATAATAAATCGCTCTCTTGCACAAGATGCTCATTGAGTCTGTTGAATACATGTTGCAGGTCAAATTTTCTATCTACTGTTACAAGTTCTGTCTGTAATGTTTCTTCTGCAAAAGGATCGACAGTTTCTCCAAAACCCGAGATATTGGCGGATGGAGTATTGTGGATGAAAAAAGCAGCAGCCGGGTCTATACCTGTACCCAGGCTGACAAGCTCATCAAAACTCAGTACGAGGTTGCAGGCTTCTTTGGCGAGGCGCAAAAATGCTGCTGCATCCGAAGCGGCAGCAGACAGGCCGGCTGAGGATGGAATGCGTTTTGTCACATGGACCTTGTGCTCATGAAAGAACTCTTCGACATCAGGGTCGTTCGTATAGTCCAGGAGGGCTTGATAGGCTTTGAAGATAGTGTTGCTCTGGGGTTCAATCTCATCACAGCCTTCAATGGTGAAATGATCGCACTTGCAAGGTTCAAATCTGATGGTGTCATGGAGGTCTGCCAGGTAAACAACACGTGAGATGAAGGTCGGCTTTCCGTCTTTTTCTCCTGTGAACTTGATAAAAGGTGTGATGGCAGCATGGGCGTTAAGTGAGTAAACGGCATCTTTGATGGTGACAGATGACTGTATCTTATCTGCATGATTTGAAAGGTTCGCTTCATTTTTGTCTGTCACCTTGAACAGGGTCTCATCATCCCAGAATCCTGCTTCATCTCCACCGGCAAAACCGCCCATCATACTACCTTTGTCTAAAATGTTTTGAAATTATACTAAATATCAGTTTTACGACAGCTCCTGCCGGAACAGTTATTTTGTTGACAATTGCTGTTGGAAGAAGAGGGCCGTTACCGTATCCATCGTCTGGATATGGGTAGTTAACCATAAGGGTATCTCTTCAGCTATATAGTGTTTCAAAGCAATGATGTCACGGTTCTGCTTCCATGACCTATAGATACTTTCCATTCGTTGCAGGGCTTTGTCATGTTCGTTCTTATGCATCCCGTAGGGTGGAAAGTTGAGCTCGAGCATCTTGATCTCTTCACCTTCGAAATGATCTAGGGTGTGTCCATACCAGTTCTCATATTCCACGTCGATGGCAGCAGCATTTTCAGCACTGGCATCTTCAAGGTATCCAAGGATGCGTTCATAGACTTTATTGATGATATCGACATCTTCAGTATGTACGTCGTTCATAAACGCCATAGCGACTTGTGGTATATCTTTGTGTGCTATTAAAGACATATCGGTTCCTTTTTGATGAATTATAGTATGTATAGAAACAAAAACTATTGATATTGCTCAAGAATCGTCTTCGGCTTTTGAATTAAAGTAGCCTTTCTTACCGGTTTTATCTACATTCTTATCGTTTTCTTTTAGAAACCTTGTGATAACCTCACGAAAAAAAAGAGGGGTTGATAGTGATTGATAATTCAGGAACCATCATCGTCAATGAAAAACAGGACTATCATAATTGTGAGATGGGGTTTTGTTTTTATTATGAGAGTGATACGAGTGATTTCAAAGTCGGAAAAGAGCAAAAATATAAGATACATACAACACTGAAAGAAGTAGAAAAGCTAAACGAAGCCTTGAATATCTATCAGGCAGAAGGGTTTAAAGAAGCATTTTTGCGTTATACATCAGAAGTGGATGGCAGTAACAAGTACCCGGAGTTTGTCATCGATTATATCGATGCTATTGAAACGGGCAGGGCGCTTCAGGCACTGGCTAATGATGAAGACAGCCTGGTGCAGCTTTCTGAATACTGTATCGATATACCGCCTACTTATGCGGATGACTTTGGTATCAATAAGCAGATCGAATCGATCACTGTTGAGGGTAAAACAGAGCTGGTCAACGGATATGAAGATATCACAGATTACCTGTCAGAGTTAAGAGAAAAGAAACCCTCTCTGTTCTCCTAGGCCCTAAAGAAAAACCATTTGATGAATTTAGACAATATCATACTTGAAACACCTTATCTCTCTTTGGATGAGGAGTTTTACGATTTAAGAGAACCTATACCGCTTGATGATCCCCACCTTATAAGCTACAGTCAGGAAGCGGCAAAGTTGATCGAACTTGAACCTGCGGCGTGTGAAGAGCCGCGTTTTGTAGAACTGCTTAACGGTACCTATTCTCCCAAGGGATCACGTTCATTTGCAATGTGTTATGCCGGACACCAGTTTGGCCATTATAATCCATGGCTTGGAGATGGACGTGCTGTCAACCTGGGCCGGGTCAATGGTTGGAACCTTCAGTTAAAAGGCAGTGGTGAGACACTCTATTCCCGTACAGCTGACGGAAGAGCTGTCGTGCGTTCCTCGATCCGTGAGTATCTTATGAGTGAAGCGATGCATCATCTTGGTATCCCGACTACCCGTGCGCTTGGTATTATAGGGTCAAAGACAAAGGTGCTTCGTAACAGTATGGAAAATGCGGCCATTGTCATGCGAATGTCGACAAGCTGGGTACGTTTCGGAAGCTTTGAGTATTTTTATTATAACGGCCAACACAAAAAGCTTGAGATGTTGGCTGAGTATGTCATCGCAGAGTCCTACCCACATCTTAAAGACGATGAAGACCGGTTTTTCAAGATGTTTTGTGAAATAGTCGAACGGACAGCCGCTTTGATCGCACAGTGGCAAGGGGTGGGTTTCTGTCACGGCGTCATGAATACTGATAATATGTCCATTGAAGGACTTACAATAGATTACGGCCCTTATGCGATGCTTGACGACTTCAACTACAGCTATGTCTGTAACCATACCGATCGTGTCGGTCGTTACAGTTACGGTGAACAGCCTAATATCTCGTATTGGAATCTTACTATGCTTTCCAAGGCATTGTCCCCGATAGTTTCGCAAGAGAGAATGCAGGAGAAACTTGATGACTTTGGCAGCTTTTTGTATCCGAATGCTTATGTGGATGTGATGCGACGCAAGTTGGGGTTGGCAGTAGAAAAGGATGATGATGTGGAGTTAATCAAAGAGCTTGTGGGAACATTGCAGGATGTCTTTGTAGATCATACACTTTTCTTTAGGACATTAAGCCGATACGACGGTGATAGAGCACCCTTGTATGATATTGTAATGGAGCCTGTAATCATGGACAACTGGTTGAAGCTGTATGATGATCGTCTTGCCCATGAAACCCGTCCCCAGGCTCAACGGCAAGCAGCTATGCTTAAGAGCAATCCAAAGTACGTCTTAAAGAACTATATGCTGCAAGAAGCCATCGTATTGGCAGAGCGCGGTGACTTTTCAATGGTGGAGACTCTGCTTCATATCGCACGGCATCCCTATGAGGAACTGCCCGAGTATGAACGCTTTTCACAGGACACACCTGAAGAGTATAAGAACCTTGGTCTCTCTTGCTCTTCATGATTGAATAAAGAGACGGATTGATTATTCAGCAGCGTCCTGCAAATAGGCGGCTGTCACCGTATCCATTGTATCGATATGATGAAGGAACCATGGGATAAGGTTGCCATGAATATAGGCTGAGAGAGCATGTGTGTCCTGGTGCTCCTTAAAATATGTTGCGATTGAATGGAGTTCGTGCAGATGTCTGTCATGTTCACCTTTATGGGTTTTCAATTCGGGAAATAGTGATCCCTCCATCATCTTCTCTTCATCACAGAAGTGTAAGGTCGTATGTTCAATCAACTCCTGTAAAGTCTTGGACACAACTTCAATGTCCTTTTGCGTTACTGCCGTCTCAAGTCTGTTTATAATCAGCATCTCCTCCAAATGGGTGTCATTCATGCTTGCTATACCAACCATAGGCAGTTGTTCTTGTGTAATCAAATATTAACCTTTATGTCAATGCTATTGCTTTGTTGAACGCATTATACTTTATCAAACAGAAAGAGAGAGAAGGGTTGGTAGAGAAGCTTTTGGATTTAAGTTAAATAAGAGGTGAGGTTGTTTGTTGTGTATTCTCCTTTGTGAGAGGTAAACCATATACCGATATGTTAAAATTTGATTTATTGAACGGGTGATGAGGTGATATGAAATTAGACGACAACATGGTAGAAAAAGTAGAGACTCTGGCTGTTTTGCTTAAAAAGCGACCTGAACAGGTACTGGATGAAGCTTTGGATCTGTATTTAAAACAAGAACGGGAAAAGCAGCTGGAAGTGGAACTTGAAGAGCATAAAAAAGAGACCAATCTCTCTTATGATGAGTTCTGGGAAGATATCGATTTTGATTGATATCATCAATGAAACGTATTTAAAAAGTATCGTAAGGTATATGATTCTTGAAGAGATGAAAATATGTATTCAAAGAAGTGATTATAAGGTATAATGATTCAGAAAAAAACCTTTGAGGTTTGACTCAAAAAACATTAACGTCCAAGGTTGTTGAAATGTTCGGAAACAAACAAAAACTTATTGAGCTTGAACGCAAGCACACACTTGAACTGGAAGCATTGCAGGCTAAAAATGATGAATTGCAGGCTGAGATTGAGATACTGCGTAAGCCTGTTGAAACTGTTGATACAAAAAAAGATGAGTATGTCAGTACATTGCTGCAAAGCTACGAAGATGGTAATGCGTTTTTGGAAAAGACAGTCAACTCACCTCTGCATATGCTCAATGAAATCAATGCTTTGAACGAGAAAAATACTCAAAAGATGGTCGAAATCGAGACAGAGACGAGAAAGATCGAAAATACGATGACGACAATCGGTGAGCATTCCAATACCTTAGGTAGTGATTCGATTTCACTAAATGATAGCGTTGAGTCTATCGGTGAGATCATCAGTCTGATCAGGGATATTTCTGATCAGACTAACCTGCTGGCATTAAATGCTGCTATTGAAGCTGCCCGTGCCGGTGAGCATGGAAGGGGATTCGCCGTGGTGGCGGATGAAGTACGAAAACTTGCTGAACGTACCCAAAAAGCGACCAGTGAGATCGAGGTGAATATCAATGCTCTTAAGCAAAACTCTACGTCGATGATGGAGATCAGCAATACTTTTCATGATGAGACCTCCAAGGTTATGGAAACGTTAAATGTATTTATCGAGAGTGTCCAAAATGTCGTTCATAACTCTGATACGATAAAAAATAAAACGCAGTATGTAACGGATGAGCTTCAGGTTAATCTAGGTAAGATCGATCACATCTCTTTAAAAGTAAAAGCATATCAGGCCCTTATTAATGTATCAATGGCCGATATCATCGATGAACACAGTTGCCGGTTTGGGAAATGGTTTACACAAGTGTCCAGTGAACTTTTAAAAGAGAGTTCAGTCATAAGCAGTATCGGTAGACATCATACGAATGTACATCAGGGATTGAAAGAGGCTGTCTCACTCAATGCAGAAGGGAATTACGCTCAGGCATTGGAGCGAATACGCGATGTTGAACACTCCAGCCAAACTGCATTCGATGACCTGTTTGATGCCGTCAAGAAGTCCCAGAACTGATTTCAGCGAAGGAAAATTCAAAAAAGCTTTTATAGTAAGAGGGACAGAGCTTTACATTAGGTGATTATGCCTGTTCCGCTTAGGTTATTGAGGTCGGTAGACCCTCACGTTTTCACACTTTTTATCATCTCTGAGGTATTGTGCATGCAGTTGGCTCATAATACCTTTCTCACAGTAGAGCAGGTATTGTTTGTCTTTTGGGAGTTTATCAAATTCAGTTTTGAGCTGATGAAATGGGATCTTAATACATTTGCATGGTGTCTCTATGTCCTCGCCTTCGGTACGAATGTCAATAACCGTGTAATCATCACTCTCAAGGTCATGAACGACTTCAACCGCAGCCATCTCGTTAATGTCAGCCACGATCTCGTCGACATAGATATGCTGTGCATCTTCAACTGCCTTGTCAAGCACGGTATAGTCAAAACGCGCGGCCTCTTTTTCCATACGCTTGTACGAACCGTGCGTGACAGGATTTTGAGATATGACACCACAATACTCAGGCATGCTCTCTGCAAAATGGCGTGTGCCTATCTTACTGGCAATGGATATGATCTCAGGTTTGTTAACTGTTGATAACGGACGCAAGATCAGCTTGTTGCAGGCACTGTCAATCAGCGCAAGGTTACGTAGGGTCTGGCTCGAGACCTGTGCAACGCTTTCACCTGTCAGAAGGGCATCTATGCCAAGTTCATCCGCTATCTTCTCTGATGCCATCAGCATAAGGCGTTTGAGCGTAACTCCCATATAAGTAGGGGCTGTCGAGCGGAATATCTCGCTGAGGACATCGTCGAAAGGAACAGAGATGAACTTGACTCTATGAGAGGAGCCGAATTTAGACCATAAGTAGAGAGCAACCTGTTTGACACCGATCTCATGGGCATTGCCGCCAAGATTAAAAAATATGAAGTGTGTTTTGATTCCCCGTTTCATCGTAAGATAGGATGCTACTGTAGAGTCAAAACCTCCTGACATCAGCGAAAGTATATCACCCTGGGTACCGATCGGAAAACCACTTAACCCCTGGTACTTGGAAGTGATAACATTAAGCTGGTTATGAATAAGTTCGATGCGAATCGTGACTTCTGGATTGCGTAGATCGACTCCTTTGGCTTGGGAATGGGCTAACATATATCCGCCTACTGTTTGTTCGAGTTCAGTTGACTTGAAAGGATGTGTCCCCGTACGCTTTGCCCTGACGACAAAACTTTTGTCTTTTATGGAATCACTAAGCAGATCACCGACTTTTACCTTTATCTTATCAAGGGTGTCCATGTCATCAAACTGCAAGGCCTCAAGTATCTGCTCGATACCGGATGTGTCCAGAAGTGCTTGTCTGACTTCAGGAAGCACATCCCTTGGTGCTATAACCTCTATTTTGTCAGAGAATTTCTTGACCTCGATCTTTTTGTGAATACGTTCTAAAATAGTAATCAGATTGGTATAGAGCTGTCCGACCATCTGTCGTTTGGCCGAAGAACCTTTTATCATGATTTCTGGAAAGAGTTTTAGGATGAATTTTTGGGTGTTACTCGATGGTTGTTGCAAAGATATGGCCTTGTTTTATATAGATGAAATTATAGCATAAGCGTTACATTACGCTAAGCAGGTAAGGGATCTGAATGATGAAAGTGGCTGTAAGCCCGTTGCTCTGTTTTCTATCTATTTATTTTCTTTGGTTAGACTTTTTTATACTAATAGCTTCAAAAGTATAAGCGAAACAACAACTTACTGTGAGTCAATGTCTCTTTGAAGATGTTTGGGGGAATGATGCAGGCAACTATGAACAACTATTCCAAGATGAAAACCATTTATCTACAGACACCTGCACATCAAACATCCATACCTCAATATGTTGAAGACACTACCGTCTATACCTCCGGTTCGACAATAGCCTCAGTACTGCATCTCAAAAATTATGATTGTCTGCTCCTGGATATGGAGCATGTCGAAAGTATGGAAGTACTTGAAAATATCAAAAATTTCATGCCTGAGCGTTATGTGATCGCCTGTAGTAATAACCCCGAGACTATCGTGAAATCACTTTCTTATGGTGTGGATGCAATTTTACTTGACCCTATGGATAAAAAAGAGTGTGAGCGTGCGTTGTTTAAGGTAGCCTCTTATGTCAATATGCAGGAGATTTTTGATGATACGTATTATATTGACAAACTCACTTCATGCCAGAATCTGTATGCCTTGGAAGAGAAGGTTGAGTTTATACATGATAACGCTCTGTTAAAAGTCTCTTTACACAGCTTTAAGGCATTCCAGATCTATTATGGTACGAAGCTCACAGATAAAGTCCTTATCGAGTTCAAAGATGCGATTAAACTTAATCTGCCTGTGAATGCAGAGCTTTTTAGGACCAATGAGGACGAGTTCTCTATTTTACTGAACAATCCTTCACCTTCTCAGGAGAAGATACTCTCAGCCCAGTTAAAATCCTTTTTTGAACAGACACCGGTAGAGGTTGACGGTTTTTTATTAAAGATACGCATAGATATCGGTATAGCAACGGGTAGAGATCTATTGGAAAAATCGGATATTGCACTCTTTGAGGCGAAAGAGGGTAAGCACATAGCCACCTATGACGAAGACTCGGCATTCGTCAAACAACAGCATGAACAGATCCGGTGGGTTAAAGTCATACAAGAAGCAATTTGTGATGATAGGATAAGGGTCCACTTTCAGCCGATAATGGATAACTCAAGCGACCATATCACCAAATTTGAAGTACTGTGTCGTATTGAAGACAAGGATCAAAGGCTTTATCAGCCACAGGAGTTTATCCCATCTGCCATTGTTGCAGGCAGGATGAGTGATATTACACGTGTTGTCATCGATAAAAGTTTTAAATACTTCAAAGATAACTCCTATGCATTCTCCATAAATGCCACATTGGAAGATTTTGAGGCCGACTACCTTGTCGAGTATATTGCATTTAAGTGTGATTATTATGCAATTGATCCTAAACGTGTATATATCGAGATACTTGAAAATATAAGTACAGAAGCAACAAGCGGGTGTTTGGAGCAGATTCATGCGCTTAAAGAGATGGGATGTAATATCTCAATCGATGATTTCGGGGTCGACAGTGCTAATTTTTCGAGAATGATGCAGATTCAGGCAGAAGTGTTAAAGATCGACGGGCACTTTATACAGCACTTGCTGCATGATGAAAATGCAAAAATTATTGTGGAGAATATTGTGCAGTTCTCACAAAAGATGGGTGCCAAGACCGTTGCGGAATATGTTGATTCAAAAGAGCTTTTCGAACTTGTCAAAGAGCTGGGTATTGATTACTCACAGGGTTTTTACATCGGCAAGCCATCCGCCAACATTTTATAGGATGTGTTAGTATCTTCCAGTAGTTTGATATCATATTACACACCGGTATTATCATACAAAGTCATGTGTTTCTATCGATTTAACCTGAGTACAAAAAACTATATATGAATATTTACTGAGCATTAGTATACTTGTGTTACAGTTAGAATAAGAGAATTTTTAGGCAGTCCCTATCAGACTGCCAAAAGAGGTGTGATATGATAGAGATTCAAGATCTATTGCCTTATACGAAAAAACTTAAACTACTATGTGTAGATGGAGATGATGCGACAAGACAATCTCTTGTCAAGACATTTTCACGTGTATTTGCACAGGTGGATGACGCTGCGGACGGATATGATGGTCTTAACCATTATAAAATCAATCAGCATGACCTTATTATTACTGAAACAGCTTTGGAAAATTACTCAGCAATACAGATGATTGAGCAGATCAAAAAAATATCCCCTGCACAGCATGTCATTGTCATCTCAAAGGCACAAGATGCGCCGACAGTCTTATCATGGGCAAATATTGGGATCTCAGGTTTTGTCCCTAAGCCTATCAATATGCAGGCATTGCTCGATAGCATCTATAAAAGCTGTGTGCAGTTATATACATTGGCCCAAAAGAACCAGCAGGCAGATGCTTCACAAGAGATCAAAGCACAAAAACGTAAACTTCAGGAGCATTATGAGGCCAATGAGAAGAAGCTTAACGATGTTCTTGCTTATGAAAGAAAACGTCTCGGGCGCTTGATGGGACAGGAAAAAGAGATGCAGGCCCGTTTGAACGAACAGGCAAAGATCATCGAGACGATCCGTTATAAAGACGACCTGACAGGTCTGCCAAACCAGCGTGCACTGAAACATGCTATCTCCAAAGAAGGGGACAAGGCACTTCTTTTCCTTAACATAGACCGTTTTGACAGTATCAATACCATTTACGGAATGGGTTACGGGAACAAGGTCCTGAAGGAGACGGCATCACGTCTTGAACGGTTTTTACCGGAGAACACAGAGCTTTTTAGAATCAGTGCAGATGAGTTTGTGATCTTGGTTACGGATCCAAAAGCAAACCAGGAGCTTATGCTGTCACAGCAGATCTCAGCCATGTTCCAGCAATCACCGGTACTTATCGGTGATATCGAGTTTGATATTACTTTCTCAATAGGTATGGACAGAGGTGATGACAACAAACTCTTTGTACATGCCAAAATAGCATCTGCTGAAGCGAGAGAAAACGGACGGGACCAAATGGTCGTCTTTAAAAGCGATTCTGCCTATGTGAAAGCGCAAAGAGAGACATTTTACTGGATACAGACCATTAAAGATGCCTTGCAAAGTGACAGGGTCATGTCATATTATCAACCGATTTATAATAATGAGACAGGCAGTATAGAGAAGTATGAGGCATTATGCCGCATATTGGATAAAAACGGGGAAGTATTGGATGCAGGAAGTTTTATAAATTCTGCAGCTGCAGCCGGCTTGTTGACTAAAATATCAAGGGTGATGATCGATAAGGCGTTTAAATACTTTCAGACAAATACATACGCCTTTTCTTTGAATGTGTCAACACAAGACTTCCGAGAGAATTATCTGGAAGATTTTTTACAGTACAAATGTGACTATTACAACATCTCGCCACAACGTATCTATATTGAAGTCGTAGAAAGTGTCTCTGCCAGTGAATCGAACCTGATTTTGGATCAGATCAAGCGCTTACGTGCTAAAGGATTTAACATTACAATTGATGACTTTGGTATTGAACAGTCAGTCTTCTCACGACTTCTTCGTATGGAAGCGAAGACAATCAAGATCGACAGCTCTTTTATCGAAAATATCGATACGAATCTTTCAAACCAGATGATCGTCGAGAACATCGTCGCTTTTGCCAACCGCATAGGTGCACAGACAATTGCAGAATATGTCAATACAAAGCAAGTACATGAAAAGGTGTGTGAACTCGGTATCAACTACTCACAGGGTTTTTATATCGGTCAGCCTGCGGCAACTCTTGTGAATGAGAATATGCAAGGATCAGTGAATAATATTGCTTAAGAAGAAATAGGTGGGTGCATAAACCGGCCTATAAGGAACGGTTGTTTATATGAATAGAGTCGGATAAAGGTTGAAGTTCTATTCAGGAAAGAGAATTGAACCTAAACGTACCATGTTTGAGCCGCATTTTATTGCAAGTTCAAAATCTCCGCTCATACCCATAGAGCAGACATCAGCGCCTTTGAGGTCTTTGAATATATCATATGTCGTCTCAAAGCTCTTTTGGATGGTTTTCGTATCCTCAGTATGTGCACCAATACTCATTACCCCGCGTAATTCGATATTTGGACAACTCTCTTGTATCTGGGCATAGAGATCTCTTGCTTCCTCCGGAGTGGAGCCACTCTTACTCTCTTCATAGGCCGAGTTTATCTGTAGAAGACACTCCATGCTGCTCTCTTTGACTGCAAGACGCTGTTGAAGGGCTTGTGCAAGTTCCAAGGAATCAAGTCCTTGAAACATATAGGGATTGGCATTGATAAGATGGTTTATCTTATTCTTTTGAAGGTTCCCGATAAAGTGCCATTCCAGAGGAAGGTCGTCCAGGTTTTGGCTCTTTGTCACAAGATCCTGTACTTTGTTTTCACCAAAAGCACGTTGGCCAATCTGGTAGAGACGTTTGATTGCTTCTTCGTTTGAGTATTTGCTTACGGCAACGATTTTGACGATGTGGTGTTCGCTGACCGAGATCCGTGCGTCTTCTATTCTTTGTATAACACTGTCTAGGTGTATTTTGTATTCGACTTCATTCATCATGGTTTATCCTACTAATCTGTTAACATCATTATAAAGGCCGAGAAACATCAGGCCGATTAAAAGTGCCCATCCTGCTATGGTGAGACGAACAAGCATTGCTTCACTCGGAGGTATACGAAATAGCATCTCATAGAGATTGAACATAATATGTCCACCGTCTAAAGCAGGGATAGGTAATAAGTTGAGCACACCTAAGTTGACGGATATCAAAGCGGCAAAAAAGAGTACCGCCATCCATCCCTGGGAGCTGGCATCGGCAGTTACTTTAACAATACTGATAACACCGCCAAGCTCTTTTGCCGGAACATCCCCAAGAACAAGGCGTTTTACACCTCCGAAGATGAGGGTTGATGCCCATAGGGTCTTCTCCCAGGCGTAGGCGAAGGAGTCTTCTACCTCAAGTGTGGTAGAGACACCTGCCGCACTGATACCGATCATTCTGCGCTGAACTGTCTCATTAAAATCATTGCGCGCTTCACGCATCTGAGGTGTGATAGTGATGTTCTGGATGTAGCCGCTACGTTCGATCAAAAAGTTGATACTGCCGGAAGATTCAGCAATGTTCTCAGCCATCTCTTTCCATGTCTCAATCTTGACCCCGTTAATCTCAGTGATGATATCATTCGTCTGCAATCCTGCTTTTTGTGCGGGTGAGTCTTTAAGGACTTCACCTACGACAGGGGATAGTACCTGTGGCCCGCCAAGTGCGATAAACCAAAATAGAAAGAAGGCAAGCAGAAAGTTGGCAAAAGGGCCTGCAAGCAGGATAATGATTCTTTGCCAGGGTTTTTTGACATTATAGGCATCATCATCTTCTGAACGTGCGGCGGGGTCCATGTCGTCTTGACCCTTCATCTGTACATAACCACCAAGAGGTATCATTGAGATCCGCCACTGCGTACCTTTGTAGTTAAAAGAGGCAAGCTTCTTGCCAAAACCGATACTGAACACTTTGACATAGACACCCATGGCTCGGGCAGCCAGGAAATGCCCAAGTTCATGAAAAAAGATCAGTAATGATAAGACAAGTAAAGAGATTAACCAACCCATCATTTGCCTTTAAATGCGCTTGCAAAACCGATAATATACTCTATACCGGAGTAGATAGTCAGTATGACAGCGACCCAAAGAAGGGCGTCGTCCAGAGCAAAGAAAAGATATTCGTCCAGTGACCAATGCATGATCAAAAATCCGATGGCTATCATCTGTACAACAGTCTTGACCTTACCTGCCCATGAAGCACTGACATCGACTCCTTCAGCGACGGCGACCGTTCGCAGTCCGGTAATGAAGAGTTCACGTACGATGATGATATAGATGGCCCAGGCATTAGCGTCGCCGGTTACCATCAGAGCTAAAAAAGCACCAATGGTAAGCATCTTGTCAGCAAGAGGGTCCAGGATCTTTCCCAGTAGGGTTATCTGATCAAAGGTACGTGCAATATAGCCATCAAAGAAATCTGTCGTACTTGCCAGCACAAAGAGTAAGGCAGCCAGATAATATACCCAGGTGACATGTATTCCCTGTTCTGTAAAAAATTCAGGTGTGATAATGACCCAAAACATGACAGGAGCCATCAAAATGCGTATAAAGGCTAAGATATTTGGTATGTTTATAATTTGGTTTTTATTGGACATGAATTACTTTATTGTGAGCCATGAGGCCCATGATTTTATTGAAATGTCGTTCCACCGTCAACAACGATAGTCTGACCGGTCAACCAGCTGGAACCATTTTCACATAAGAAGAGACAAGCCCCTGTAAGGTCCTCTGCTTCACCCATACGAGAAAGAGGAGAACGCTTGACGACTTCACCTTTGACCTCTTCATAGTTAGGGAAGGCCTTTAATGCATCGGTGTCAATCGGACCACCACTGACTGCATTAACGCGAATACCTTTCTCTCCAAGCTCGGCAGCTGCATAACGTACCATTGCTTCTACTGCCGCCTTGTTTGTACCGTGACCGGCATAATTCGGTGTATAGACAAGGTTTCCTGTCGAGCTCATAGAAATGATCGATCCGCCACCAACCTTTTCAATACGTTTTGCGGCTTCTTGTGCTCCAACAACAAAGGCATCAACTGTAGCTGTATAGATATTGTTCAGACCCTTTGGTTTCAAACGCATGAACGGACCAAACCCACCGACGACAGCACGACCTGAGATGATAGCATTGGAAATGAAGAAGTCAAGACGGTCAAAATCCTCATCAAAGAGTTTATAGACATCTTTATAGGTTTCAGGTTCCAAGATATTAAGCAGGTAGGCTCTACATTTTACACCATATTTTGATTCGACATCGGCAATGATCTCATTGGCAGTATCTGCACTTGATGCATATGTGAATGCGACATTACAGCCTTTTTCAGCAAAAGCATAGACGATAGCTTTTCCAATTCCACGTGTTCCACCACTAATAAAAAGAGTTTTACCTTGCATTACAGTCCTTTGATTTCATATTGTTTGAGTGTCTCTTCCAAAAGCTTCATATTTTCCATATCCGGAGCAAGAAGCGGCAGTCTGTATTCCAGGCTGTCAATAAGACCTGCTATATACATAGCTGCCTTGATAGGAATAGGATTTGACTCACAAAAAAGTGCCTTGTTGATCGGGAAAAGCTTGTCGTTGATCGCCTTTGAACCCATGAAGTCACCTTCAAGAGCTTTGTGTACAAGCTCACTTTTTAAGTCAGGTAAGAGATTTGATGTCACAGAAGTAGAGCCTGCTCCGCCATTGGCCAAGATAGGATAGTCTATAGCATCATCACCACTTAAGACGGAAAGCTTCGGTCGGCGAGAGAGTAATTCAACTGTTCGCTCAAGGCTTCCTGTCGCTTCTTTGATACCATAGATGTTCTCAACATCATCAAAAAGACGAATGGTCGTATCTGCTGAGATGTCGACTCCTGTACGGCCGGGAACATTATAGAGCATAAAAGGCAGATCGCTTACAGCAGTTGCGATTGCTTTATAGTGTTGATACAGACCTTCCTGTGAAGGTTTGTTATAGTAAGGACTAACTGAAAAGATGGCATCAACACCCGACTTTTGTGCATGTTTGGCAATATCTATCGCTTCAGCTGTTGCATTAGAACCTGAACCGGCAAGAACTTTGGTCGTTGTACCCTTACAGACCTCCACCGCTATCTCGATACATCGTTTGTGCTCATCATGTGTCAGTGTTGCACTCTCACCTGTTGTACCGACAGGACATACAGCATCAATACCGTTTTTGATCTGACGTCGTATCAGCGCTGCATAAGAAGCTTCGTCAAGTTTACCGTTTTTAAAAGGGGTTATAAGCGCTGTTGTCGCTCCAGTTACTATGTTCATTTATCACCTTTTCGTAAAATTACTGTTGTTGATTGTGTCTCATTGAAGTATTTCACTGCGACTTCCTGAATGTCCTCAGGAGTAAGTGCATTGATATTCTTCTCATATTCCATCAGTGGTTTAAGGTCACCACGTGCAAGAAAACTTCCAAAAAGATCCCCGACTGAAGTGGAAGACTCAAGGGAATAGATAAAATCGGCTTTTGTGTTGACCTTGATCTTCTCAAGTTCATCGACCGGAGTAATGGTTGTTTTAAGATTTTCAATTTCAGCAAGTATCTCTTTTTCGACCTCTTCAGCTTTGACGCCAGGATTACACACGGCCATAAAGATGAAGAGTCCCGGATCAATGTTTTCCATGTTGTAGGCATAGATCTGGTTGGCCATACGTTTTTCATTGACAAGGTTCTGGTATAGACGGGAACTTTTTCCCGCACTCAGCAGTTCACTGGCAGCTGAGAGAGCAGGCTGGTCCTTATGCTGGAAGTTGGGGATATGGTACGTGATGGCAAGCATCTCGACTTCGCTTTCTTTATAGATGATTAGACGCTTCGCTCCATCTTGCTTAGGTTCGACCTGATGAACATCAGGTATATCCTTAGTGTTTTTGATCCTCTCAAAACGTTTTTTTGCAAGTTCAAACACTTCATCAGCCTTGACATCGCCGGTAACGACAATGATGGCGTTCTTTGGCTGGTAAAAGGTCGCATGAAAGTCTTTTATGTCCTGAAGTGTCCAGTTCTGGATATCATCCATAAAGCCAATCGGTGTCCAGTGATAAGGGTGGTAGATGTATGAATTGTTGAAAAGTCTAAAGTACATGTAGCCCAGCGGAGAGTTGTCTGTACGCCAACGACGCTCTTCCGCAACGACGTTACGTTCAGGTTGGAATTCATCGTCCTGCAATTTAAGGCTTTCCATCAGCTCGCCGAAGAGATCAAGTGACTTTGGAAGGTTTTTTGTAGATGATTTGATGAAGTAATGGGTGTAATCAAAACCGGTCGAGGCGTTACTGATACCACCCATACCTTTTACAACATCGTCAAACTCACCGGCTTTCAGGTTGTCTGTCGATTTGAAGTTCATATGCTCGAGCATATGCGCGATTCCACTTTTACCCATGACTTCATTACGGCTTCCGACTTTGTAGAAGATGTCTGTAGAGATGACGCTGGTGTTGTTTTCCATCGGGATAACAACGACCTGAAGACCATTGTCCAGGGTCTGTGTTTGATATGTTGGTAAAGATGCTGACATCATTACTCCTGCACTAAAAATTATTGAACTTATGAATCTAATCATTTTTTCTATCGGCTCCAATAGCTTCGGTTATGTTACTGTACCCGTCAGCTTGAAGAAGTTCGATCAGTCCTGAATTGATATCACGGATCAGTGTCGGCCCGTGAAAGACAAGCGCTGAATAGACCTGAACCAGAGAAGCACCGGCTTTAATACGTTTGTAGGCCTCTTGCGCGGAATCAATTCCACCAACAGATACTAGCAGTGTCTTGCCATAAAGTTCTTTGGCAATGGCTTCGAATATCTTGAAGCTTTTCTCTTTCAAGACAGCACCGCTGATCCCTCCAATCTCTTTGGGTTCTTTGACCAAAGAGTAGTCAATGGTGGTATTTGTCGCGATGATTCCCGAGGCGCCTGCAGCAACAGCCATCTTGGAAAGCTCGACAGCTTGTTCCGGTGTCATATCGGGTGCTATTTTAAGGAGGATGGGCTTGTCCGTAAGTTTCTTGGCCTCATCAAACAGTTCTTTGATGAATGATTCGTTCTGCAGGTCTCTGAGACCCGGCGTGTTTGGCGAAGATATGTTGATGACAAGGTAGTCGCATAAATCTTTAAACTTTTGGATGAGGACCATATAGTCACTGATCGCATCTTTCTCATCCGTTGTCTTGTTCTTGCCGATATTGACACCGATTGGTGTTGAAAAAGGAAAGCGTTTTTTCAAACGTTTGTATACACGTTTCATACCTGCATTGTTAAAACCCATTGCATTCTGTACGCTCTCTTCCTCAATGTGGCGGAACATGCGCGGTTTTGGATTACCTGCCTGTGGTTTGGGAGTGACGGTACCGATCTCGGTAAAGCCAAAGCCTAATGCCTGCGTTCCACGGATCATGGTGGCATTCTTGTCAAAGCCTGCGCCAAGGCCGACAGGATTCAAGAAGGTACGGCCGAACAGTTCTTGGGAAAGTGATTCATGTGTGATGAAATGGTTTTCTATCCACGGGTTAAAGGCTGAAGGTAAGAGGTTGGCACCGCGTAAGAAGTACTCGACGAGATGATGCGCGGTCTCTGGCTGAAGTTTAAAAAGATATGGTTTTACGCTGGAGTAGGGAATCATCTGTCTTCTTTGTTTTTTGGTGTGATTATACTGCAAAATGATTAAGATGAGTTTTAATCGGCCTCATAGAAGTGATTGAGAGAGTCTGTCAGACAGGAAACCGCTCAATTCTTTTCCCAGAATGTTCCCTGTGCCGTATCCATAATGGAGATATCCAGGGCAAGCAATTCATCTCTGATACTGTCAGAAGTTGCAAAATCCTTTTCTGCCTTTGCTGCAGACCTTTTTTCAATCAGCGTGTCAATTTTTGTCTTTAAGACATCATCGATACCGAATTGAAAATATTCAAAGGGGTTTTGCAATCCAAAACCGAGCAGTTTTTCAACATAGGCCATATCAGCCAATGTCTGGCGCTTGATAAGTTTGTCTTTAGCGTTGGCATCCAAGGTCTCATTTGCTTTGGATATCATCTCATCAAGAAGGGAAAGCCCCTTTGAGATATTCAGATCATCACTGAGTGCTTCGAGCAGTGCTGATTGAAACGGTGTCTTCTCGTCACTTATTTTCATGCCAAAGAGACGTTTTTTAAGACGATAGAGCTTGTCAAGACGCTTTTTTGAGGCCTGAAGATCAAGCTCATTAAAGTTAAAATCACTTCTGTAATGTGTACTTAAAAGATAAAAGCGCAAGACTTCACCATGATAGGAATTTAGAGCATCTTTTAGAAAAAAACTGTTGCCAAGGCTTTTTGACATCTTCTCGCCATCTATATTAACAAAACCGTTATGCATCCAGTATTTGGCCAGTTCCTGGTTGGTGGCACATCGGTGTTGAGCTGCTTCATTTTCATGATGAGGAAAAAGAAGGTCGGCACCGCCACCATGGATATCGATAGCATATTCGCCTTTAACTGCAAGGTGTTCCTCGATCATAGCAGCACATTCGGTATGCCAGCCGGGACGACCCGCCGAGAAAACTGTGTCATAGGTGATTCCTTGATCAAAGTGCTTCCATAGGGCAAAATCGGCAGGGTTCTTTTTGAAGGAATTGCTCTCTATTCGGCTTTGTGTCTCATCCTGCTCCTGAATCCGGTTTGAAATACTAAGGTATTTACTGTCTTTTTGAGTGTCAAAATATACATCTCCATCGGGTGTCTTGTAGGCATGACCACTCTCGACAAGATCTGTGATAAGTTTTATCATCGATTCCATCGATTCAGTTGCCTTGGGTTCGATGTCGGGACGTCGAACACCCAAAGCATCCATGTCACGATGATAGGCTTCGGTGTATTTTTGTGTCAGTTCGTTTAGACTCATGCCGGTCTCTTCGACTTTTTTCACGATCTTGTCATCAATGTCCGTAATATTACGTGCAAAGGTGACATCAAGCCCATTGGCTTCAAGTGTTCGCACAAGCAGGTCAAAGACAAGAGCACTTTTGGCATGCCCAAGGTGTGCATCATCGTAAACAGTAGGCCCGCACACGTACAGTGTCGCTTTGCCGGGGGTGATAGGTGTGAACTCTTCTTTAATCTTGCGTACAGAATCATAGATAGTCATGGATAATCTCTTTTAAAAAATATAGTATTGGAATCAGTAAAGCACATGCTAGTAAAAGGATAAGGGCTTTTTTATCCGAAATTATAGCCAAAAAGCGTGCGCTACCATAGGCCTTGATCGTATAGACAAACAGGACAAGTCCGCTCAGCGAAGAAGCCAGTGCAAGACCAACAGCGCCTAACGGAGAGATAAGTACCAATGAAAGCAGGATATTCGCACCAAGTGAATACGTCGCTATCTTGGCAGCTTCTTTTTGACGATGTTGTGCATAAAGCTTCAGGGAAAAAAGTTTACTCAGGCCAAAGGGGAGTAAACCGAGCATATACATCTCCAACACCAGGGCCGTATTGTGTGTATCTGCTCTTTCAAAGGCTCCACGTTCAAATAGCAGCCAGATGATCTCTTCAGAAAGCATATACCCGCCGATAAGACTAAGACTTAGCAAGCTTGCAAGAAACCAGAAAGCTTGATAAAAGGCACGCTCTGCTTCTTCTTGTTTATTGTGACGGATGTATCTAGATATACGTGGAAAGAGAGCAACCGAGGTGGCAATGGCAAAGAGTGCCAGGGGGAGTTGAAATATTCGGTTGGCATAATATAGGTACGATATCGAACCGGTTACAAGAAAGCTGGCAAGCCATGTATCTAAAAATGCGGAGACCTGTGCGGTAGAATTTCCCCATATCGCAGGAAAAAAACTTCGACTGAACTGTCTCTTCTCCGTATCGACTCTCTCTTTTTTAGTAAAAAAATGTTTGAAACCACCAAACAAGAGTTTGATGATACCTTTTTGCTTTGCCATGATAAAATGGGACAGGAACTGTAAAAACCCGCCAAAGAGAACTCCGTAACTTAGGTAATAAACAGTTTCGACAGCCTCCTTCTTGTAGGCTAGGAGCAGTGCAATAATCATAGCGATATTAAGCAGTCCGGTGGAAAAAGCTGTCGTGGCAAAATGTTCTTTGTATTGTAGAAGAGCAGATAGGAAACTGACCATAAAGATGAAGAGAAGATAATAAAAGTTTATAGCGACAAAGGGTTCTGCCAAGAGAAGTGTTTCATGATCAAATCCAACAGCTATGGCTTTGGCAGCGTAATAGGGCAGGATCTGAACAAGCATGGTGAGTAGAAAGATAACAAAAAAGAAGAGGATAAAGATATGTGCAGCAAAAACGGCTTTGTTCTTCGAAGCGGTAAAGCCGGGAATAAAGCTTTGTGCAAAAGCTCCTTCTGCAAAGATACGACGAAATAGGTTGGGCAGCTTAAAGGCGACAAAGAATATATCGCTGTAGATATTGGCTCCCAAGACGGATGCGGTCAGAAGATCGCGAATAAATCCTAATATTCTGGAGAAAAGTGTACCGATACTGTTGGTGAAAATTGATCTGAACATAGGCGCCTATAGATTGGTATAATTCTTGCTGCTTACAAAACAAATTGAAGTTTACATGATATAATAATACACTAATGATTTTGATTAAATTTGATAAAGGGCCTTTTTGAAGCAGAGTGAATCACCATTAAGTAACTTTTCACCTTTTGTTGTCCGTACTGACAACATCGCTAAAGAGCTTGTCTCAACTGCTGCCTCTCATGGTCTTAAAGCATCAGACCTTGATTTTAACCTTTTGGATGTCCAGACCTTTGTAAAAAAGGGTGATGCAGAAGAGCATGAGGTGATTGGGGATGAGTTAAAAGAGCTTAATGACGAGGCCTTACTCACTGATGCAAATGTATTGATCCGTCAGAACTATGAGATAGAAGTCATACTTGCCGATAAGAGTGACAAGTTTTCCAAACTAAACATCAGTATTGGCGCCAACCCTTCTATGACACGTCTTTTTGCTTCCATCAAACCGGGTTCCGTCATAGAGTACTTTGACGGTTTGGAAAAAGAGTTGAGAGCTTTTATTAACAAACGTAAACTCCGAGCGAATATGTTCATCAGTATATGGGATGAAAAACTGGGTGAAGAGATTGAGAAGTTTGTAGCAAAGGTACGCGTTAACGGAACATTGAATGTCGAGCAGAAGATTACACTTGAAGTCGGACATACACTGGACTTGAATCCAACGGTGGATGATAAACTGGTCTTTCATTACAAAGATGATGAGGAGAAAGAAAAAGACAAGGTCGACCATTACAACCGAGGGTTTATACAGGCGGTCACACAGAATGAGCTTTTGATTGAATATATTAAGGCAAAAAAAGGTGATCCCGGACGCAATTGCAGGGGAGAATATTTAGAACCTGCCGAACCATTGATAGCCAATGCACCTACATTCGCCGTTAGTGACAAGATTGATGTCATAGAAAATGAAGATAATATTGAATACCGTGCCAAGAACAGCGGTTATGTGGTGTTTGAAAACAACACCTATGACATCAACGTAGAGGTTGAGGTCAGTGAGATAAGCTTTAAGACAACAGGCTCTATCGGGGCCGGGATGGATACGGATGTATCGATTAATGTAAAAGAGACAGATGCTTTTAAAGATGCAATCGGTGCCGGGATGGAGGTTGAAGTCAATGAGATTAATGTCGATGGAAATGTCGGGAACAATGCAAAGATAAAAGCGAACAAGGTCAAGATACAAGGTCAGACC
>JBFEWG010000023.1:0-20022 GCA_041546465.1 Sulfurimonadaceae bacterium
GTACTTTTTAAATACAAACCTTGTTCATTAAAACTGAAATCATACTTTTATCCTATTCCCGATACAATAGCACAATTATTACAGTATGAGAGCCGAATAATGACCATAGAACTATACAGATCGCTTTTATGTCCGCGTTGTGCCTATGCAACACATATTCTAAAAAAACTGCAACAAGAGTTTAACGATATTGAGATCATCCATTATGATATGATTACCGACTTCAATGTCTTTAAACAGGCAGGCATCACAATGATACCAACGATCAAGATAGACGAACAAAAATCGTCATGGATAATTCCTACTGAATCACAAATCAGAGATTTTGTCTTAAAGAACAGATGATGTCATATTATGTCTATATTCTTCTGTGTTCAGACAATACGCTCTACACAGGAATAGCAAAGGATGTTCATAAACGTCTGCAGGAGCATAATGAATCTGAAAAAGGGGCGAAGTATACCAGAGTACGCCGGCCAGTCAAACTGGTTTATACTGAAAAATCAGAGAACCGTAGCAGCGCCAGTAAACGTGAATATGTGATCAAGAAACTAAGTCGCGAGCGAAAGCTTGCTCTGATCAATGCATCAACTTAAAAAACATCTCATAGTGCTTCTTGATAAAAGCCCAAAACTACGCTATAATTCCAGTCTAATAAAAATTAGAGAAAGAAGGTGAATGCAATGCCTGGTGTTATCTTAAAACCTGATGATCACTTTGACGCTGCGTACCGTCGTTTCAAGAAACAAACAGATAGAAACCTGATTGTTACTGAAGCACGTGCTAGACGTTTCCATGAAACAGAGACTGAAAAGCGCAAAAAAGAGAAGATTAGTACTCGTAAGAAAATTCTTAAACGTCTTTTCATGATGAGACGCTACGAATCTCGTCTGTAATCTCAAAGAGAAAGCAGTTTTCTTCAAGTCTTGGGTCAAAGACTCTTGGCCTTGAAGGTTTTTCTATCTTTTAAACCCAAAGCCTCATTAACACATACATACATCCAATAAAGCAGACTTAACAGAACCTTGATTCGATCCATTTTCGGATATCTCTCAACTCTTCCATGTCGATGGTATGCACCTTATGGTAAGCCTCAAAGTCTATTTTGAAGCCACCCTTTTTGAGCAGATCGATCTGCGATGATGTCTGAGTAAAAGGAAGTACATCATCTTCATATCCATGCGTACAAAGCCAATTACCGTTGTTAACCTCAGGGTTCATCTCTTCAAGAAGTTTTTGTGCGTCATAAATATAACCACTGATGCCGATATAACCTGCCAGCACCTTACTATATCGAGCACCAAACTCGAAGGTTAGCAGAGAACCTTGAGAAAATCCGAAAAGTATTGTCTGTGAAGGTGTGTACTTGCCTTCAAACAAACCATCTAGCAGTTGAGTTAAAACAGATTTGGAGTACTCTATTCCCGGTAGCTGATTAGGTGGCAAATCATACCAGGAAAAGCCGGTGTAATACTCAAAAGGAGCATTCACGAGCAGATAGTTAATATCATCAAGACCCAGTGTTTCGGGAAGAAAGCGAAAACCTTCAGCCGAATCTCCTCGACCATGTAAAACAATCATAAGTTTATTGGAAGGCTTTTTAGAAGAGAAAAACAGTGTGTCTAAAGGAAGACTATTCATCTCCAAGGGCTTTGATCTCCGCTAAAATTTCTTTACACTCAGCCAGGTTTTCGGCACACTCTTCTTCATCCATCTCTCCTGTCTCAGCTTCAAATGCCATCTCTTTAAACTCTCGTTTCATCTCCTGTGCTTCTTTGAACTCTGCTTTGTCTTCATCAGTAGCATTTTTATTATCAGCTATCTCTTCACACATCTCGTCGATGATACTTTCAATCTCAGGGATAATCTCGTCGTTTAATATCTTGATCAGTTCTTCTGCTTTGGTCATTATCTATCCTCTATATTTCAATATTTGAATTATATCGCATTACATTCCCGGAATACGAGGTATTTTACCCAACTTTGACAATTTGCAGTACTGTCCCCATCCACGTTTTATCCAATGACCCAAGATAGGCATCGGTATCATATAGGAGCGTTTATCATCCCTGAAAGCGAATCCTGCCCCATCGCCGCTGTCCATCAAACACATGATGTTCAGATGTTCCTGGTAACCCTTACGCTCATGCATGCCTTTGTCTTGAGCAATAATATTAAAAGCAGTGTTTTTTGCCATGACTTCGGCAAGATGGCCCTGCTTGGCCCGCCATTGCGGACCTTCTATAGCAGCAGAGTCACCAACCGCATATATATCTTCAAACCCTTCTGCTTGACAATAATCATTGATAGAGATGAAACCTGCACCATTCAGAGGAAGATCAGATGCCTTGATCACATCATGCCCGTCACCTGCAGGAATAAACATAATAAAATCACTCTCTAGTTTGGTGTCATCTTCGAAGACAACACCGTCCTCTTCAAAACATTTGATTTTCTTTCCAAAATATTTTGTTATCCTTGCCCGTGTAAACATCTTATCCATCATCGCCAAAGACCTCTCTCCTAGACGTACACCGGGACGTGGCATCGGAGCGAACATACTTAATTCAAAGTTGTCACGTATACCCTTTTTTCTCAGCATACTATCAACATTGAACAGTAGTTCAAAGCCAGGCCCCCCACGAACGGCACTACTATCATTGGGATTCCCGCCAAATCCGAATGCTATCTTGCCTTCACCCTTGGCCATCAGGGCATCCAGACGATTCCGTATCGCTATAGAATGTTCCGGTACACCACAAATAGACAAAGTGTGTTCCACACCTTTTGGCTTCATTTTACCTGCTCCTATAGCGATGACAAGGTAATCATACTCATTCAATATCTTACCACTTTGAAGAGTGACCTGTTTTTTCTTAGCGTCAATCTCTGCCACACCGTCAACAAGGAGTTTAAACCCATGAGCTTCTTCCAGCTCAACAAGGTCCAGGCATACGTCCTCAAAACCCATTTTTCTTGTAGGTACCCAGATAGAAGTGGGATAAATATAAAAATAGTCCCTGTCGCTGACCAGCGTCACATCATAATTTTCTTTACGTAGATGGATGGCCGTATCGATACCGGCAAATCCTCCCCCAAGGATCAAAACTTTTTTCAAAATAAAACCTTATAACTATTATATTATTGATTTATAGTACACTCTTTATCTGACAAGGTCAAGATTATGACTGTCAAGATTGTGCTTTTAGTGTAATGCAGCGGTTTAGAAACAGTTCACCGTAACGTTTATACTTCATCTCGCCTACTCCATTGATACGCATCATCTCATCCTTGCTTTGAGGGAGGAACTTTGCCATCTCTTTTAGACTCTTGTCCCCAAAAACGATATAAGCAGGCTTCCCTTCCTCTTTGGCTATCTCTGCACGTAAGGAACGCAAGTTCTCAAATACACCCCTGTCTACGTCGTCATCTATATCGTGATGCACGGTATAACTTTTTTTCTTATTGATATCAAGACGTTCTGATTTGATATCTACACTCAACTCTTTTTTTAGTATCTTCATACCAGCCGAATCTAATATCAAAGCACGGAATTCCCCCCGTTTCAAAGCACTTATCTCCATCAAACGTTCAGTAATAAGCTCCCAATATGCCTTTGAATGCTCTTTCCCGATACCGTAAACTGAAAGTTCATGATGACCGTTATCAGTTATTTTCTCGATTTTGCTGCCTCGCAGTACATCGATCACATAGCTGTGACCAAAGCGCTGTCCGGTTCGGTATATGCAAGACAGGATTTTCTGTGCCTCTGTAGTAATATCCTTTTTTTCACTCTCAGGGCTGTCACAGTTGTCACATCTGCTCTTACATGCACTCAGTTCATCTTCAAAATAGTTTGCGATGTATTCATGCCTGCACTCCTCAGCACTGGCATAACGAGCGATAAGTTCAAGCTTGTTAAAAGCATTCTGCTTATATGCACTATCATCCAGCTGTTCAATAAACTCACGCTGCATCACCATATCGGAACCGCTATAGAGCAACAAGACTTCAGAGTCAAGACCATCACGTCCCGCACGTCCTATCTCCTGATAATAGTTCTCTATCGTCTTTGGAAGGTTCATGTGTACAACAAAACGAATATTGCTCTTATCTATCCCCATACCAAAGGCAATAGTTGCAACAACGACTTGTATCTCATCATGAACAAAAGCTCTAAACGTTTCTTCTTTGACCGGGTTGGACAAGCCGGCATGAAAAGCTTTGGCCCTGATCCCCTTCGTTTGTAAAAATTCTGCCAGGGATTCCGTTTGCTTACGTGAAAATGCATAGACGATCCCGCTGTCATTAGCAAAGTTCTTTAAAAACTCCAACAGTTGTGCCCTGCCGTCTCTAATACGTGCTTCGACACTGATATGAAGGTTTTTTCTGAAAATCTTTCCCTTGATCTCAACCGGTGCATTCAATCGCAATGCCAAAGCAATATCAGACTGTACTTTTGGTGTTGCAGTTGCCGTAAAAGCTGCTATGCTGACAGTCGGAAAGTTCTCTCTGAGTAAGTTGAGTTTTCTATAATCTTCTCTAAACTCATGTCCCCATTCACTGACACAGTGAGCCTCGTCAATGACAAAGAAATTCAGACGAACCTGCCTCAATAAATCAAGAAAGGAAGGGGATGAAAGACGTTCAGGCGCTACATATAAAAGTTTCAGCTCACCGCTTAGAAGATCATAACGGATCAGATCAAGTTCTTCCATACTTTGCATCGAAGAGATCATTTCCGCTTTGATACCATTAGCCTTGAGCGCAAGGACCTGATCATGCATCAAAGCCAATAGAGGCGAGATAACTACGGTAACGCCTGGCATCATCAACGAAGGGAGCTGATAACACAAAGACTTTCCGCCACCTGTCGGCAATATCATCAACAGGTCTTTTTGCTGCAAGATGGCATCGACCGCTTCTTCTTGAAAAGATCGAAACTTATCATGGCCGAAAACCGATTTCAGTATCTCGTTTTTTTGTATCAAAGAGGCTGTTTTCCATTCATATTTTTTAATATAATATCAATTACAATATCTAAGATGACATCATATCAGGATTATACTGGCAGAAACAGTAAAAGCAGAGAAATCAGGTCATTACTAATACAGAAGAGAGTAGTGTTTTAAAATGAAGACATGATGCCTAGGCGAACAAAGTGGCCTATTCTCTAGATTTATAAGTAAACTCTTGTGTCCCTGTAGTAGCCTCTAGCATCAATCCTCCCGTACTTGAAGTAAAGACATGCACATCTTTGGCAAAATCAACATCACCTGAAATTCCGGAATAAAAAGGAACAAAAGATGATTGTGTACTTGCCCTGAACCCGCCTTTCTTAAAAGCTTTAAAGGCATCTCTTGTCATGAAGAATATAATCTCACTGTAGGCCTGTCCACCGGCTTGCAACCCGATAGTATATTGCGTCACACTGACATCGCCCACCCACATACCACGGCGATAGGCACGACCTTCTCCATATGCCCCGCCTAAGATGACACCTCCCTTTCCTATACTTGGAAAAGCGACATATGCATATGACTTGTTGACCATGGTGGTTATCTTCTTATTGTCTTTCATAAAGGCGCGTATCGTTTTGTTGTACCTGAGGTTCTCGGCTTCTTCTTTCTCATAGACCTCTTTTTGCCGTGCTTCAAGTGAAGTAAACAACGTTGAAAAGAGTAGAACCATCATAAAAATATTTTTTAACATTACACACCTTTATTTTTTAGTCATTATAACAGAGTTAGGTATACTTTCAATAAAAAAAGAGCATCCATGTCACTTTATACCGTTACTTGTGTCCTGTTTGCCGGTGGTAAAAGCTCGCGTATGGGAAAGGACAAAGCACATCTTCCCTTTGCAAATTCAGACTCACTTGCCCAATATCAGTATGAAAGGCTCAAGAAGGTCTTTGCTTCCGTTTATATCTCAACTAAAGAAAGCAGTGCTTTTGAAGGGTTTAACCCCGATATCATTGAAGATATTATCGCAAAAGAGGTCTATGCCCCTACTGCCGGGTTTGTCAATGTATTCAATCAGCTAAAGGGTGAGCATGTCGTTTTTGTCCTGAGTGTTGACACACCCTTTGTTGGCAAGGAGGTCATCGATAAGTTTTTCAGTGTCTCTTATGAAGACTATGACGCGGTAATCGCCAGGACACCTGGCGGCATCCATCCCTTGTGCGGCATTTATACACGTAAACTCGAAGATGATATGCTCAAAATGCTGCACGACAATGATCACCGGCTGGGCAAGCTCCTTTCACGATCGAATGTCTATTATATTGATATCGATGATGAAGATGCCTTACTGAACATGAACACGCCCCAAGAGTATGAAAAAGCATTGAGCATGCTCTGACTCTTTCTACACACCAAGTCTGACCTTGTGCTGCAGGCGGAAGTTGACTTCTGTATAGCCTTGCCACCATGGCTCATACCGCACGCCATGATGATCATCATTCGCCCCGACGATCATGAGATCGAACAGATGGGCGATGATTCTAAAGAACTCGGGTTTCTCCAGTTCACTACTCTCTTCTCCCATCATTAACCTAACCTTCTCTTTGTAAAAAAGAATAGATCTCTCAAGATAGTCTACATCTTTCTCATCCATGACGTCCTGATAGATATTCTTGATAAAATGCCAATCATTGATAGTAAAGAAGTCTCTCAGTACAGGGTCTAGACTTTTTGCCATTGTCATATGTTCATTTATACTTTCATCCCAGAATATTTCCACCTGATCATCAATACCGGTACACAGTGTCATATTATTACTCATCACTCTTCTACATCTTCAATATCGATATCCCAGACAATACTCAGCCCATACTCTTTATCCAGTACTGCCCATTTATAATATTCCTTCTTGGCTCTGGAGCTGTAAAGCCTTACTTTGACTTGTTCCTGAGAAAGTACCGTCCGTACTTCTTGTTCACTGATCGATTTTTTATTCCAACGCAAGAACTGGTTTTGGAATATCCGAAATCCGCATGTCGCTTCATCACTGAGTTCACACAGGTCATGCTCAAAGGTCCAGTGTGCGTTTGAGCAGGCATAGAGCTTAAGCGGCTTCGCTTCGACTTCGATTTTGCGCACTTCGATCTGTCCGTCATCACAAAAAGGACATTTCCCCAGTTTTTTATTGGCCATCTTCTACTCCACTTCTTTCAACACATGCCTCTTGTATCTATAAGATCAATATGCTATAGCAGAGTCATACAGCCACCTATCAAGAGAAGCCTGAATATCTTTGAACGACAGTTGATCACTATCAACACGTACCTCTTCTTTCATAATCACACGCATAGAACGTGCCAATAAATCGTTGTTCATCGCATCTGAAATACGTGCTTCGATCAAAATTCGTACACTGCCTTCCTCATAGCTTTTTTTTGTTCTATCATTTATACTAAAAGGCAAAGCCGTCAAATTATCCCACTTCTCATCTGATGGATGAACTTCGACAGTGGATATGGCGATTTCCATAAGCATAGTTCCTTCTTGAGCGACATCGACCAGGCAGTAGTTGGCACTTTTTTTCATGATGTTTTTACGGTATGCTGCTGTTGTATAGGCTGTTATCTCCGAATAAAGTCTGCTGTCTCCAAATGACGGTTCAGCTGTGTTTGAAAATACTTTTATCTCGGAAATGAACATCTTGTCATACCGGCTTAGATTAGCGTCATCCAAGCTTTGAAAATAGTGCATATCACCAGCTGAAACATGTTGAAATCCATCATAGTCACTTAAAAAACCAGTTCGTAATGGATCACTTGCAACAGAGCAGGCAGAAAAAATCAACATGCTGATAAACAAACTTGTGGATATCATATATTTCATCAGAACAATCCTCTCGAAAATGAAAATCCAAATGCGATTTTCGTCACTTCCCTGTTATAGTCTATTAAACTCTCGCCGTATCCATGAAAAAATTTCATGTACCAGAAGGTATTAGGTGAGTCAAGAAACGGTACAGAATAATTAAATTCGATTGCCCCTTTGTTTTCACCGTTAAATCGTAAATTATTACGCAAAAGAAAACCGAATTTGCTTTTTTTGTAAAGGTAGTCAATCTTGATATCGCCATATCCGAGATAGTTATGTATATCCGGGTTGTCATCTCCACTCTCATTCGCACCGTCAACACCCAGTAATCCCTCATAATATCCATCGGGTTTTTCACCCTCATCCAAACGGTACCATGCACGTGTCGCCATAAACAGATTCCCCCACTGCCACATACCTGTCATATACAGACGATTCCATGAACGTGAACGGTATCCCTCTTGTCCGTTTGATTCATGTACAAAACCAAACTTGACGGCCTTCAAGCCTGAAGCATTATCGATACGCTGTGATGTTGGTATTGAAACAAACACCTCAGGCAGATAGTTTGTCTCTCTGAAGGGTGCCGATGGTGAATAGAGCTGCCACCATACTTTTTGTGTATATCCGAAATAGACATATTCATTACATCCAAACAGGTCATAACTTAGCTGTTTTTTGACACTGAATTGAAATTCCACTTCTGTATTCTCATCATGTACAAAGCGCCCTTCCTCTCCAGCAGGAATATTATTGGGATGAATGGATGCGGAGGCACGGGGCGGTTTTTCCCAACCATAGGAAAGAGGTAGAAAAAAGTTTGTTTGATAGGGCTGAAGACCAAAAAAACCTTCGTCACTAACTGACTTTACCAGGGTTCTTGTCTCAGGCGTATCAGTATCCATCTTGGCCAACAGATATTCATTACCACGCTCTATACTCTCGTTGCCAAACTGTCGGCCGATATGTGAAAGATAGGATGTGTTCTTATCTTCAACCTTATCCTCTTCAATATAGGCATAGCGGGTGGAAGCAAGTTTGTACCAATACATCGCCTGTTCATGGTCAACCGGTGTCCCATGCCCGTTTTCATACATTTCGGCAAGCCTGTATTGTGCTGCACGGTTATCATTCTGGGCTTCATCAAATATAATAGGAAAAGCTTTTGTATAGGCTTTGTTCTTATAATATTCCATACCTTTTATATAGTCAGTCTGATCTGCAAAGAGAGTCACTGCACAGACCAATAAGAGGTAAAGTTTTTTCATCTGATCATTTTCCTATGCTTAAAACAGCTCTACTATATCCAGCGGCGAAGAGAGCGTCTTATGGTGCTGGCTGACAGGGCTAAACCCCCATGTCGCAAAGGCGGCTTCTATTCCTGCATGTGAAGCCGCCTGCATATCTTTGGAGTTATCTCCGATCATCAGGGCTTGATGTTTATTTTGATAACCATACCCTTTGAGTATCGAGACGAGCATCTCTTTGTCCGGTTTCGGTTTGCTCACCTTGTCAGCACCGACAATGAAGTCAAAAGCATCAGAGACACCGCAATGCTCAAGCATTCTGTACGCAAACTTCGTCGGTGCATTTGTCGCAACCGATAGAAAGACCTCTTTTTCCTTCAGGGCATAAAGAGACTCTTTAATTCCTTCATATAAACGTACGTTCTGAACACACTGTTCATGGTAGTGCAGTTCAAAAAGTTCTCTATCGGTCTGTTCATACTGCTGTGTCTCGTAAAAGAGTTTGGCAAGGTTACGATGTTCACGGTTGATGGCCTCAACAACAAACGCCTCACTAAGCGGATCAAGCCTATGGTTGACTCGGCGGACTTCATTAATAGAGATAGTAATGTCTTTAGCGGAGTCAATAAGCGTACCGTCCATGTCGAAAATTGCGATTTTCATATCTGTACTGTTACATCTTCATTTTATTATAAAGCTCAATAAGGGCTTCGACGAAAAAAGGATGATCGTTAACACAAGGAGCAACTTTATATTTCTTAAAACCAAGTTCATCTGCTATCTCTTTATATTCCACACCCAGTTCAAAATCTGTCTCTGAATTATCGATCGTAAAGGCGATAGGATAAATCAGCACATTTTCATTGCGTGTCTTGTCCAGCATAGTCTCCAATGACGGTTCCAACCATGCCATAGGCCCTACTTTGGACTGGTACGCCAATGCGATTTTTTTGAAATGCAGCCCTTTTTCAAGAAGCTTCTCTTTCAAAAGCTCGACATGACGCTCGACATGACGCTGATAAGGATCACCTGCGTCAACGATCTTTTGCGGTAACCCATGCGCAGAGAAGATCAGATGATAATCTTCACTTTTATCACCTTCAAGACCCTCTTTAATACGCTCTATTACGGCATCATTATATCTTGGCAGTTCATAATAATGTTTTTTCTCCAATAAGACCGCATCCAGTCCCGAGGCCTGGAAAGCCTCTTCAAAATCTTCCAGTGATGACTTGGTCGTCGTTGTCGAGAATTGAGGATAAAGGGGAATAAGAAATATCTTCTCGATCTCTTTTTCCTTAAGCTTCTCTATCACCTCCGGAGCGAAGGGAGGTGTATAACGCATAACATAATCAATATAGACCTCAGGAAGTGCTTTTTGCAAAGCAGCAACAAGTTTTTCTGTATGACCGACAATAGGAGATTTCCCACCCAACTGTCGGTATATCTCCTGAGAAGACTCTGTTCTGAAGAATGTGATCATTGTCGCGACAAACTTTCGTAGCAACGTGCTTTTCATCGTAAGAATATTGGGATCGTTAAACATGTTTTCCAAAAACACTTCGACTTCAGAAAGGTTGTTCGGCCCTCCCATATTAAGTAGTATTATCGCTTCATTGTTTGTTTTATTCATCTTTATCTTTTTCCAAAACCTTTTTTATATGTTCAACAACATCAGGATTAAAGAGTATATCATTATGACTGATGTTATCATATTCGTAAAAACCTGCCAAATTATTTACATG
Source organism: Sulfurimonadaceae bacterium (assembly GCA_041546465.1). Lineage (GTDB taxonomy): Bacteria > Campylobacterota > Campylobacteria > Campylobacterales > Sulfurimonadaceae. The sequence continues at coordinate 10,825 of JBFEWG010000023.1, forward strand.
ACTTTTCAGCATTTTAGCATGTTTAATATTAACCACCCTGTCATCACTGGAGGCATAGATATGTATCGGCACGTCGATATGAGGAACAAAATCCACAGATGGAAACCGCTGTTTCAGGATCCATCCTATTCCACTAAAAGGATAACGTCTCTTTATCACCTCATAAACAGAATCGTAAGGTGCCATAAGCAAGATTTCTCTTACCTGACGTTGTGAACCTAAAAATGAAGCCACACCTGTTCCTAAGGAATAACCCATCAATATGATATTTTCAGGTCTGTAATCATAACGGATAACCAGGTCGTCATAGATATGCATAGCATCTGTAAAGAGCTTGTCTTGGGATGGTTTACCCTCGCTCTTTCCATAGCCCCGATAGTTATAATTGATAAAGGGCATGTTCGGATAATGTTCGGCAAACTTCTCGACCAGAGCGACAGAGTCCTGCTGTACGCCTCCAAAATACAAGATTATCTTGTCTGACGCATACTCGGGTTGATAGATGACGCCTTCAAGTAAAGTCGCATCCTCTGTTGGCAGTGTCAAAAAATCAATCCTGTCGTTTAAAGCCAGGATTTTCTCATCATCTCTGTAATACACAGGTGAAAACAGGAAACGTGCCTGCAAAAGATAAAAAATTAACATCACCAAAGCGTACAAAAGCAGGCAGACACCGATAAAACTCAATACCGTCATAAAGAAGCCTCTTTCTTCGCCCAACGATATAAAAAACGTTTTGGAGCCAGGTAATCGGGAAGCGCTTCATCATCAAGCAGGTAATCTGTCATCAGTTTGGATAGATAAGGTGCCAGTACAAAACCGTAACCCCCTACTCCGTTTACCATATATACTTCAGGATAATACTCCAGATCCGCATCTTTGTCACCTTTGAGCAGTTGTGGAGACTTTGTGATACTCTCACTGGCTTTGACAAGCGGACCTATAATCGGTAAATAGTCATTCGATCCCGATCGCATACCCGAAAACGAGTCGCAGACTATCACATCATCTAGTATGACACTCTTTTGTGCCAAGCCTATTAAAGCAGCCTCCCCATCTTCTTTTATCGGCATACGTTCTTTTTCCAGATAATGACTGGCTCCAATCGCTATGCGCCCGTTCTTCTTGGTAGCAGAAACAGAGACCTCATGATGAACTGTTGCCGACAGAGATGTTGAGCTTTCCACCTCACAACGCTGGCCATATATTCGGCGAAGTTTGATGTATGGTTCCTTGAACACCTCTTCCGAGCCACCCGTACAGAGGATCATCCGCTTTGCTTTATAGTCGCCGACATGCCACAGTCCATCTTTGTATCTCGGTTCTTTGACTTTTATCGTCTTGCATGGAATACCTTCAAGCATCTTTTCACACACCTGTTTTGCTTCGACAATCGCGTTATTTTTTATATAGACATGGGAAAAAGAATTTGCGTAGGCTGTTAAAGAGGCTGCCAGTTCAACAGGTACTTCTGCTGTCTGCAAAGATGTGTGTGTTTTAAAGTAATCGACCTTCTCGTTATCATCTTCGTATTTTGCGATATGCAGAAGGGGTGCCAATGTCGTCTCTTCTGCAAAATGTTCACGGTAGAAAGAGAGTCCATATAGGTAGGCCTTTTCTATCAACTCTTTTAGAGGTCCAGACTTGGAGATTTTTGGATTAATAAAAGCCCCTGCCGCACCGCTTCCGCCTGAAGCGATCGCATCTTCTTCAAGGACAAGGACATCTTTACCCCGTTGATTAAGCGAATAGGCCAAAGCACAACCATTGATACCCGCACCTACAATGATGATATCAAAAGTATGCATCGACTAGATCGATATCTCTTTGATATCTGCTACAGATTTAAAACTTTTATACACAGATGAAATAAGGTGTTTTCGGTTGTTTTTGATCTTTTCATCATCAGCATTTACCATGACCTTGTCAAAGAAAGTATCCAGTTCCGGTTTTAATGAGAAAAGTGCCTCAAAATGTGTTTCATAGTCTTCATACTCTTTTGAAACGACCTCATTATAGGCATCATACAGGGCCTTCTCCGCTTCATTCTCAAACAATGCCGTGCTGATATCAAGATCACCTTCAAGATTCACATCCTTGGTGATATTGGCAACCCGCTTAAAGGTTGAGAAGCTCTCCGAAAAGCTCTCCGAATTGGCAATACCATCTAAAGCTTTGATCTTCGCATCGATCACACAGATATCCAATTCGCCTGCTGCGACAACTGCTTTGATAATTGAAGGATTGACTTTATAAAACTGATTGATACGTTCGAGAAAGAATTCCTGAAGACGTCCATAGTCAAACTTCTGATATTCACTTCCAAAGAGTCTTTCCAATGAAACGATATCAAAGTCAAAACCGTAATGATTGACGATACGTATTATCCCGTTCACAGCACGTCTAAGAGCAAATGGATCACGTGAACCTGTAGGTATCTGATCGACACTGAACAGACCCACAAGCGTATCTAGTTTATTGGCGAGAGCGACCACTGCACTCACAGGTGTTGAAGGAAGTTCCGCATCTTCACCGTCTGGAAGATATTGTTCTTTGATTGCCAAAGCGACTAACTCATCCTCTTTTTGTGCCAGTGCATAGTAGTATCCCATCAATCCCTGAAGTTCGGTAAACTCAAAGACCATCTCACTCATCAAGTCAGCCTTGGAAAGCTCGATAGCACGTTCAACACTCTGTGTATCTACGCCATATGCCTGAGCGAGGATTGCACCGATCTTTTTCTCCCTTTCTATCTTGTCCAGCAAGGTTCCCAGACCGTTCATAAAGGTGACTTTCTCAAGTCCGTCGTTGACAAGTGTACGTTTAAGGTCATTGTCATAGAAGAAAAGCCCATCTGCCAAGCGTGGGCGCAGGACTTTTTCGTTTCCTTCAATCACTTTCGAGAAGTCGTCCGTCAGGGCATTGGATACGACAATAAACTTATTGGTCAGTTTCCCCTCTTTAAATACCGGGAAATAGCGTTGATGCTCTTTCATCGACGCGATGATAACCTCAGGAGGAAGACGCAAAAAGGACTCATCAAAGCTTCCGAGCAATGCTGTCGGGTTTTCTGTTATAGCGACGACTTCATCCAGTAGTTCTTCATCCCTTTCGATTTCTACCTTAGACTCTTTCTCGATGCGTGCAAAACCTTCAAGGATGGCTTCACGTCGCTTGAGCGGAAAAAGTGTCACGGCAGATGTTTCCAAAAGATCAAAATACTCTTTTGCTCCGGAGACCTCTTTGGCATCAAACGAAGAAATACGGTGTACATAGGTGTGTTTCTGTGACCTGACACCGAACAACTCTACATCTACAAGCTCATCGTTCATCATCACATTGATCCAACGGATCGGACGGATGAAGCTCTTCTCAAGGCTTCCCCAGCGCATTGACTTTCCAAAGTTCAGACTTTCGACAAAGGCATGGATCATCTCTTGAAGTAAAGACTTGCTTTCCTGCCCTGATATCTCTTTTTTATAATAAAGCACTTCTTTCCCGCCTTTTTCACTGCGTGAAAGATCATCAACACCCACACCGCATTTACGCGCAAAACCCTCACATGCTTTTGTCGGCTTTCCATCGGCATCAAAGGCAATGGCGACAGGGGCGCCAAAAAACTCTTCAACTGTGTCAGGTTGAGACACATTAAACTCTCTGTGCCATAAGACCAGGCGACGTGGCGTATAGTAAAACTCAAAAGCACACACAAGAGACTTCTCTTCAAGGATCTTTGTCCATTTTTTCTCTATGTTATTCAATTCTTTCAGTAAGGGAACTGCTGGTAGTTCTTCAACACCAATCTCGATCAGTAGTGGTTGCAACATCAATAAACCTTGGTTTTTATAAGTTATATCTTTAATAGTTTCGTGATTTTATCCAATTATGGGTTAAACGTAGTTGACCCGTGGATATTCATCCTCTCTGCTTTAAATTTAGATGAAACTAGAATTAACTTTAAAAACTTATGTTTAATTAAAAGATGCGCTCGATACAATACCGCATAATTTCAATTAGGAGCAGAATATGCCAAAGATTAACAAATATGTAGATATTGATACAGTCGAGCGTGAAGCTAAAAAAGATTTAATCGATCGTCACTCTCCATTCATCACAGTAAGCGGTGATGCTAAAAAAGGTGAGATGCTTGCAGTTAACGTAAAAATGGGTCAAGAATATACTCACCCGGATGATTTCGATCACTTCATCGAAAGCATCACTCTTTTCGACGGTGAAACTAAACTGGCTGCAGCTGAGTTTGTTCCAGGTACACTTGGTAACGAAAAATCTCATGCTGAAGTAACATTCAATATCCGTCCAATGGGTAAAAAACTTAATCTGGTTGCTCACGGTTACTGTACTAAACACGGTATCTGGGAATCAACTCCAGTTGAAGTAGAAGTAGCTCAGTAATCATTACTTTTACCGGTAGGCTTTCAGGCCTGCCTCCACATTAAACATTTCCCCTTTTTGGCTTTACAAGCTGTTACTTTTTTACCCCCATCATAAAGAAGCATCATCTATTGCTTTCATTAAGCCTTTTTTATAAGCAGACGGTCGTAAAGACTCTATCTTCTGTTTTTGTTTTTGTATTAGTTCTTTAAACTCTCTGTCCATCTCTTCATCCTGCTTCTTTCGCCTTAGTATATAATACCAGCACAGGTCATTGATCCAATCACTGATCTTCATATATCCCCTGTCAAAATCATTTTGCCTCTTTGCAAACTTATGATGTGATGCCTTGAAGTAAAGCTCATTACTCAGTTTTTCAAATTCCATGTCTAAGCATATCTGTTATAATCATGTAGATGTAAAAATATGACAAAAAAGAGAGCTTTTATGAACACACTGTATGAGATAGAAAACAGGCTGTCTTACTTCTTTAACAGAATCAATGATGGAGACACACAGTTTACACAAAAAGAGAAAACGGAGTTTCAAGAACTACGATCTTTACTCAACAAAATTATGAGTGAAGGCTTAAAACTGCAAATCGACTTGGAAGATGTTGAACATAAGTATGGTCAGGAACTTGCCAAGATCGAGCATCAGACACATACTACCAGCATAGTGGTCTCTAAAAAATCTGCTGATGTGCTTAAGAAGATCAAGCACGATATCCCTGAGGTCAACTCCTATGAGGATGCACTTGAATACCTGATCTCACATTATTACAAATAGACCTCTGTTTATTCCCGTATGTAAAACGCTCAACTATTAAAAAAGTTTTTATATGCATTTAACGCTTGCTTGGATACACTAAGACATCAAATTTAGGATCGTCTTTGAAGTCTTACCAAAACCTTGTGCTCTTAAAATCTCTTTACCGTTATAAATCGCTTGGTTTTTCCTATATTGACCCGATAAGTGTCAACAGTGACGAAGAACCCTATTCAATGGCCCTTCCTTCTGACTTGAACAGCTTGCATAAGCAGATGGCACAGTGTCATCTCTGTGATCTCAGTAAATCCCGACAAAGGGTCATGACCGGTTTTGGTAATCCCAATGCTGACATCATGTTCATCGATGGCTCGCCTTCAATGGTCGAGGACGAAAGTGGAGAGAGTTTCAGCGGACGCTCCGGGGCCTCTTTGAAGAAGATGATTGAAAATGTTTTAAACCTGAACATCAATGATGTTTATTTGACCCATGTCCTAAAATGTCGGCCATCGCATCAACACAATATCCTTGAATCCGAACTTTCCAGCTGCAAGCCCTACCTCTTCAAACAGATCGAACTGATCAATCCGAAGGTTATTGTCACGCTTGGCGAACTGGCCTACAAAAGCCTGATCAAAGATGAGGCTGCCTTTGAGAATGTCCGGGGAGAGAAGATACCTTATGAACAGAAAACACTTGTTCCTATCTATCACCCTTCACATCTGTTACGAAACCCTTCACTAAAAAAGTGTACAATGACTGACTTGATTAATATTAAAGGATTATTATAAATGAAACACCTCCTGTTTTTATCATTGGCCTTCATGTTTCTGCATGGCCAAAGCTTTTTGGTTTCATCCATACCGCTTCCAAAGACCTATATACTTAATACCGATGATAAAGAGTGTGATAATACCTGTCTCTACCAATTGATCGAAGATGAACGTTTTTTCAGTTTTTTAGCCCATGCCAAGGACAAGATAGACGATCCTGTCCTTAATGATATCCTGCTTATGCAGACCTCTTTGTTCAACGTCGAACGTATGCGCCAATATACCGAACTGAAAATAGCCATGCTTCTGCCTTATAAAGTCATCGGCAGATATGCCTATTCCACGACCAATGCAGCTTTTGCCTACTATCTGACAAAAAACAGAGCTTTCGAACTTAGGACCTACCATGCTGAATCAGAAGATGCCCAAGAGTTAGAGAAAGTCCTTCAACAGATCGAAGAGGATGACTTCCATTATGTCATCGCACCATTGACCCTAAAAGGGGCAAATAATGTTGCTTCATTAGACCTACCGATGCATATCTATTTTCCTACCATCCATAAGGATGACATGAATGTCTCTACGGATTACATCTATTATGGTGGTATCAATTATAAAAAGCAGATGGAAAACCTCATGCCTTACGCATCCACCCCTTTGACTGTTTTTTATGACAAGAATGCCCTTGGGGAAAAACTGACTCAGATCACAAAAGAGGAATATCTCTATGCCTTTGATCAAAACATAACAAAAGACCGTATTATCCATACAGACGAAGACGGGGTCGAATTGAGTCTCGAAGAGATGCAGGATTTGAACCTGAGTTATGCAAGCGAACCAAAGTTCTTCTCCTTTCCGATTGCAAAGCATACATCCAATTTGCAGGCACAGATGGATGAGAACATGAAGATCCAAGAGGGCTCTTTCTTCGTGAACACGCCGGTCGTAAAATCAGCCATGGTCATGTCACAGCTGACACTCTATGATGTGAATGCATCCAATGTACTCTCTACGCAGATAAACTACAATCCCGAACTGCTACTGCTTACACAGCCTAAAGACAGGGAGAATATGCTTATTGCCAATTCAATCAACTACCATAATAATGTCATGATTGAATCAAATTCATTGTTGCAGAACAACATCGTTTACGACTGGATCAACTATGCGACGACTATCGGAGCGGACTACTTTTACCACCTGATCACTTCGGCACACCGGGAGTATCCTCAGGAGTTTATACAGAACCAGGTTGAATACCCTATCTCTATTGTAAAACCGACTTTTTCCCGTTTTATCACGGTTGAAAAGATCGAAGAAGAGATCTATGATGAAGAAAACGAAGATATTTGATCTTTGCTCTGAGATTCAGAGTTGATTGATATTATCAATCTCCTGCTGGAAAAGCCTGCGAATATCTTCCTGCGCCTGCGCACTCATCCGCCCTATTTTACCCATTTTGACAAAACCAAGCTTTATTTCCATATCGAAAAGCAGTTTCCCTGCCTTGTATACAGACTGATTTAATACCAGTGAACTGGCCTTGAGACTTAGGACTTGAGTCTTTACCTCGAGGATGTCTCCCAGTTTTGCAGGAGCTTTGAACTTTGCCTCAAGACTGGCAGCGACGAACTCGCCACCTTCAAGATGAGGCGTATTTCCATCTTGAAAAAAGTATTCACTCCGAGCCCTTTCACAAAATTTCAGATAGTTCGCATGATAAACAATCCCGCCCATATCCGTATCTTCATAATAGACTCTTACTTTCATCTCAAACCTCCTTGTTTGATGAACCTTTTAGCTCTAATATCAGAACAGTTACTTGATATTTTAAAACTTAAAACTGTTGTAATAATATTTTTTCATATTGTACACAAAGATGCAAAGTAAATACATAAACATCCCGTATGCAATAGTCATGGACGATAAACCTTTTATCTCTAACAAGCAAACCAAATCGACTTTTATCAACATTTTATCTTTAAGGCAGTAGCATAAGAATATATACAATTAAACTCATAAGGAGTTCCAAATGAAAACGATTCAATTAGGAAGCAAACAACTCATGCTAACCATGACGACATTGTTTGTGCTCTTTTTAGGCATTATTGCTGCGGGCTGTAGTGGCGGTGGTGGTGACGGCAGTAGCAGCAGTAATGACATTGTTGTCGAGGCTCCAGGAGAGCCGACAAATTTTGTGGTTGCAGCGTCAGCTGCAGGTGGAGATTTGTCTGCTACGCTGTCCTGGTCAGCACCGACGACAGGTGGTGAGCCAACCTCTTATGAGATCTATCGCAGCAATACAGTTGAGAACCTATTTGATCCGGACAATCACCTCCTCTCCCTACCGGCGACAACTTTTCAGTTTCTCGACATTACCGGGTTGGAGAAGGGTGTAACTACCTATTGGATTGTTGCAGCCAAGAACACAGGTGGAGAAACTCCTACCCTTCCAAAACAGTTCACCCCATCAGGCGGTGGTGGAGGTGAAGTCGATAAATACGGAAACAACTTTGCTGCAGCGATGATCTTTGCTGACGGGTACGGAATCAGTGGACAACCAATTACCGGTAATTGGACAAATGTTGTTAACGACATCGACTACAACACTGGACTGCGTCCGGTAATCAGCGAAGTCAATGTGACGGAACTCCCGGATAATGTAACGGAACTGCCTTACTTCGATGAAAACACAACCATTGTCCTTAATGGCGTGACATACTATCAGCAAAAAACTGTCAGTACGTGGCAGGGTGAATGGCAAAACGGAGTGGGTACTGAGCAGAATGTTACAGCAAAATGGGGTGACAACCTGATCAGTCAGACCCTCAACACCGAATCTATCATAAGGATTGAGATGGTACTTTCCAAAGCCCTGGATACCAATATGACCTCTTACAAGATGGTTCCTTTGTTCGGTACTAAAGACGTTGAGATATACGGAACAGACGGTACAGAATATAACAACTCGACTGCCTTCGTATTTGCCACCAATGCCCGTCTGAGGATTGATGAAGTTGATGAAAACGGCACTGTACTGAGAGCAGATATAGTAAATCAACCACTCTTCGATCAAAGTGTCCCGGATGGTCCGGGTAAATTTGCGGCTGAGATCAACGTGGCCGGTAACCTTACCTACGGGTACGTATTGGACCTTAAAAACGGTGATTATGATGTTACAGCGGGAATATATCGTATCACGTTCTCACTCGACGATCAATCGCTGCTGTTCACGGAGAACAACACTGTTATCGGTAGTGTTGTA
>JBFEWG010000022.1:0-20625 GCA_041546465.1 Sulfurimonadaceae bacterium
GACATGGATGTATTCTGTAGAAGTGACGATGACATCAAGAAGGCTGATGATGTGTTTCGAGTGAAGGAATGAGAGAACCTTTTGTTCGTTTACAAACTGTGTGAGTGTCTTTTCATCTCTCGAAGAGGGACGAATGAGTTTTAGGATGACTTTTTTCTTATCGGCAAGGCGTATGGCTCTATGTACAATCGTATGGTTGTTCTCATGGAGTGTCTGTACGATTTTAAACTTTTTCTTAAGTGACATACACCAAGACTCCTTTGTGATTTATCTATTCTACACAATTTTATATCAAAAATAGTTATATTGTATTATTTTTTGCAATATTATAGATAAACGCTACATCTTGGCAGAAATCTTCGTATGTGTTAAAAAGCTCAATGAAAGGGGTTAAAGTCTTTCATTGAGCCAATTGGTTAACTGGTTCGCATCGAGGGCACCGGAGATCCTGTCTATCTCTTTGGCGTTTTTGAAGAGGATAAGGGTAGGGATGGAACGGATATTAAAATGTGCACCCAGACTCTGTTGCTCTTCCGTATTGACTTTTGCAAATCGGACTTTAGCTCTAAAGTTACCGGCGGCTTGTTCGAAGTTCGGGCCCATCATCTTGCAGGGACCGCACCATGGTGCCCAAAAGTCAATGATGACCGGGATGTCGTTTTTTCGAAGATGCTGTTCAAAGTTTTCAGTAGTCAGTGCTATGGGCTTCGTGTCGAGAATAGATTGCTTGCATCGACCGCATTTTGCTTCATCGGGAGTCGTCCCTGAAGGGATTCTGTTCGTTCCGTTACAGTGGGGACAGACGATATGTGTATATTCACTCATAATTTATTTCCTTTCTTGATTGGTTTAAAAATGTCAATCGTCTCTTTTGATCGGAAGACACCCGTAATTCTTGATCAGGATGTCATCAAAGATATCCGATTTGGAGAATAAACGTCCCAGGGCAATGGCCCCGTTCTTATCTTCAAGGGAGCTGTCGACGATGATATAGGAGAGCATGATAGAGTTGTCATTGATCGAAAACTGGAGGTAATCCATCTTGGTGTTCTCTTCTAAAAGAAAGTGGTAGATACTCTGTATCTTATCATGTGGTAGGCGGCAAAGTGATGCATCAGCAACGATGACGCCGTTCTCGTAATATGAGATCTCTATGCGGGCGGATCCGATATCGACCTGCCACATCCTCTGACCGCGTCTGGCAAGGGCGACATCTTTCCCCATCTCACTGAGTATCGCTTCAAGGGTCTTGATGGTACCGACGGGATTATAGCCCTCTCTTCGTTTTTTTGCCACATCGATCTTCACACCACATTCAGGACAGTAGTCATCTTTGATCATGCTCTCATGAACAAGGTTCAGGCATGATGAACAACGGATGACATCATCGGTAGCAAGTTTGCCAAAGGCATCAAGGGCTTCTTGTACATAGGCAAAGGGAAGGGCAAAACCAAGGTTGTTGGAGTTTTCGATGATAAAGGTGTTGACACCGATGACTTCCCCCTCTTCGTTGAGGACCGGTCCTCCACTGTTTCCCGGATTGATCGCAGCGTCTATCTGGATGTACTCAAGTTCACCCTGAAGACGGACTGCTTTGGAGACAATCCCCTCTGTTGCCGTGTAATTCAGTCCATAAGGATGGCCGATAGCAACGACTTTATCCCCGTCATGAACACTCTCTTTCGAGAGATGCAATGGGGTCTTTATCTCTAATGTTTCGGTTTTGATAAAAGCGAGGTCATATTTGGGGTCATCATAGACCACGGCCGCTTCACGACGTTTGAGGTCTTTGGAGCTGATAACGACTTTTTTCAATCCGGTGACCACATGGGAGTTGGTGATGATCAGAGCATGCTCCTGAAGATAAAACCCGCTTCCCGAAGCAAAGGGTGTCTCGATCTGGATGATACTCTCTTGAAAGGTGTCTAATATGGCTTGGGTGTTCATGGTCACAGCTCGCTGAAATTTAAGCTTTTTAAAGCATTGTAGTAGGAGTGATGAAACTTCTCATTGGACGTGAAGTTCAGTGTCGATGAGAAGTCCTGAAGATAAGGATATCGTGTCGCATAACTCTGCAAAATAGACTGGATCTTTTTCGAAAGCCGGGAACGGTCTATCTTCTGTTCACTCTTATAAAGACTTTTCAATCCCAGTGCACTGTTGAAGTCGGTGTTGTGCAGTCTGACATTAAGCTGTACCAGCTCTCTGAAACAGTCGTTCATCCCAAAGTTAAACAGCATATAGAGCCCCATATATTCATAGATGCTCATGATAATCTCTTCATAGCGGTGTTCTTTGTACCAGATGACCTTGCCCAGAGTCTCATCGATAAAGGCACGTATCTCGTCGAGACTGTTGGCATTGAAGATGTCAAAGGTCTGCTTGACCGCATAGAGGCTTTTTGAGAGTTTCTGCGTGTCAAGTTCTTTGAACTTCTCTACCGCTTTTTGCAAGGCGTCATTCTTTTCTTCAATCAGTTTGTTGTCATCGAGATAATAGGCCTGGACAGCTTCATAGATGTCAAACCCCAGTTTTCCTCTGGGAGTGACATAATAGTCGAGCCGAAGCAGCAGAGTCAGCCAGACAAAGGCGATAGCACCTGATTGTTCCTGCGTAGGCAAGAGAGCGACTTTTTGCTGAGTTTTGTCGATCCATTCCCTGAAGAAACGGATTTTGGTCTCTTTGAGGTGGTTGTCCATGGCTTCGATATGATCAAGCTCGACAGCATCGAGGTCATGGAACTCATCAAGAAGAAGTTCCTTCTCCTTGTCGGCATTAAGCGCGAGCTCACGCAGAGGAAAAAAGATCTTCTGCGGCGAGAGTGCAATGTTGTCAAAATAGATCTTCGCCTTAAGGGTCTCTTTCTCCAAAAAGAAGGTCGTATAGGTATACATATAGTTCTTTTCCAGGAGCCTGCGCATGACAGCGATATTGTCCTTGATGGTATGGGCGATATTGGCATGGGCACTCAGTCGTCGTTGTGTCACATCACCTTTGATAACGGCAGAACCCTGGATAAGGGTGAATTCCAGAGAGTTCTCATCCCTTTTATAGGTGATGTTCCCTGAATCTTCATCCTGACAATAGAAACGTAAATAATTGAAGTAGTGTTCATACCCGTCTATGTAGCGTTGTTCACTAAAGGCTTTTTTGGATTCTTGATACTGTTCATGCTGCAGGGTCGTCTTTTTATAGGATATGAAACGCCCGAAATGGTACTCTTCGCGGAAGGAAGGTTGCGTCTTGAAGAGTGAGAACAGAGAGAGCATAAGTGTTCCTTCCTACTTTTCAATTATTGTAGCATAAGGCGTGTATAAATCAAGAGTTATAGTAGATAAAACTGATGACATTGCTAAGCAGAAGAATAAAGAAGCCTATCTTATAAAAAAGAAGCGGTTCACGTTCGATGAACGAAAGGTCTTTGGCATAATAGGGCTTGACCTTTTCGGGTGATTTGAGTTCATAAAAGAATTCACTGTAATGGGTATATCTTTCGTCTGTATCGATGGCAATTGAACGCATGATAACTGACTCAAGCCAATGGGGGATATTCTTGTTGTATACAGCCGGTGACTTGGCCTGTTTGAAAGAGGGAGTCTGAAAAGGTTCGATCTCTCCATAAGGAAACCTTCCTGTCAATGCCCAGTAGAGTGTGACACCGATAGAGAATATCTCAGTAGATTCATTGATAGAGTGGCCTTTAAAACGCTCCGGTGCAAGATAAGAGGGTGTCCCTGCACGGGAGTTGACTTCAAAGATCTCAACAACACTTCCGAAGTCCACCATCTTGAAATCGACACCGACTTCTCCCTCTTTCTTATAAACGATGATATTTTCCGGTTTGATGTCACCATGTACCAGTCCAAGGTGCAAAAGGTGTGCTTCTGCCTTATGCAGAAATTTGGCCAGAGCGATGGCCGAATCGATAGTGATCGGTCTGTTCTTGACGTATTCGGCCAGGTTGACGCCTTCGATCAGTTCCATAAGGTAATACCGTGCAGAACGATGTTCGGGTACCCATGCATTTCCAAAGGCCTTATGATGGACCTGTTTGGCATACCAGGCTTCTTTGACGAAGGCTTCCATAGCAATCGGGTCATCGATGGCTGTTGCCATAGGGAATTTCATCACATAGGTCTGCTCTTTTTTACGGACTTTCCAAATACGTCCATGCTCCATCATTGAGGAGACAAGTTCATATCCATCGAAGACATCACCTTTTTTGAGGGTTTGAGGAATCAGCAAGTCTTTGTTCTTCATGGCATGCATTTCATCAAGTTCTTCGATACGGAATATCTGCATAGAGATATCATCACGCTCATAGTCTTTGTGCTCTTTTGCTGCATTCTCGACGATCAGTTTCGCACCGAGTCCTTTCATGATAGAACTTTTTATCTCTTCATCACTCATCAAAGCTGTCAACCCGTCACTGCATAAGACAAGGGTGTCCCCCTTTTCAACCGGGGTTGATGTGATGACCGGTTCGACATGCTCACTCAGCCCGCAGGCCTGTGTCAGGACATGGGAGAGGTATTCGTCATCCATGGTATGGTCTTCACTGAGTTGTCTTAGGTTATTCTGCTTGTCAAGAAGGTAGATACGTGAGTCACCAAGGTTCATCGTGTACAGCGTATCGCCTTCGATGACAGCAACACAGAGTGTTGTCAAGAGTTCGATACGTTCAAACTGCGTCATGGACTCTTTGAAAAGCAGGCGGTTGATGTGCTGGGTAAACAGTGTCAGACTCTGGGTGATGTCCCAGTTCTTCGGCCGGGTCTTGAAGTGATCGATGAAGAATTTGACACTTTGCCTGGCAGCGATTCCTCCCTTGCGTGCGGAACCGACGCCGTCGCACAGGGCTGCAACCAGGATGGACTTATCGAGGATGATATAGTCGCATGCGTCATCACCGGAGATATCTTTGGCCTTTGGAAGGATATGTTGTGAGGATTGTACTTTTAACAAGGCCTGCCTTTGTCTAATCTGTTTTGTCTAGTTCTCATGGGTCTGGATGGTGACTTTGTTTCTGCCGTTCTCTTTTGATTCATAGAGTGCCTTGTCTGAGAGCTTCACCATCTCTTCAAGTGAGCTTGCCATGCCGTAGGCACCGCCAAAAGAGACAGTGTAGGAGAGTCTTGTTCCGTTGATATCGATAACATTCTCTTCAAACTTTGTTCGGATCTTTTCGAAGAGTTTCTCGGTATTGGCCCGGGTGATGTCTTCAAGCAGGATGCAGAACTCTTCTCCGCCAAAACGTGCGAAAAGGTCAGATGCACGCAGGTTTTCATCGAGAACCCTTTTGATCTCTTTGATCGCGATATCTCCAACATCATGTCCATAGGTATCATTGATGTTCTTAAAGTTGTCGATGTCGAGCATGATAACGGCAAGCGGCTGTTCTTTGCGTCTTGCTTTTAAGAAGATGGCATTTCCGGCATCGAAAAAGTATCGTCGATTGTAGGCACCGGTAAGAAAGTCTTTGTTTGCCATATCTTTGATCTGCTCAAACATATCAAGGACTTCAAGGTTTGAACTAACGGTAGTGATGACTTCATTGGGAACTGGCGGTTTGTTGATAAAATCATTGGCACCGAATTTCAGGAACTTGGATACCGTCTCTTCATCTTCTGCGGCACTGATGGCGATGATCCCCAGTTGTGCTTTGGTGTATTTTTTCCGCAACGCGAAGGTAAGGTCAATGCCATCCATCACGGGCATCTGATAATCGGTGATGACCAAGGAGATGTCATTCGTTTCATCATAGACCATCTCCAGTGCCTCTTCACCGTTCGTAGCTTCGAGAATCTTGATATGAACTGTTTCTAAACTCATCTTGATAAGTTCTCTGGATAACTTTGAATCATCCACGACGAGTATCGTCGTATCATAGCGTTTAAGTATTTTGTTGATAGCACTGATAGCTAATTGGATACTTGAAGGGTCGTCTTTTAAAATAAAATCAACGACATTTTTCTTGAGTATGACATCGCGTACTCGCTTGTCCAGAGTCCCCGTCAAAACGACAGAAGGGATGTTGTGTGAATTGGTCAGAGCAATGACCTCACCATTAGGCGCATCGGGTAGATTGTAATCAAGGACAGCCGCATGGATATCTTCCGCATGTTCTCTAACTATCCGCATCGCTTCTTTATAGCTTTGTGCATAAAAGATCTCTGCTTTCTTAAAGTACTGCAGTTCATTCCTAAAAAGGGTCAGTATCATCTTACTGTCATCGACAATCAAGACTTTTCGCATTTAAATGACTCCTGTTACAAAGGTTAAGTTGATGTCAATGATAGTCCAAGATAGCTTAATCATTTAATAAGTCTTGAGATTAGATTCTACCGCCTGCAGTTGCTCCCCATGTCGTTCTCCATCGTGTCTTGACAAAAGAGATACCTGCGATAGCCAGGAATACAACACCGGCAAAGATCAAAAATCCTGCAGTATATCCGTCAAAGGCACCTTTGGACCAACCGAGTGTCTTGATCAGGGCTGTACCGCCAAGACCACCGGCAGCACCGATAATACCCGTCATGATACCGATATCTTTACCAAAACGCTGAGGTACCAGTTGGAACACTGCACCATTAGCCATACCAAGGTTAGCCATGATCAGGAAAAGTACCAAGATTGCTGCTGCAAACGGGAGCTCGATCAATGCATTGATAACCGCCAGTGTTGCTACCATACCGAAAAAGATATAGAGTGATTTGATCCCACCCATCTTGTCTGCAACGGCCCCACCGATAGGGCGAAGAATCGCACCGGCAAAGATACATAGTGCTCCAAAATAACCGGCCATGACCTTGACATTCTCTTCTGCCAGCCATGCCATACCAAGATCAGCCATCTCTGTCGAATAGGTGTTCATCAGGTAGACCTTCATGTATCCGGCAAAACCTACGAAACCGCCAAAGCTGATCGCATAGAAAAGGTTGAACCACCAGGTATCTTTGTCTTTAAGCAGTTTTCCATAATCTTTAAGTTTTTTAGGGTTGGCCTTGTAGACATCCTCCGGAGCATCTTTTGCCATGAACATATAAGCGACAAAGATGATAGATGACAGCACACCACCGACAAGGAATACTGCATCCCATCCGAAATGTTCAGCGATCTTCGGTGCGAAGAGGAAGTCGATGACAACACCGATATTACCGGCACCTGCGATACCCAGAACGACACCTTGCAATTTTGGTGGATACCATTGTCCTGCCTGTGGAAGCGCAACGGCAAACGAAGCACCGGCAAACCCAAGACCCAGTGCAACGACCAAGAGTTGGTTGTAAGTAATGCTATCAGCCTGAAAGTAGGTAAAGAAAAGGGCTGAGATGACGACAGCCTGTGACATCAATGCTGTCTTTTTCGCACCAAACTTATCGACACCGAAACCAAGAAGGATGCGAAGCAGGGCACCTGAGAGGATCGGTAGTGAAAGCAGGGTTGCTTTTTCTCCGGCACTCATTGCCATTGCGCCTGAAGCGACCAGGGCCTCGTTTATCTCTGTTGAAAGTGGCCCTAACATCGTCCACACCATAAAACTAAAATCGAAATATAAAAAAGCGGCTAATAGTGTCGGCCAGTGACCTTCACCTTTTAATGCTTTAAATCCTGCCATTGTGTTCTCCTCACATTGTGTTGGCGAAAGTATAGGGGAAGAATGAGAAGTTTGAGGGCAAAGTTTGATTAAAAAATAACCAATCATTGAAAGTTAGCGTTTATCTGATTTTAGGCGTTTATGAAGGTGCTATGCTTAAAAAATAAACAAAATCTATTCGAATCAGAAGTTTTATTAAGCTAGAATTGCGACTTATAGTTATAGTAGTATGTAAGGACGAGAATGAACATGGCAACCCCATTGGAACAATTTATAGATTATAAGGCTGATACGGGAATGCAGTGTGGGAACTATAGCATTGACCTTCCTGAGCTGCAAGAGGATGAGAACTACAGGTTTCATTTTGATGCGACGGCCTGTGTGGGTTGTCGCTGTTGTGAAGTTGCCTGCAATGAACAGAACAACAACCCTGCTGATATCAAATGGAGACGTGTCGGTGAGAGTGAAGGGGGGATCTTTCCTGAAGTGAGTCAGCTCTTTAATTCCATGAGCTGTAATCACTGTATCGATCCGGCTTGTCTGATAGGATGTCCTACAAACTCGTACATCAAAATAGAAGAGACCGGTATTGTCATCCATGATGACCCTTCATGTATCGGGTGCCAATACTGTACATGGAACTGTCCTTACGGGGTTCCTACCTTTCATGAAGAGCGGCATATCGTCACCAAGTGCCATATGTGTCATGAACGTCTGGATGTTGGTCAGTCGCCGGCTTGTGTACAGGCCTGTCCGTCCGGGGCGATTGAGATCGAAGTCTTTAAGCCCAAAGAGTGGCTGGAAAAAGAGATCGATTCACAGGGGAATATGCCGAACCTGGTCGATGCCCGTGTGACCAACTCGACAACACGCTACACGCTTCCTGAGAACCTTCCCGAACAGATGGAAGCAGCCGATGAACATCATCTTAAGCCTTCTCACTCCGAGATGCCACTTGTGTTTATGACCGTCTTGACCCAGATATCGCTGGGTGCATTCTTGGGACTGTTCCTTGGAGATCTGCTCGGTATCAGTGGGAAGAGCTCACCTGATTGGATTATGGCTCTGGTCGTGATGCTGCCGGCTGCTTTGGGTCTTCCGCTTTCAGCACTGCATCTTGGCCGCCCGTTAAAGGCACTGAGTGCGATGAAGAACATCAGGACTTCCTGGTTAAGCCGTGAAGCGCTGGCCCTGGGAGTGTTTACAGGGTTGATGTCACTGAATGTCCTTCTGTATCTGCTGGAGATTTCACCGTATTTCAGAGTCATCTTTGAAGCCGTGACCCTGGGTGCCGGTATTTACGGGATCTATGCACAGGGGATGATATATCAGATCGCTGCGCGTCCTTCATGGAATCGAAAGAGTACCTTGTTGAAGTTTTTCGGTGTCTCATATATCGGCTTGTTTCTACTGGCTTTCGTGTTATTGTTAGAAGGCGAGTTCAGTGCGGTATCACCTCTGATGAGCCTGGCTTTGCTCTTCGCACTTGCCCAGGGTTTCTTCTCATATGAGGATAGACGTACGCTTAAAAGTGATGGCATATATGCATCGGAACTGGCAAAGACAAAACGGATATATGAGCAGTTCTTTTCCCGACATGAGTCTGTCCGTCTGGGCAGTTTTGTCTTGGGTGCCATCTTGCTTCCTCTTCTGGTAACTGTGAGCGTAGAAAGCTCGACAGCACCGCTGTTGATGGGATTGGGTATTGTATTGATGAGTATCAGTGAGTTTACCGACCGATTCCTTTTCTATGCGACTGTTGTTCCCTTGAACATGGCGGGCGGATTTTTTGTCGGTAAACAGAGACACTAAGGAGATAGGATGATTAAAACGATAAAAGACTTTCTTGGTGTAGATATCAAAGAAGCAAAGTATAAACTGTCAGACGATCCCGTATTCGGACGTATTTCAGATGAAAAAAAACCGGACAAATGGGTGTTTTCTACCTGCGGGTATTGTGGTGTAGGGTGTGGTCTTTATATCGGTGTCAAAGATGGCAAGGCCGTCTATACGAAAGGAAACCCGAAACATGACGTCAATATCGGTACGCTCTGTCCAAAAGGCCTGAGTGAACATCAGATGATCAATGCGGAAAACCGTATCCTGAAGCCTCTGATCAGGAAAAACGGCAAGCATGAAGCGGCCAGCTGGGACGAGAGTTACCGAAAGGTATCAGATGAGTTTAAACGCATTACGAAGGAATATGGTGCCAAAGCGATCGGTGTCATCTCGACAGGGCAGCTTCTTACCGAAGAGTTCTATACCCTGGGAAAATTTGTGCAGCTTGGCCTTCGTACCAATAACTATGACGGAAATACGACACTCTGTATGGCTTCGGCTGTCATGGGGTACAAGCAGTCACTCGGTTCCGACGGTCCGGTCGGATGTTACGAGGACTTTGAAGAGGCGGATGTCATCACACTTATCGGTGCAAATATCGCCGATAACCATCCTATCTTGAAGCTCCACCTGGCGAAGAACAAGAAAAAGCCGAAGATCATCGTCATCGATCCGCGTTTTTCCAAGACGGCACAGATGGCTGACCTCTTTGTTCCGATCAAGCCCCGTACGGATCTGGCACTGATCAACGGTCTGTGTTATATCATCCTGGAACAGGGTTGGGAAGATACGGAGTATATTGCTGCGAACTGTAACGGTTTTGCTGCATTGAAAAAACATCTTCAGGATTATCCGCCTCAGGAGGTCTCCAATATTACAGGTATAGAAGTAAAAGACCTTTATGAGATCGCGCGGCAGATTGCAGGGGCAGATGCGGCTTTGACAGCATGGACGATGGGTGTGAACCAGTCTTATATGGGAACAGATACGGTCTCTGCGATCAATAATCTGCATCTGATCACGGGACAGATCGGACGACCCGGTGCGGCACCTTTTTCGATCACCGGACAGTGTAATGCCATGGGAACACGTGAGACGGGATTCACCTCGTCACTTCCGGGATATAGAAATTTCGGAGACGAGGCAGCTGCCAAAGAGTATGCCGATATTATCAATATTCCTCAGGAATTAATTCCTACCGAACGCGGATATAAGTATGCTGAGATCATCGATGCGATAGATAGAGGGGAGATAAAAGCTTTATGGATCGTTGCCACTAACCCTTTGGTGAGCTTCGTCAATCAGGAGAAACTTCGTTCCGCATTGAAGAAACTTGATTTGCTTGTCGTACAGGACGCTTTTTATTCGGATACGGCCGAGATGGCAGATGTCGTCTTTGCGGCAGGGACATGGGGTGAAAAAGAGGGGGTCTATACGAACTCTGAACGCCGGTGCAACCGAGCGAATAAAGCGGTCGAACCTGCCGGTGAAGCAAAGAGCGATTTTGATATCGTCGTCGAGTTCTCGGCTTATTTCCAAGATGTAAAAGAGAGCCTTTTCCCTGATTGGAAAAAACCTGAGGATGCCTTCAACGAATGGAAAAAGGTCTCCAAAGGACAACTGTGTGACTATTCAGGGATTACCTATGAGATGCTTGAGGAAAAAGGCGGGGTACAGTGGCCGTGTAATGAAGAGTTCCCTGAGGGAAGTCCAAGGCTTTATACGGATAAGATTGCTTTTAGGACGAAAGATGCCAAAGCCAATCTGCTTCCGGTAGAGTGGGTTCCCTTGCAGGAGCCTCTTAACAAAGAGTTCCCGGTCATACTTAATACCGGCCGTACTGTCGAACAGTGGCACACCCGGACAAAAACGAAGACAATCGATATCTTGAATGACCTCGCACCTGAAGCCTGGGTGGATATCAACCCTGAAGATGCTGCGCGATTACAGGTGAAAAGTGGAGACAGACTGGCACTTTCCTCAGTTCGCGGACGCGTTGAGGATATTATCGTACGAGTTACGCAGACGGTAGCACCGGGGAATGTATTTGTCCCGTTTCATTTCAACGAACAGCTGATCAATACCCTTACTGCTTCTCTTTTCTGTCCGAAGTCGGGAGAACCGAACTTCAAACAGACAGCGGTCCAGCTGCACTCCGAAAAGGTTCCGGAGGGATTGAATCTGAGTGAGAAAGAGATTACAGGACTTTTGGAACATCAAAAGATAGAGCAGGCATTTTTTGAGAAGAGAACACATAAACAGGAGGCATGAGACAGATCTCTCTTGAGCTGGAGAGTTCCTTATCTTATACAGGTGTCAATGATCTTTAAGCCTGCTTCATCCGCTATGTAGATATAGCCTTCATCGTCAACAATTCTGTAGGTGATTGCATTGACAAAGATATCATTCCCTGTGTCTCGTATATCCTCAGGTTTGGAGACATCCGATATTGATATTTCCCCATTATAACCCAGTGTGTAAGCCGTGTCATCGATCTGGGAAATCAGAATATATTTCATTGCTGCTGACATAGAGTCAAGCGGCGTGTCGATATCGTCTAACTCATATGTGTATAGTGTGCTGCCTGTTGCTGCAAACAAGGTCTCACTATCGAGGTCAATGGATTTATATGTACAGTCATTGAGTACTTCTTCTGCCAACAGAGCTGGATTGTCTCTGTCAGAGAAATCAATGATATCCATACCTTTGAAAGAACCGATATAGGCCAATGTCCCCTTAATTATGATCTCGTTGAGGGCATTGGTGCTTAGACACGTCCCGTCTCCATTAATATTCAGACTCGACATCCACTGCGGATCACTCTTGTCTGATACATTGATAATGTGATAGTTTCCGGGATTACCGAGAACACCTGTACCAAGAACATGAATGAAATTACCTTCAAAAGCTATCCAGTTGCTTTGTATCAGGGTGTTACGGGTAAATATCTGATTTAAAGCTATCTCTGATCTTGTCACTGGATGGAATGGATCGGAGATGTCCACTATGCGTATGTAGTTGCTTGTGTCCTTATCTTTTAGGTACAAGTAAAGATGTTTGTCATGTATCCTGGCCGAATAGACTGTTGTGTCTTCAATCCCCTCTATCTCATCTACTTTGATCAGAAGATCGGGTCTGTTCTTTCGTTCCGTGTTAAATATGGCGACACCTGCAGTACCAAGGGCTACAACGGTAGTGTTACCCTCTACTGATACATCCAGTGCTGCTTCATCGGTATTGAAATCTGCAATAATCGTGTTCGACGTGCATACTGTCCCATTGACATCTCCACTTGGTCCACCTTCGCAAGCCGTAAGTGTAAAGATTATAAGTATTAATACACTGCTTAGAATAAAATGTTTCATTTTGTACTCCATTTCCATGTAGTCAGATACTACTATTCTATTGTAGTATTATTAATCTTAGAAGCAAGAAAGTATTTAAAAATCAGACAATAAAGAGAAGGTCTTGTTTTTAATATAATTCACATAAGGGTTTTGGGAATATTTATTGCTAAAAAGATCAGTAATTCTGTGCTTGTCTTGATGTAGATTAAGACACAAAGGTGTTTCGGTGAAAAAAGTCTTGGTTGTTGACGATAATATTACGACTATCCGTTTTTTAAAAGGTCTGATATCACATCAGTTGAACCTCTCTCTTGATACGGCGACCAGTATGAAAGCGGCCAAAAAGCTTTTGGAGAACCCGCAGGCATATGATGTCGCATTAGTGGATGCCGTTTTACCGGATGCAAAAGAGGGTGAGTGTATTGACCTTGTTATCGATTCAGATGTCAGCGTTATTGCAATGATTGACGATGAAGACGGTGCAATGCATAAGAAGGTCATTCAAAAAGATATTCTTGATTATGTGAACAAGGATAATACAAGTTCTTTTAATTACGCATTACGTCTTATCCAGTTTATTCACGGTTTTGAAGGTTCAAAAGTGCTTCTCGTGGATGATTCAGCGACTTCAAGGTTACAGATCAAATTCGGAATTGGAAAACTTCCGCTTGTGATCTTTGAAGCAAATGACGGGCATATGGCTTTGGAGGTGTTGAAAGAGCATCAAGACATCAAACTGATTATTACTGATAAGAGTATGCCTAATATGGATGGTATTGAACTTGTTCGGGAAGTCAGAAAACAGTACAGTATGAATGTATTATCCATCATCGGAATCAGTGCGACAACCGAACTGATGACGAGCGTAGAATTTCTCAAAAATGGTGCAAATGATTTTATCATGAAGCCCTTTTTGCCGGAAGAGATGCGCTCTCGTATCATCTCAAACCTTGAAATGCAGTATTTCATAAAGCTTGCCGAAGAGTCGGCAGTCAAAGATTTTCTGACCGGGTTGTACAATAGAAAATACCTTTATGAGACAGGTAGAAAGCTTTATGAGAATGCGCTGCGGGATAGCCTGTCAATGATCGTAGTCATGTTGGATATTGATCATTTTAAAAAGATAAACGATCGTTATGGACACGAAGCGGGAGATGTGGCTTTGCAGCGATTAGGGCAGCTTTTTATTAAAAACTTTAGAAAATCTGACGTATTGACACGATATGGCGGCGAAGAGTTCTGTGTTCTTCTGATGAACACGGATCTCAAGTCGGCAGTGAGTGTGATGGAAAAAATTCGTAAGATGGTCGAAGAGATGGTGATAGAGCTCAATGAGATATCGTTTAGGATGAGTATTTCAATAGGCATCAATGAGGATAGAAGCAACTCATTTGACAATATGATAGCTTTGGCAGACAAAAAACTCTATCAAGCCAAGAACGAAGGTCGAAACAGGGTGATAGTATAGGGGGTCTGTCCACTCTTTCTACAGGTATGGATCGGAAGTGGGGGTGATTATATTTTAATTACCTGTCTTAAATAGTGTATAAAATTTAATCATCTAACAGATTATCATGCCGCTATAAAGTGTTAGGATTACATCATCATATTGAGGAGTGTTTTTAGTGGTATCACATGTGCAAGAAGCCTTTGAGCTTAGAAATAAAAAAGTCAACAAAATAGAGAAGACTAAAGAACTTAAAACTCCGAAAGAAGCATGGGAACTCTTAGAAGGATATGCTAAAGAGGGCTATGATGCTATTGCCGATGAGGATAAAGCCTACTTCCTGAAATGTTTCGGTATATTTGACCGTCCGGCGACACCAAAACAGTTTATGATTCGTGTGCGTATACCAGGTGGCCAGCTTAATAACGAACAGGCCAGAGTGATCGGAAAGCTGGCACGTGAGTATGGAAATGACTATATTGACATAACGACGCGTATGCAGATTGAATACCGGTACATGAAGATTGAAGACATTCCCCATGTTCTCAAAGAGCTTGATGCTGTAGGGATCACATCCTATCAGACGGGGGTAGATAACTTTCGTAATATTTTGAATGATCCGCTGGACGGACTTGGAAAGGACAATATTCTTCCTTCGCATGCGCTATTGGAGAAACTGCAATCGAAGTTTCTGCACAAGTGGGAATGGATATCGGCACTGCCTCGTAAGTTCAACACGGGAATATCGGGTTCTATGGTGAACCGTTCCAATGTATTTGGACAGGATTGCTGTTTTGTTCTGGCCCAGAAAGAGGGATCTTACGGTTATAACCTTTATCTGGGAGGAAAAGTCGGACGCATTGCAAAGAATGCAGATATCTTCCTTAAAGACGAGGGCGAGGTCTGTGCGGCGTATGAAGCTATCATCACACTGTTTAAAGAAAACGGTTTTAGAGATAATCGTAACAAGAACAGGCTTTTTTTCCTGATTGAAGCTGTCGGTATGAAAGATTTTGCTGCAGCGATCCGAGAACAGGCAGGAATTGACTTTGCCAGAGCAGGGGAGACACTGACGCTCATGGAAAACTTTGATCCCAAACATGGTCGGGTTCAGATGGTTGATGGGAACTTTGCCCTGCATGCCGTTATTCCTTCAGGTGTCTTCAGCGGTTCGGGAATGCTGGCTGCAGCTGAGACAGCACAAGAGCACGGAGACGGGAATATCCGTTTGGATGTGGAACAGAGCCTTTACATCACCGGTGTGAATGAAAAGAGCATTCCAGCAGCCCTTGCCACACCGTTCTTTACACAGTACAAAAATGTCAACACACCGTATTTCAACAACATGATCGCCTGTGCGGGTACAGAACATTGTCCTTTCGGTGTTATACCGAACAAGCCTGATGCGATAGAGATGAGTGAGTTCCTTAGTACAAAGGTGCCTTTGGATGAGGGTTTGATTCGGATGTATTGGTCGGCATGTGTAAAGGGATGCGGTATCCACGGTGTCGGTGATATCGGTTTTGAAGGATGTAAGGCCAAGGTTGATGGAGAGTCCGTCTATGGTGTTCACATTACTTTGGGCGGTAAACTGACAGGTGAAGGTGAGGAAGGATATTCTGTGATGAAAACCGTTCCTCTTGTGTATGCCAAGTTTTATGTCGAGTCTTTGATGCTTGAATACAAACGTATGAAAAAAACCGGCGAGAGTTTTGAGCGTTTCCATGATCGTGTATTAAGACATTATTCACGAGCCTACCTCGGTTTCATGATGGCCCTTAATGCCTATCTGCGCCGTAAAAATATCGATCTGCAAGTCGAGCTTTCAGATCAGGTATCTACGGGAAGGCATGAAGAATTTGAACTTTTTGAACTGGGACGAACACTTTATGTCAAATTACTAAAAGAAGAGCCATATAGTGCCTATGGGGCTTATGCACCAGCTGCAAAAGAGAAGTTGAAACCATTGCATCAAACTGATCCGGGAATTGATGAGACGCTTTCAGAGATCACCTATAAGATGATCCATCCAGAGAAGGAACAAAGAGCAGTGGTGTTCTCTGAACTTCTCGATGCCATACTTTACTGATCCTCTTCGGGGATATTTTGTTTTTATATAAAAAAACCGTTATACTTTGCAAAACACAAAAGGGATTGCATGGCTTGGTTGATCGGTACTTTTATTCTGTTTATCCTCTTGTTTTTGATTATAGTCGTTTTTGTCTTCAAGAGAGCAAAGCATGCAGAAATCCCATCGGAACCGGTAAAACCGAAAGATGTTACGCTTGACTCATTGATACAGATCCTTAAAAGAGAGACAAAAGAGATTGCCAAGGTCGAAGATGCTTTGGATACGGTTGTGAAGAGTTTTCCTTTTCCCAAAGATGAGAAGGAGGCGAACCAACATTTCAAGTTTGTCTATTTTTATGCAAAAAACCCATTGACTACGGCAAAAATGATTGTTAAGATGCAGCACAGGCTTTCAGAAGTAAATCCACAGTATTCAAAACAGATCGAGAATTTCCAGATGATCGGTGTTGAGGCAAGAAATAAATAGGGAAAGTAGATAAAGATTGCTTTTTTATTTAGCAGGCAAAAAGCTCTGTTTCAGGGGACTTCTATCTTACTAAGCACATATAAAGTAAACCTTAAGTATAATTCCCAAATTTTAGAAACAGGACTTCTTTTGTGAGAAGTTCACAAAGGGCATGCATGGGCAAACGGGTTTTAGTAAAGTTTTCCGGTGAAGCTCTTGCCGGTGAGAACGGGCATGGGATTGACACACAGATTTTAAAATATATCGCCAATGAGATCAAGGGTCTTGTAGATGCAGGTATTGAAGTGGGTATCGTCATCGGTGGTGGAAACATCATCCGTGGTGTTACCGCTGCGCAAGACGGGATTATTCGTCGTACAGCAGGTGATTATATGGGGATGCTTGCTACTGTTATCAATGCGGTTGCCATGCAGGAAGCCTGTGAACATGCCGGAATGAAAGTACGCGTCCAGACGGCGATCAAGATGGAACAGATAGCTGAAGCCTATATTCAGCGTCGTGCAGTCAGACATCTTGAAAAAGGTCGTGTGGTCATCTTTGCTGCCGGAACAGGAAACCCGTTCTTTACAACAGATACAGCGGCTACGCTGCGTGCTGTTGAGATCAATGCCGAAGCGATTATCAAAGCGACTAAGGTTGACGGCGTTTATGATAAAGACCCTAACAAGTTTGCTGATGCCGTCAAATATGATGAACTCAGTTATGACCAGGCACTTCATGATGATATCAAAGTGATGGATGACACATCAATCGCTCTGGCAAAAGACAACTCACTGCCGATTATCGTATGTGACATGTTTAAAGAGGGTAACCTTTTAGATATCGTCAGTGGCAATATGAGCTCTTGCTCGATCGTTAAATAAGAAAACAATAAAGGAAAGACTATGAGATTAGAAGAATTAACTGCAAAAGCACTTGTAACGACAGGTGCAGACCGTTATCAATTGGCCTTGGCTGTGGCAAAACGTGCAGACCAACTGCAAAATGGTGGATCAAGCAAACTGAATGTTGATCCGAAAGCATACAAACCAGCTGACCTGGCATTGATGGAGATCGCTGAAGGCGTTGTATCTATCAAAGGTTTTCAAGCATAGTCCAAGACAGACTATTAAAAAGATCGAACGGAGTATGGCATGAACAAGACTATCGATGCCGTCCGTGACATTCATGACCTTGAAAGTGCAAAAGCCTTTTTTCATGAATATGTCAAACCCTCTGCCTCTGTTATAAAAGCACTGGACTTTTCCGAGAAAGCTCATGAAGGTCAGTATCGTAAGAGCGGTGAACCTTATATCATCCACCCTATCCTTGTATCCTGTATCGTCTCAAGCATTAGTGAAGACGAAGGTATGGTCATCGCTGCTCTTTTGCATGATGTCGTTGAAGATACAGATTTCAATATTGCCCATGTGACTGAAGAATTTGGTGAAGATGTGGCACATCTTGTCGAGGGATTGACAAAGATCGACAGGATAAGGGATGCTGAGCTTATTCCCTCCGATTCAGACGATAAGCTTGTTGTCTCGGCACTTTCGTTCAGAAAGATGCTTATCGCTTCCATTCATGATGTGCGTGTTCTTGTCGTCAAGCTCTGTGACCGCCTTCATAACATGCTTACACTTGATGCTTTACTTCCTTCGAAACAGGAACGTATCGCTGAAGAGACGATGGTCGTTTATGCACCGATTGCACACCGTCTAGGGATATCGACACTGAAAAATGTCCTTGAGGATTTGAGTTTCAAATATATCTTTCCTGAAGACTATGGGCGTATCACAGACTATCTCAAAGAGAACTATCATCAGATCCAGGTCAGTATCAACGAATTTACCGAGAAGATCAGAAAAAAGATGATACAGAACGGTTTTCTCGAAGACGACTTCGAGATAAAGAGCCGGATCAAGCACAGCTACTCCATCTATCTGAAAATGCAGCGCAAGGGCATATCAATTGACGAGGTGCTTGACCTTCTGGCTATTAGAATCCTGGTGAAAGACTCATTGTCATGCTACAAGGTCCTGGGTCTTATGCACCTGGACTTCAAGCCATTGTCATCACGTTTTAAAGATTACATAGCCAATGCCAAAGACAATGGCTACCAGACACTTCACACGACAGTATTTGATAATACTTCGATCTTTGAAGTGCAGATACGGACCTTCGACATGCACAAAACAGCGGAACTGGGTGTCGCAGCACATTGGAAATATAAAGATGGCGAACATAATGTTAACCTGGAGTGGATGAAAAACCTTCAGTTCCAGGGTGACTCCGTCGAAGAGTTTTATGAACTGATAAAGAATGATCTCTACAGTGAAGATATACTTGTCTTCTCTCCTAACGGCGATCCTTTTACACTGCCGCGTGGTGCGGTAGCATTGGACTTTGCCTACAGTGTCCATACTGAAGTCGGTGACAGGGCGATTGGCTGTCTGATCAACAAGTCCAAGGCGACGCTTTTAAGCGAACTGAAAAACGGAGACCTAGTACGTATCGATACGGCAGACGAGCCTATTACACGATGTTCGTGGATAGACTCGGTAAAGACCTCGCGTGCAAAGAGCCATATGCGTATTAACTGTAACCAGCGTCTGCGTGAGATAAACACGCTCAGTGGCATCAACATACTCTCGACCATATTTCAGTTGAACCAGCCGCGCATCATAGAGTGGCTGGAAGAGAGTAAGCTGTTGGATTCTGTCTATAAGGTAGCCAATGATCCTCACTATCTAAGAGTACTGCTGCGTGCCTATTTGGAAAAGATAGAGAAGAACAGCCGTTTTCAAGGCTTTTTGAAACGTAACAAGTTCAAGTTGAAGGAGTACAGGTTCGGAGCTTTGGAGGTCTCGTCAAATACCTCTATCAGCGACATGGTCTATGACTACTGTTGTCATCCGAAGGTGGGTGATGAGATCATCGCATTTAAGGTGGGAGGAAAAGCGCATCTTCATCATAAACTGTGTCATCATGCCTATGACATGATTGAAGAGGACAAACCGATGGTCTGCGTACGCTGGAGCTCGGAGAAGGTCTTTCATTATCATCTCATCGTAAGCCTGAAGAACGCCAAGGGTGCCTTGGCTCAGTTCCTGCAGTTCCTTGCCAAGATCGATATCGATCTGATCAGTATAGAACTCGGTAAAGAGAAAAAAGAGCATGTACATTATTGTGAGCTTGAGATGCAGTCGATTGAAGGTGATCTGCATCAGTTACGTAAAAAAATAGATAATAAATACAAAGTGATCCAATTCATACGAACAGATGACGCATATAGAAATTAAGAAGGAGTTTATTAGATGGTTGAAACAGCATTAAAAGAGATCGCCAGAGGAACGGCAGAGATTATTGATTTAGAAGCGATAGAGAAAAAAGTTAAAAAGTTTTATGAGGATGGTACACGTTATACGGTCAAAGCAGGATTTGACCCGACTGCACCCGATCTGCATTTAGGGCATACAGTTCTTCTTCAAAAACTCGCTACATTTCAAAAATACGGGGCTGATGTACAGTTCCTGATTGGAGATTTTACCGCAAAGATAGGTGATCCGACAGGAAAGAGTGTGACACGTAAACAGCTCTCTGATGAGCAGATTAAAGAGAATGCGGCCTCTTATCATGAGCAGGTATTTAAAATCCTGGCTCATGAACATACTCAGACCGTTTTTAACTCTGAATGGATAGAACCTCTGGGTGCAGCAGGTATGTTGGCGTTGACGACTCAATATAACGTCGCGCGTATGCTTGAGCGTGATGATTTTGACAAACGTTACAAGAGCGGGACGTCAATCTCCATTTCGGAGTTTATCTATCCGCTTCTTCAGGGGTATGATTCGGTTCA
>JBFEWG010000115.1:0-6098 GCA_041546465.1 Sulfurimonadaceae bacterium
CAAAAGTAGAATGGTGCTGGCACGAGGATTTGAACCCCGGGCCTGCTGATTACAAATCAGCTGCTCTAGCCAACTGAGCTATGCCAGCATCTAAATTTGAGCCGTAATTATAAGCATTTTAGTTTTTAATGTCAAGGGTTTTAGAAAAGAATTTTAAAAATTTATTTATTTAGAAGTATATCGTATCGCCATCTTCCAAAATGATCGCATTTTTTAACACCGGCGTAGAGTATATCTCTTTCTTGATCTGTTCAATAAACGTCGGTTTCAAATGGTTAAAATAAAGCTTTAAAGGCCTCTTCAGACAAGATATCTCCTCTTCTGACAAAGCCGGTGTAAGATGCATGCTCTCGAGAGCAAGTTCGCTCATGGATGAAGGGAAGGAACATTCAAGAACCAAGGCGGTAATCTCAGGATACTTCTCAATCGCTTTACAAAGCATCGGGTTTTTATATGTGTCTGCCGTTATCAGAACCGCAACATCATTTTTGCGTACAATATAGCCACAGCTTGGAACGGTATGTGTCGTTGCAATGGCCTCTATTGATGTCGTCTCATCAATCTTGTACACTTTATCAAGTTCTATACTTTCATACACAACACTCATCTGATCTGTATTTGAAAGCGGAATCTTGGAAAAATCAGGCCAGATCACATCATTAAGAAAATGTTTTTTAATTGCATCAAGCGTCTGCGGCAACCCCATAAGCTTTAAAGGCTTTGTTCTGAGCGTAAAGTATGAATCAAGGATATAGGCGATGTCTACAATATGATCAAGGTGCGAGTGCGTCAACCAGACCGTGTCGATATGAGCAGCATCTTCATCCAGTCCACGTAGCAAATTACCGGCATCGATGACATGCGAATCATTGATCAAAAATGAGGAGGTCTCCTGATGTGATCCCTTTGTACCATATGCCCCTAAGATTGTAATCTTTTCCACTATCAACCTTTTATCTATATTTCTCTATCTTACTTTAGATAAGTAAATCACAATCCAACACATATTTATAAAGATTATAACGTATCTTTGTACTTATCTCTAATTTTTAGAACCTCATCGATGTTTTCCATAAAAAGGTCCACTACCTTTGGATCAAAGTGCTTTCCTCTTTCATCTCGTATAAGGTTCAAAATATCATTAACTTCCCAGGCTTTTTTATAGCACCTGTCTGAACCAAGAGCATCAAAGACATCCGCCAGTGCTGTTATCCGGCCATAGATGTGAATGTCTTCGCCCTTGAGTCCGTTGGGATAACCCGTTCCATCCCATTTTTCATGATGCTGATAAGCAAGGATGGCTGCTGCTTTGAGCATGCCCCGTTCAGATGCGTTCAAGATCTCATATCCTAGACGGGCGTGCCGTTTCATCACATCAAACTCATCCTCATTCAACTTTCCCGGTTTATTGAGAATGGCATCAGGTATTCCGATCTTTCCTATATCATGCATCGGTGATGAGAGCTCCAAGGTCTCGGCTTCTTCTTCACTTAGCCCATATGCCAGCGCGAGAAGCCTGGAGTAGGCTGCCACCCTTTTGATATGATTACCTGTCTCTTTTGAACGTTTCTCAACCGCTTCGCTCATCAAAAATATCATCTCTTTTTGAGTCTGGTCATTCTCTTCAGCCAATAAGGCAGCATCAAGCGTCTCTGCGGAATAAGAAGCTGCCAGCATCAAATACTTCATATCCTTCTTATCAAATCCGCCCTCAAGCTTGTTGATGACCTGGAAGGCCCCTATAATTCTATTCTGTGAATTGAACATCGGAATGACCATCATATTATGTGTCGTATAGCCGGTCTGTCTGTCAACTTCGGCATTGAAACTCTCATTGGATTGGACATCATTGATGATCATCTGCTCTTCTCTTCTGATCGCCTCACCGACAATTCCCGTTCCAAGAGGAATACGAATCGTATCGATCCCGTGAGCGACCTTCGTCCAGAGGTCATTGTTCTTATAATCGACAACCCATAAGGTACAACGGTCAGCTCCTGCAAGATGACGCCCCATATTGGCAAGTTCTATCAGTATCTCTTCATAATTACGTAATGGCTGTATCTTTGTTATGTATTTAAAAATAGTCTCGACGACTGCTTCCGCATCATATGCCATCATTTATCCTTCGTATGAAATACCTGCTCAGCGGATCATCGTCTAGCATAGAAAACCCCTCTAAGGCCTCTTTCCTTTTACCCTCATTGTAAAGTTCTCTTGCCCTATTATACACTTCTACCTTTTCCCTGTTGGTAACGGTGTCCTTCAAGAGCTCATACAAGAGGACCTCCTCTTTCTTACCTTTGACTTTCACTCGTTCTATCGGCCGTGTCAGAAACTTCTCTTTGACAACGGCATAGGTGAACTCTGTAATAATGATATGTGTCCCGTAAGTCTTGTTGATACCCTCGACTCGTGAGGCAAGGTTCACACCATCACCGATCACCGTGTAGTTAAAACGTTTGTCTGAGCCCATATTCCCAACGACGACTTCAGCTGTATTCAACCCAATACCTATCTCTATGATTGGAAGACCTTCCGCTACAAAGACTTTGTTTAGCCTTTCAAGCTCGTCAAGCATCTGTAAAGAAGAGCGGCATGCAGCAGCGGCATGTTCTTTGACATCTACAGGCGCATTAAAAAAGGCCATCAAGGCATCCCCAATATACTTATCTATCATCCCTTCGTTTTTCATGACGATGTCACTCATAGGCGTAAAATACCTATTAAGATATTTAATCAACTTCTGAGGGTCCATACTTTCAGAGATTGTCGTAAAGGATCGAATATCACTGAAGAATACCGTCAACTCTTTCTTCTCTCCACCGAGGGCGAGGCTTTCAGGTTCGCGCATCAACTTCTTCAAAAGATCAGGGGAGAGATAGGAGGAGAAGGCCCCCTCTATAAAACGAGACTGCTCCTCTTGCTGCTGATGCAAGATTACCTCACTGACGGTACCCGCTAACAGCAGACCTAACAGAGGGTAGAAGGTATCGAGATAGAAATTGGCATAGACATACGCCATCTTTGAAGCTGTGAAAAAAAACATATACGCAAGGATATAGACCCCCACCCGTTTATAGATCGAGGAGAGAATAACCCAACAAAGCGGAAGTAACATAAACAGTAAAAGACTCAGATACTCAAACAGAGCATTTGAGGATATAAGTTCATCATTCAGGACATTCGATATAAAGGTGTAATGAAGTAAAGGCCCGGGAATAGTCCCTATCGGTGTTGCACGGATATCCCCGACCCCCACCTCGGTGATACCCAAAATCACTATTTTATCTTTTAACTCACTCCTATCAAGCTTCCCCTCATATAGATCAAGAAAAGAGTGGCTCCTATAACTTTGCAGAGGATAATAGTTCAACAAGGCAAACCCGGCATCATCCGTCGGAATATGATGGCCCCCCAGACCAAACACCTGCTTGCGTGTTTCAGAGATATCCTGGTTCAATCTCATACGCAGTACCTGTGTACCGATAGAAGGGTAGATCTCCTTATTATAACTAAAGGCTACGGGATATCGGCGAAAGAGCTGATCTCTATCGCGAAGACTGGAAAAGACACCTGAAAGTGTACAGGAAGTAAGGATACTTTCAACATTGACCTCTGCCTCCTTTCCTTCGACAAAGACTCTGCGCTCACCCAGTTCAGAAGCGAGACGATCAAGACTGGAATCACTTAAAACCTCCATCTGTTGCTCTGATATACTTTGAGAAGCCTGTTGACGCAAAAAAAAACCGCATACACTGTTCTGCTGCTTCTGTAGACTATCCGCAAGAGCCTTGTCATTTTCTGTTGGTTCTGAAAAAACCATATCCAAGGCTACTACATCAGCATGTTCAAGTCTATCGATAGCCTTGGCCAAGACCTCTCTGTCCCAAGGCCATCGACCAAAGGCGTTGACACTTTTCTCATCGATAGCAATAAAGACGACATCTTCGGAAGCTTCTTTGTTCTGGAACAGAAAGTTGATATCATTAAACCGTAAAGAAAAGCTGTGAAAAGGTTCTATCTGCGTTTTATACATTCCAAACAGGATGAAAATACTCAACAGCATGGCACCTGCATATTTTACTCTGTTGTTCATTAGACCATCTTCTATTCTTCAATCATCTCTTGATAATAGGCAAAACGTTTTTTCGTCTCATCAGTAAAATCCTGTTCATTCACTTTCGACTCACACGCTGCTTCACAACCACTCTCATCACCAAAGCGAAGAAGCCTGTTTGATTGCAGATCAAAGGCTTTCACATAGGTGACAGTCTCATCATGGAACTGCGCTTTATATGCTTCAAACTCCTGCATCTGATTGTTCTTGAACGCTTCATAATCTGCCATCATCTTTTTCTTGTGCAGTTCAAATTCAGCATGTAAAGATGCTACACCGATCAGGCCTTCATTTAAGGCGATTTCCCCGCCTTCTACAGTGTTGACAATAAACTCGGTCCCCTTGATCCCGATGATGGAAAAAGGTGTCTTGACACTCAAGCCTTGTGATCCACTGCGCTTCTTGATCTTATAATAGATCTCTCCACTTACGTGATCGAGACGTGCTTGGCCTACGAAAGTAAGTTCGGCCTTCTCATCAAGTATGACCTTTGAGCCATCTGCAAGTTCGATAAGGGCCTTAGCATCCGTATAGGTGATGAGCTTGTCCCCTTTAAACAGGAGTTCATCCTTCAGGGCATTATGTTTCTTGATACTATCAGCCGGCAAGACTTTTACCCGGCCTTCTATCTTTAGTATAACCGCATAAGGGGTCTTGTCCACATTCTGATCATTCATTTTATTTAAATCAGCAGACATGGCCAATAGGTTTGTAAAAAGGATCAACCCTGCGATTATGCTCTTCACCTCTATCTCCTGCTTGAATATCTTTAGTATATGTTAGACTTGTTTGACTTAGACCATGCTTTCTTTTATATCATGCTACAATTGCAAAAAACAGACAAGGCAGACAATGTACATTTTGTTCTCTCCCAGTGAAGGGAAAAAACTTGGGGGCAATGGGCCCTCTTTAAAACTGGATACACTTCTTTTTCCATCCCTTGAGAAAACACGCCGTCCAATGCTGGAAGCATACAATGATCTGATCAGTAACGGATCTCTGCTTCAGTTACAAACCTTGACCGGCGTAAAAAAGGAAGATGAGATAAAAAAGTACCAAAACGACATTTTCTCATCAGCGACTATGCCTGCTATAGAGCGTTATGACGGTGTGGCTTATGATTACCTTGATCTTAATACCCTCTCGAAAGATGAGAAGTCATATCTGTATGCGCAGACAATTATCTTCTCTAACCTTTTTGGTCCTGTTCGCGGTGGGGACAACATTCCTGCCTATAAGCTAAAACAGGGAGCGACAATTGATAAGATAGCCACAGAGAAAGTCTACAAAGAGGCTTCCGATAAAATGCTTGATGATCTGCTCAAAGAAGAACTTGTCCTTGATCTGCGTGCAGGATATTATGAAAAGTTCTATACACTGAATCAACCCTTTGTCACGATGAAGTTTTTAAAAGGCGGGAAAAGTGTCAGTCACTGGGCCAAAGCTTATCGGGGGAAAGTGTTGCGGACCATAGCACATCTTCAGCCTAAAAGTCATGAAGAACTCTGCAAGATAGATATTGAAGGATTGAAGTTCGTCGAATCACTGAAATACAAAAAACACGGCACGATGCTTGTTTATGAAGTCTTATAAAGCGAAAGTCATTAGGTAAAAATTTATTTGATGATAAAAATGTTTGAAAGAAGATCCGTCACAAGGACGGATGATAGATTAAACTTCTGCGAGTTCTAGATCTTTTAAAGAGTCATTTCCGTGAGAGACAACTCTGTCATGAAGACGGCGCAATGCTTTGTTTGCTCTTTCAATAGCCAAATCTATTGCTGTATCTAAATCTTTATCTCCCTGGTTGATTACAACCGGGTTTGCATGTGCGATGTGCATGTCAAACTCTACATTGACACCATTTTTTTCCTCAGAGATGACAACATTTACTGTCGTGATGTCTAATTGATATTTTGAAAAACTGTCGATTGCAGCTTGGATATGTTCACGATTATGGTCATTAATTGTAATATGA
>JBFEWG010000113.1:0-6414 GCA_041546465.1 Sulfurimonadaceae bacterium
ACCCTCAAGAAGCTGAGCCGGGTACAATCCGTGCTGATTTTGCTGATAGTATTGATGCAAATGCTGTTCACGGATCTGACTCTTTAGAAAATGCAGCAAACGAAATCAAATTCTTTTTCTCAGATAGAGAAATCGTATAATCTATGAAAATCGGCTTTAATAAGGTCGGTTCACAGGCCATTCCCTTTGAAATTTCAAAGGAGAAATTAAAATTTTCGGGGACTTTGAAGAAATTCAGTCGTTCTTTGATAGAATTAGAGGCCAAAATTACTGGGGAGTTATCTGTCCCCTGTGATATTTGCGCTGAAGAGTTTGTAAATACTCTTGATGAAAGCGTAAAGTTCCATCTTTCAGATGGGATATACAAAGACGATGACGAACATGAATATGACGTTGTCGAGATAGAAAATTCAATGATAGATCTGGATGAAGTTTTGGATTCTGAGATTGAACTATTTAAAAGCAGTTATTTTTGCTGCGAAAATTGTCAAAACTAAAATAAGGAGAAAACACCATGGCAGTACCTAAGAGAAGAGTCTCTAAGACTCGTGGCGCAAAACGTCGTACACACTACAAAATCGCATTGGCTCGTCCAGTTAAAGATAAAGATGGAACGTGGAAGCTTCCACACCATGTTAACCCTACAACAGGTGAGTATAAATAATTAATGGTAAAAATTGCTATTGATGCAATGGGTGGGGACTTCGGTCCTGAACCAATTGTCAAAGGGACTATTCAAGCACTCAAAGAAAAGAAGTTTGAAGCTATTCTTGTTGGAAACAAAGATGAGATTTTATCTTTATTACCAAAAGGCTATAAAGATAAGATTTCTATCGTAGAGGCATCTGATGTTATTAACATGAGTGATGCTGCGACAGATGCGTTAAAGCGCAAAGAGAGCTCAATATTCAAAGCGGTGGATCTTGTACGTTCCAAAGATGCTGACGGTGTAGTGTCGGCAGGACACTCGGGTGCTACAATGACACTGGCTACACTTCGCCTGGGACGTCTTAAAGGTGTCTCAAGACCGGCATTGGTTACACTTATGCCAGCAAAGTCAGATACCCGTACGGTATTGCTTGATGTCGGTGCAAATGTTGACTGTAAGGCCGAACACCTCCGCGAATTTGCTGTAATGGGTGCCTATTATGCGCATGATATGTTGCGCATTGCTGAGCCGAGTATCGGTCTTCTTGCAAATGGTGAAGAGGAAAGCAAAGGTAATGAAGTGACGAAGGAGGCGTTTAAGCTTCTTAAGGGCTTTGAAGGTTTTAAGGGGAATGTCGAAGGTGCTGATATCTTCAATGGATCAGTAGATGTTGTTGTATGTGACGGCTTTATCGGTAACCTGGTGCTTAAGACATCTGAAGGGGTGGCAAGTACTATCTCTTTCTTTATCAAAGACTATATCCGAAAATCACCGATTGCAATTACGGGAGCACTTCTGATGAAGCGAGTATTCAAGCTTCTTAAAAAAGAGATCGATTATGCTGAGATCGGTGGTGCTCCGCTTATCGGTATCAAAGGGTGTGCTATTGTATCGCACGGTAAATCAAATCCTAAAGCGATCAAAAATGCGATTTTTCAAGCTATCCGCTATATTGATACAGGTGTTAATGAACACATTGAAGCTCGCTTGGAAAAACTGAACCAAAAGGACTAAAATGTACGCAGCATTCCGCTCGATCGGTGCTTATGTGCCGGAAAAAGTATTGACGAATGAAGACCTGACTAAAATGGTCGATACGACTGATGAGTGGATCACAAAACGTACAGGAATCAAAGAGCGTCGTATTGCAGCTGAAGATGAAACAACATCTGACATGGCGGTGAAGGCAGCTGAGAAAGCGATCGAGCGTTCCGGTCTTAAAAAGTCTGATATCGATATGATCGTTGTTGCGACGATCTCCCCTGATTATTTCAATATGCCTTCTACGGCTACTGTTGTTGCCAACAAGATGGGACTTGGAAAAATAACTGCTTTTGATATCTCTGCAGCATGTACAGGTTTTATCTATGTTCTTTCCGTTGCCAAGGCTTTTATTGAATCGGGCATGAAAAAGAATGTACTGATCATTGGTGCAGAGAAGATGTCGGCGATCACGGATTATAATGACCGTGGTACATGTATCCTGTTCGGTGACGGTGCTGGTGCAGCGGTTATCTCTGCTACGGAAGAAAAAGAAAATGCAATCGTTGACCTGCATACAGCTTCGGACGGGAGTCTGGGTGATTTCTTGATGACACCGGACGGCGGAACAGGGAACCCTCATCAGGCAGAACTCAAAGCGGAAGCCTCTTTTATCCAAATGAAAGGGAATGAAACCTTCAAAATCGCTGTTCGTACATTGACCAATGATGTCGTTGATATCCTTCAAAACAATGATGTGGCTGTGGGCGAAATTACACATTTTATTCCTCATCAAGCGAACTATCGTATTATCAAAGCTGTAGGGGATGCACTTAAACTTGAGCCAGAACAAGTCGTATTAACTGTTCATAAGTATGGAAATACTTCAGGGGCATCGATCCCGATGGCAATCAATGATCTTTATGAAGAAGGAAACCTTAAAGCAGGTGACATGATGTTACTTGATGCTTTCGGTGGCGGATTGACATGGGGTTCTGCACTTCTACCTTTTGCCGGAAAGTAATAGATTCGTAATATAAACGTTTTATGCTTCTGGCATGAACATAATAATAAATAGAAAAAAACAGACTTTGCTTAAAAGTCAGGCACTTTATTTCGTAAAAAAACTGAAATAATGATAGTATATCAGTATGACAAAGATTAAATTTCTATTTTTTATTTTTTTTGTTTTGCTGCTTAATTCTCTATCAGCGAATGAACCTCTGATCAGTAAGAAAAAAGCACCGCTTTCTGTCGCCTTGCCCCTTTTAAAAAGCATTGATCATCACGCTATTGTCATCGGCAGCGGTCCGATACAGATGTATGCCTTTATTGATCCAGTGTGTCCTCGTTCACGTGAGTTTGTTGAAATGGTCTTGGAAAACAAAAAGATGCAAAAGAGTTATACCTACCATTTTTTTTATTATGAACTTCCGCGCTTTCATACAGAGGAGTTGATAGGAACGATCTATACAGATCAAAATCCCCTGGACATGATGGTAGAGGTTATGGTCAGAAAACATGAAGTCAAACGTATAAAAAAACTTTCTTCAAAGGTTAGAGCAAAAATGAGTGATATCTCCAACGTGGCACAGAAGCTTGACATTTATAAACGGCCTTATCTGTTTGTCGTTAAACCCAACAAAGGAGAGAAATAATGTATTATGATACGCCTGCTGTTGGAAAATATATAAACTTTTTGATAAGTAAACGAATTTTTATTATAGTTTTCAGTGCAATCTTGGCTGTTTTTGCTTTTGCTTTTATCAATCCGAACCTGTTTAGTTCGGACGAACGTGTTTGGCTACAGGACTCTTTAGAACTTAAGCGTACACAAAGTAAAGAGCTGGAATCACAGCATGTTACCAAGATAAGTCTGCATACCCCAAGTTTTAATGCCGCTGCGATTCAACGATTCAAAGAGCTTGAAAACAAGCTTCGCAGTATCAAAGATGTCTCACATGTCTCTTCACTGTTATCGCAAAAACATTTTTATAACGATAAGTCAGAACAGGACTCTCAATTATTAAAAGTCATTGAGACGGACACCTTGAATGATGAAGAGCTGGGAGCTTTTATTGAGAGCTTTTCCAACCTGTATGCCAGTTTTGTCGACATTGAGCGAAAAAACTTTATTCTTTATGTCTTTACTAAAGAGAGTTTTGACGTTGGTAATCTAAAAAAGGAATTTGACCTTGAGATTGAACAGATAAGCAGCGAGGATGACAAGTGGGAGTACCTGGTTTTTTCAATTATATCGCTCTTTGTTATCGCCGTTTTGTTTCGTCTGATTTTCAAATCATTTGCAGCTTCGATTACCGCTGTAAGTATCATTGGCTTGACACTGCTGTTTTCCATCGCTGCTGTTCAGATATTGATGCCGGATGTAACGATTCATATAGCAATGTCTTTAATCATTGTAAGTATCTCTTTACTGGACTATCTTTATTTTTATTACCGCTGGCATGTGTCGCAATATAATTCTGATGCCACGCGTGCTTTGGTAAAAAGCCTGGACAGGAACTTAAAACCGGCATTTTGGACAACGACGATTACTGTCGTCGGTTTGGCATCTTTGTTGTTGATTGATTCGAATGTTATCAATGTATTGTGTTTAAGTGCTATATTTGCTTCCATGATTGCCTACCTCTTGAACATCACGCTTTTGCCGGCTATGTTGAGTCTGTTTCATATTGAACATCCAAAAGTCAGTTATGGACGTTATTGTTATTATTTCGCAAATAAAGAGTTGCATTACAAGCGTAATTATCTTTATGTCTTTGTCTTTATTTCTGTA
Source organism: Sulfurimonadaceae bacterium (assembly GCA_041546465.1). GTDB lineage: Bacteria > Campylobacterota > Campylobacteria > Campylobacterales > Sulfurimonadaceae. Next base: position 4,428 of record JBFEWG010000113.1, read on the forward strand.
ATAGTGATCTCGTTTGTAGGATATACGTTTTTAAATGATGCCAACCGGTTCATTTCAAATCACAACTCTCATAATGCCATCAGTTTTGAAGTGATATATGAGGAACTCGATACCTCCATGATAGAAGAACTCTATCGATTAGAGAACCTTTTGAAACGGAAATTTGAAAGTGTTGAACACATTGAGTCTATTTCGACAACAGTTGATAAACTGTTGGATATAAAACAGTCTCATCTTCCTATTGAAGAGAGTTCACTTCAAGAAGCACTCTTCTTCATCCAGATGTACGGGCTGGATATCAAACTTATCAAAGAGAATTCCCTCCCAATCACGGTCATGCTTAGTGCAGATTCGAAAGAGAAAGCGGATATCCTCAAATGGTTAAGCTCGTATGACCACTTGCAACTCTACTTTAATGATGTTGATACGTTGGTCTCTATGGTGAAGATGCAGAACTCTCAAGTCTTATTGTTTACTGTTGTAACCGCTGTATTGATCATTGCATTTTTCATGGGACTGATCTTTCGAAACATCTATATGGTAATTGTTGCTTTCCTCGCCAGCACGATTCCAATGGCCTGGTTCTCTTTTGCCATGTATATGCTGAACCTGCCATTTTCCTTAGAGGTGCTTATTGCAATGGTCATCGCTTTGGGATTGGCTTCAGACGCCACAATTCACTTTGCATATAAATATTGGAGAGCACGTTTTTACGGACGAAGTAAAAAACATAGTCTGGAGATTGTTTTCTTTTACGGTGCAGTTCCTGTTATTATCGGCAGTCTTGTGTTGGCAGTTACTTTTTATGGGCTTTCCTTTTCAAATGCTATGACGCTGCAGTTGATCGGTCAATATTCCGCGGTCCTGATTTTGATGTCATTAGCGGTTGACCTGTTCATATTACCGATATTATTACTTGTCGTTGATAAATATCTACATCAGGGCATACACGAAACAGAAGAAGAGATAGTTCTGTAAGATATAGAAAAGGGATGATATGGGGTTTGAATCTTTAGTCAATGTCATAAATTCACTTCCTCCTTTGCCCGAGTCGGTGCAGAAGATTCAATCACTTTATACTCTGGATGAGATTGAGGTCAGTAAACTGGTGAGCTTAATTGAGTCTGATCCGATCCTTACAGCGGATATACTTGCCCGTGTAAATTCACCTCTTTATAGCTTTTCTAAAAACATTGTATCGATTAACCAGGCTGTGACGCTGTTTGGATTAGCAGCAATTCACGGATTTGTACTTTCCAGTGCGATGAGTAAAAACTTTGAGTTAGATATGCGGCCTTATAATATAAGTAATGATATGTTCTCAAAAACCTGCAACCTGCAATCAGCTCTGATGTTCCAATGGTACATGAGCGTAGACATAGAGCACGTAAAGTTTTTAGTTCCCATCGCTTTTCTGATGGAGATGGGCAAGGTCATTATTGCTACTGAGGTCAAGCAGAGTGCTTATATAGAGTTGTTTCAAGATGAACTCAAAAAAAATGAACGGATCGAAGATGTGGAGATGATGTTTACAGACATGACATCAGCAAAAATAGGTGCACTTCTGTTTAAGCACTGGTACTTCGATGAGTTGTTTATTGAAACGATGCAGTATCTGGATGAAAGAGAAAATGCTCCTGTACATGTACAGAGATTTATTGATGCAATGAATGTTGTACGTACAGCTATTAATATGAATGAGCAGCTAAGTGATAAGTCTATATTAGCTGCAGCCAAGATGGTAAAAGAGTTGGGGTTTGATGAAGAACGTTTCATAAAAACAGCAAGACGTCTGCAAGAAAAATAAGTATAAATAATATAAGAAAGTTTTTTGCAGTAAAAAAGCGAAATACTTTCAAAATTTAAGCAAAAAACTATTGACAATGAATCCGGATTTTCATATAATTCCCGTCCACAAACGAAGAGGCCTTGAGTTAAGGTTTAAAAGAAGCGTTTGAGATCATTGAAAACTAAGTAGAAGACGTTG
>JBFEWG010000120.1:0-5845 GCA_041546465.1 Sulfurimonadaceae bacterium
ATGACATCAATGGTAAAACCGTCTTCGGCCTGCAGGTCGGCGCTGCAATCAGCAGAGAGTTCTCCTCCATCGAACTTGAGCTTTCAAGTATTAAAAGTGACTACAGGGAGAAAAGATCACGGGGCTATTCAGGGTGGATGAAATGTATCGGCTCAGATGATGACTTCGAAGTGAAACGCAAAAGAGGAACCTACAACTTTCTAATCACTCATGAAAAAGAGCAGGAACGCGGGTATCAATTACGCTGGTTTATGGAGTATTACGATATTGAAAATTTTGAGATGGAAAAACAGAGCAAGGGCCGCTGGCTGTATGCATCCTTCATCCAGTTTGCCACGTTGTGTGAATACCATAAAGGAAGGAGCTATATTTACAATACCTATACGGACAGCAAAGCCATGAGCGTAAATGAATACCTCTTCATGCAGATCGATCCAAACAGGCAGGTAAAAGGGTATCTCTTGGGCGAGGGAGAGTTTATCTGCCGGGATACTGAACAGAACCGACATGACTTCAGACTTGCAATTGGTTTTGAAAATGGGCACCGAGGTCTTATCTATAAATATCTGCCTAAGCTGGCAGCCCAATAATAAGTTTACTACTCAGCAGTACCTAGACGTAAGATATATCCCTTACCCTGGACGGTATCGATAATACCCTTGCCAATACGCTTGCGCATACGCAGAATAAGGTTTCGTAGTGCATGTCCGTTATCTTCTACCGAACCCCAGATAACTGACTCAAGATACTCATGAGTCAGTGGTCGGTTGATATTGGTCATAAAGGTATGCAGCAGGTTCGATTCTTTCTGGCTAAGATGGACCTCGTTGCCCGCGACAAAAAGGATACGCCCTGTCAGATCATACTTCACCGATTCATTCAGCTCTATCACCTTCTCGTTCATCAACTTGGATACTTTCACTTCAAGTTCACGCAGGTCGAACGGTTTTTTGAGGTATTCATCACAACCTCCGTCATACGCGTCCATTACTGTATCGATATCCGTGAGACCGCTGATCATAATAGTAGGTACTTGAGGGTACTGTTTACGGATCTCTTTAAGAAGCTGGACACCATTGAACTCTGGAAGATTGACATCAATGATAAACAAGTCATAGACAGTGTTTTTCATCGATTCCAGTAGGCTTTTGGCATCAAGGAAGTCTTCACAAAGCCATCCCTTCTTGTCAAAAAAGTTATGCATTAATGTCAGAAAAACGGTATCGTCTTCCACGAGGGCACATCGTCTTATACTGAATCCTTTTATTATAATAATTAAGAATATTAGCATAAATAATAAAGTTTTGAAAGGATAGTACTGCGGACGGGGGAATCCGCGTACGTTAACATGTAAAAAATATTAGAATCTTAATACAGGAAACCTGTCGGGGGAAGGTCAACATCCTGTCACCAGCCTTATCATGCATAAGGTGGATAATAAAATTCTAATCTTTTAGAGTAAACAGAGCGTAAATCACTCCTCGACCATAGCATCAAGTATGTCAAACAGCTCTTTACTTGCATTTTCCATCTGTTCAAAGTTAGCAACTAACAGTTCAGGATTCTTGCCGTCAAAGGTCGTTCCCTCTTCAACGAAGTGCATATTGGCATGAAGCTTTTCATGGACGATATTATGCGGTGCATGTATCTTTTTAAAGGCCTGAGTATGGCTGAAGCGCTTGGATGCTTCAGGGTTGTTCACCCATTGACCAAGTCTGCAGGCACTCGCATCATCGAAGGTCTGACCTTTTTTCTCATCTAATATCGTCGAGTACGCATGGGACTTCAAGATGATATGATCGATCTTGGCCAGTGTCACGAAAAGACGGTTTTGGATAAGGTCTGCCGAACGGGCAGATGTCTGTGCTGTCTCATAAAAGTTAGAGAAGGTCTCTTCAAAACTTTGTATCTCGTCACTTGAACTCGTTGCCAACTCAGCAACATGCTCAGAGTTGGTCTGTATCTCACTTGACTCCTGCTGCAGGGTCGAGATAGTGATCTCGATCTCCTGCGTCGCTTTTTGTGTACGTTCAGCCAGTTTCCTTACCTCGTCAGCAACCACGGCAAAGCCACGTCCGTGCTCACCTGCCCTAGCAGCTTCAATAGCCGCATTAAGAGCCAACAGGTTTGTCTGATCAGCAATATCCTTGATCAATCCCACGACCTCTGAAATCTCCTGAGACCGGCTGTGTAGACTTAAAACTCCTTCATGTGATGCGCTGATCAACTCATTGAGTTGGCTCAGTTTGGCACTGACGGATTGGACGCTGCCCCTGCTCTTTTCTGCTTCATCAGCTGTAAGCTGTGCATTGACCGAGATCGCTTCTGATTCATCCTCAGCGTTATGTACATCATCATGGATCAACTGCAATCCACCGGCAAGGCCACCGCCCAGATTGTTGAACTTAGCTGCGACATCTCCGCGGACCTTTGTCTTGTGTCCAAGTGAAATAGCTTCAATAGAGCCGTTAAGTTGCATACAGGTCTCTTTAAACATGCCATGAAGGCCACTTGGAAAAGTACGGCGGAATGTCTTCCCATCTGAAGCCATCTCAATCGAGGTAGAGACATCACGCATAAAGGCTTCAAGTTGATCAAGCATATCGTTGACAGACCATGCCAGTTCCTCTTGCCCCTTATCCGTAGAGTGGATATGTGTAATCCTTTGCTCAAGGTCACCCTCTACCGCTGCTGCAAGGACCCGTCTGATCTCATCACGAAGACGCAGGTTCAACTCACTTACATTCGCCGAAAGAAAGAAAGACACAATAATAAAAAGAGCACCAATACCTGCCAGGATATAATCAGCCATAACAAGACTGTAAATTATTACGACAGCCAGACCAATAAAAAGTGCTGTACTTTGCTTATTCTTGAATAGCGATGATAAGTTCGTCATAACTCATTCCTTTTTCTTCCAACAGGTCTGTTAATATTTTCAATGAGGCTGCTGTCCCCCCACTTCGTTCCGCCTGAAGCATCTGCGCGTAGATCGGTTTAATGATCTCAACCGCTTTTGGATTCGGCTTTCTTCTGACAGAGTAGTAGCCGATAATGTTCCCCCGAACATCCAAAGATGCCGTCACATTGGCAAAGACCCAATACTCATTATTGTTCTTTGTCTTGTTGATAACATAGGCAAAGACCTCTTCTTTGTTCTGTATTCGATCCCACAGTAGTTGAAATACCGCCTTTGGCATATCTTCATGGCGAATGATATTATGAGGTGCCCCCAGTAGCTCCTCTTCGGAATATTCCGCCATATCCATAAAGATACGATTACAGTAAGTGATCTTACCTTTTAAGTCTGTTTTTGAAACAATGAAATCATTTTCATTCATTTTTCGTTCCATGTCTCACCCTTCCCTAAATTCTATATTTAATACTTTGTTTTTATAGCAGTTAATTATAGCAGGTTCAGGTATGACTCCACTTAAAACAAGTCTGTAGTTAAAAAAATAATCAATGTGGATAAAAAAAGAGAGTGGAGCGGGTGAAGGGACTCGAACCCTCGACCCTCAGCTTGGAAGGCTGACGCTCTAGCCAACTGAGCTACGCCCGCATCAAAAGTATTGTACAAATTAAAAGATAAATTTTTAATAAATTCGTATTACAAGTTTCAGTGAGTTTAATAAGCGTTACAGTTGGAAAAAAAGAAAGGTTGACAACCTTTCTTTTTATTAATAGGAGAGAATAGAGTTATTGCTATTCTTAGTAGATCTGAGCTGGCATACTGTTCGTCAAATGACCTGAGTCAGATGACATGTTTCCACCCGCATTGTCTGATGGTGATGGATGATGAGCAAATGCCATGCTCGATAATGCTGCAACAGCTACTAGTGATAAGATTAAATTTTTCATGAGTTACTCCTCATTTGTTGGTTTCGATGAGAAGTTTAACCCAGTTGTGTTAGCAGAGTATTAGCAGCAACCCTCAATTCTGACCTGATCTCTTTCAAGGGTTATAAGCCAACAGCCGGGTCTATCTCTACACAACACAGTACATCATGTCCCTATAAAAAGCTTACAGTTTGATGCCGAACTTTCCTACGATAAATATAACACTGTAATAGGCGATAATCGTCATTACTGTCGCAATGAACATGCTTGGGTAAAAGCCTACACCTTTCTTGATCAGGATAGGAAATGCAATGAAGAGTGTCATCGAAGGAGCGATCAGCCAAACGATCCTCTTTGAAAACTCTACAGCGCTCGTCGCATCATTGGTATCGACATACATCCATGTCATCGCCAATATTGACACCAATGGAATAGCTGCCAACAAAGCACCCGCGAGGCTGTACCTTTTACTGATTTCAGATATCAAAACAATTAAAAATGTGGTGATCAGTAGCTTGGTAATATAATAAGTCAATTTCGACTCCTGTTTGTCATAACTTTTTTTGGAGATTATAACTCACTTGCAGAAAATATCGTTCATTCGGTTTGATATGCACGACATCATCAGCGACATTGGCTGTTTCTACACATATCATTTTACGGTACCCCTCATCCTCGAGGTCTTCCATCTTCTTTGCAAGATCTTTCCAGGGGTTCCACACAATGCTCGATCGACTCCCCTTTTGTTTGATGATGATCTTTCTTGCCCTGTCATCGATACTGATATCATCGTCCGTATCCAGGTATATCCGGTCAACTTCGCTTTCAATAGTAACTGGCCCCTCTTGCACTTTGAGTTTGTACGCTTCTGTCTTATCCAGATAGCGCTTCCCTTCCAAACCATAGACTGCTGTCTTATCAATATCATTCACATTAAAATAGGTATGAAGTGCCTGGCTGATACTTATGCTCTGATCGCTTTTATTGAATGTGCTCAGCTCCATACTGAGTCTTTGGCTTATACTAACCCTGTATTCGACCACTGTCGGTTGCGACCAGATGGTGTTATATCTCTCTTCCAGTTCATCTGTCCTTAACTGGAACCTTACCTCTGTCTCATTGTCAGAGACACTTCTTGCATCGAGCACTTCCCACATGACATTTCTAGCAAACCCGTGAGCAGGATAAAAGGGGTCCTTCTCATGAGTACCAAACCACGGCCAGCAGACAGGGATACCGCCGCGCACAGGTTTACCCGGTGCATAGACTGCATCATCAGACAACCAGATCACCTCATCCCCGTCGATCGGCTTCCAACTGAGTATCTGTGCTCCCTGTAGACTGATCACCGCACTAGACTGAGCATTCTTTATCTCAACGACAGGAATCTCCCCTTTGCCCATTGTAAAGAAAAGTGAGCTTTCCCCTTCAGAGAAAGCAAACTTACGATTTAGATCTTCTACATACATCATATTGCATCCCTTGCTTAAGTTGGTAGGATTTTATCATAGCATCTGCATAGTAAAGAGAAAAAGGGTGGAAAACAATACTACGAGGATAAAATGTGCTTAAATTGAGAATGCCATACCATTGAAGGCACCCTATCAATAAGTATAATGTGTGAGTTTAATCAATAGGGATATAGGCATATCCGTCATTCTGCTTATCAATAAGTCCGATTGCTGCGTTTGGTACAAAGGAGACAAAATCATAAAACTCTTTCTTATTGAGTTTTTTACTTACCACCCCTGCTTCACAAACTTCAAATGACACATCATACGTGTCTGCGATAAATGATATGCGTTTTTTGAAACTCAGATGCGCATCAAGAAGTTTTTTATCCTTTCTATAAGGAGATTTCTGCACATCACGCAGAAAGAACTTATAAGCATCCCCGTGTACAATAACAGCTATGTCTATCTCTTTCATGTTACCTTCATAATGTGTTATATGTGCGGTAAGACCTTTAAGAACTTTTTTTTCAAAGGTTTGAATATCACCGCTG
>JBFEWG010000032.1:0-16976 GCA_041546465.1 Sulfurimonadaceae bacterium
GCTCTATCTTACCTATGGTGTATTGGGTGGCGCAGGTCTTGGGATAGGCTACATCTCGCCTGTATCCATGCTTGTCAAATGGTTTCCTGACAGACGCGGTATGGCCACAGGCCTTGCGATTATGGGATTTGGTTTTGCATCGGCTATCTCCGGTCCTGCGATCAAAGTCCTCATCGATGTCGTAGGCATCTCTTCGACCTTTTACATCCTTGGTACCATTTACTTTATCATCATGTTCGGTGCCGCACAATATCTTGCCAATCCTGAAGAAGGATATATGCCTGAGAAGTTCAGCAATGCTGTTGCTTCCGGCAAAAAGAAGATCAAGGAAGACCTCGTCAATATCACGCGAAACGAAGCCGTCAAAACTGCAAGGTTTTATGGGCTGTGGATCATGCTTTTTATCAATGTGACATGCGGTATTGCCATTATCTCTGTCGCCTCTCCTCTTTTACAGGAGGTCATCGGTATCTCTGCTCTTGCCGCAGCTTCAGCAGTAGGACTCATGGGTATCTTTAACGGTGCGGGCAGAATCATTTGGGCGAGTGTCTCTGACTACCTTACACGACCTGTCGTTTTCATTCTTTTCTTTATCACACAGATCCTTGCATTCTATTTCCTTACCACAGTGACAAGCGTTGTATTGTTTACGATACTGGTCTACTACATCATGACCTGTTACGGTGGAGCCTTTGCTTCAATCCCTGCCTATATCGGTGATATTTTCGGTACAAAAGAGCTCGGTGCCATACATGGCTATATCCTGAGTGCGTGGGCCTTGGCAGGGCTTGCCGGACCTATCATCATCGCCTATGTCAAAGACTCAACAGGTAGCTATACAGATACACTGTATGTCTTCGTTGCACTTTTCTTTATTGCTCTTATCACTTCTATCTTGATGCTTGCAAATATAAAAAGCATCAAAAAAAGACAGTCTCATATTTAAGAACTTTCGGTGCCCTTGCTTTACTGAGCTCTGGCACACTCCTTTCTACCAAAAAAATCAATCGATTTACGGCAAACCCAGATAAAGTAATGTGCTATAATAAAAATTCTATCAAAACGGCAACAAATATGGGGATTTCGGCTCCGGTTTCACTTAGAAACACCTCTTTTGTACTGACGTTAAAAGCATATCCAACAGATCATGCAAAGCGCTGTTTAAAAGATGGAAGGAAAAATGCTTTCATGCCTGTATTGAATGGTTTTACTGCACTGTATTCATTTTGACAGCTGCTTAACTCAAAAACTATTAAAATGACGATGGAAGCATCAAATATCCCTGAGGTATGAAGAGCTTATCTATAGAACTTGACTTCTTTTAAAAAGGAAATGTGTGGCGGAACAAGAAGAAGAGATAATAATTATTGAAGAAGAAGAGGCAGCCGGTGTAGACAGCTTTGAAGAGCGGTATGAAGAAACATCTACCACTTCCAATAAAACGTATATTATTATTGGCGCTGTTCTAAGTCTTCTCTTTCTGCTTCTGATTACTTTTCTGCTGACTGACGGAGAAGAGAAACACTATCAAAAAGAGATTGAATTCACAGAAGAACAGACTATCCAGGAAGAAACAACAAGACCTTCTCCTTCGGAACTGGAACAGATGATCAAACGTGCTAATATCTTATATCAGGAAGATAATAAGGAAGCCGCACTCAAACTCTACGAAAAGATCGCAACCTACAGCGAATCCATCTCATATTATAATCTGGGTGTTGCACAGATGCAGGACAAACAGTATGAGAGTGCAATTGAGAACTTTGACAAGGCGATCAGTAACAACCAAAATCTTTGTGTCAGTGCACTCAACGCTGCCGTTGCTTCTTTACAGTTAGGCGATAAAAAAAGCTTTACAAACTATATCAATAGAGCACAAAGCTATCTTTCTCAGGAAGCCGCTTCTCCAATGTATTCCTATTATTATGCACTTATCAACTTTTATCAAGAGAACTACATCGAAGCACTCTCCCCACTTGAACATAGAAGTTCAGATGAATACAACACCGTACAAGACCAGCTTCTCGCCAAGATCAACCTGCTTTTTTCCTCGTATCACAAAGCGATAGCAAGCCTTGAGAAGTCCGATCCGGATGAAAGCACCTTGAGTCTTGGCCTGCTCTACGCGAATCTGGGTGATCTTACCTTGGCAAAAAAGTACCTGCGTCTGGCTATCCAGCAAGGTATCGAACCGGTCAAAAGTCAACTTGCGCTAAGCTTCGTTAATCTGAAATCAGGCCAGATACAAGATGCCGCCACCCTTTTGGAAAACATCACTACTATGTATCCGCAAGAGGTCTACAAACACTACCCTGTTCAAACCTATTTAAAAGAATCTCTTTTTGATATCAATCTTGCACAAAAAAACTTTCATGAAAATATTATCCATAACCAATCAAGTATCTATCAAATTCTGTTTTATTTTACTCCGTATAAGATATTCAATGCAAACCAGACCATCTCCTATATCCGAAAAGGTAATGCCAACGTCTCCATTGACAACGTGACAGGTGCAAGTCAATATTTGATGCAAAGTGCGTCATTATCCAATGTCAACTTTAATATTGCCAAGTCTATACAGTCTGCATTGAACTTTCGTTTACAAGAAGCCAACGAGAACCTGGTACGGATTTCTGAGCTTTATCCACGTCACCCTATAATCCATTATGACCTTGCACTGACATATGCGCAACTCGGACAGGTCGAACTTGCACACAAGCACTTCCTGAAGTCTTACCACCTTGATGCCAAGAATTACCTCTCCGGTATCTTTGCGATGATGACATCAAAGCTTTTGAATAAAAACCATGAGACTCTTTCCAAAATCATCAAACATGACCTTGCATTAGAGCCAAAAAATGAGGAATTTGACCTCTATCGTGCGCTCATCCATTTCAAAGAGGACAACCTTCCTGCGACCTACGAATGGATGGAAAGAAAGAAAAAAGAACGGCCTTTTTATCTTGTCCTTGACGCCCTTATTGCTATGAGTATGGGACGAGAAGAAGACGCACAGCACTATTCACAAAAACTTATCAACCTATTACCTAATGATATCCTTCCACACCTTCTTTACATTGATACGCACTATTCAAAACATGAACAGAAGATGTTTGCACGCAAGGCGATCACACATCTTAAACGTCAAAAATTCAGTATGGATGATTACTATTACGGGCCCTTTATCACCAAACATCTTTTTACACAATATACTCAGTTCACAGGCTCACTTCGACCTTTACAGAAACAGCTGAGAGAAAAATATGCGATGGAAAAAGATAGACCTATAGGTATTATGCAGGCTCTTGCCCTTGTCAACATCTATACGCAGGACTTCGAAGAGGCTTATACGATCTATAATGAGCTTATTGATAACTACAAGCAGCAGGATTCTAATACTCTCTTCTTGGGAGCTATTGCGGCCACGGCAGCCAACCATCCGGCCAATGCCATCGCCCTGCTGGAGCTGGCAAGAAGAAAGAACCCTGAACACAAAGAGAGCCGTTTTGCCCTAGGTCTACTCTACCTGCAAACAAAGAACAATCAGGGCGCTGTAATCTCGTTTAAAAATATCAATGATGTGAATTTTCAGTCCCAGTACTTCAATTTCAAAATAGCCAAACAGTAAAATTATCAGGTAAAGATTTCTAGATGAGCATTATAGAGATGGGTAAACTCTGATTACTCACCGCTTTGTCGCGACTTTTTCTGCAATTGCTTAATAAAATACAGTGTCGCTCTCGCAAAACCGAAGATCAAATAGCTAGATATCAGAATAGTCAGTGATTCTATCGGATATATAAAGATGAGTGAAGCACTCACAACGAGAGCGACGAGGACCTTGATGAAATTTGCTTTTTTCAAGTCCATTTTTTTAAAACTAGGATAACGTATATTACTGACCATCAGGACTGCAACAATTAGTGTTGCAAGTAAAAGCGGGATATATATATCGATCATATATTTTTCATAAAAAAGTATTAATATTGATATGAAAACTGCTGCTGTAGGAATTGGAACACCGATAAAAACAGAGGGTTCAACTTCAGAGGTCATCACATTAAAACGTGCTAAACGTATGGCGCCAAAGACAACATACAACCCGCTTACAACCATCCCAAAACGTCCATACTCCATGCCGCAATACTGATATAGAAGCATAGCTGGAGCAACACCAAAAGAGACAATATCAGCCAATGAGTCAAACTCCAGACCGAACTTCGATGTCGTCTTTGTCATACGTGCCACACGTCCATCCATACCGTCAAAGACAAGGGCCAACAAAATTAACCAAGCTGCATACTCAAATTTACCCGACGCACTCATGATAAGGCTCATCATACCCGAGAAAATTCCTCCGGCTGTAAAGAGGTTGGGAAGGATATAGATGAGTTGTTTAGGCTGTTTCACTGAAAAAGCCTATGACTGACTCACCTGCAACAACCTTCATTCCTTCCTTAACAGCCACACGTGAATTGGACGGCAAAAAGATTGATGTCCTTCCACTGAGCATATAGCCATAACGCTGGTTTTGAGTAATTTCACCCTCAATGGCAAAACGTAAAGGGCGCGTCCACGAGTCTAATGTATGGCGTATCAATATATCACCGACTGATGATGAGAACCTGATATCAGCAGTCTCATTTAAAGAAAACACAGAAGACTTTGGACTCAGCATCGCGCCACGTTGTAATCTTTCGACACTCATAATTGAGCCTACGGGTGCACGTAGAACAGCAACATCCATATAACCGGACTCTACGACAACCTCAAATCCAGGTTTTCCATCGATAGGCGACTTTTCAATGGAGACTATCTCTTTCACATGACCATCTATACAACTTAGGATAGAGCCAGTCTGTCCAAAGGTCGATATTCGTTCCGGATTACGATGAATATATAAGATAAAAGCAAGCAGTAGTAATAAAAGGAAGGTTGACAGCTCAAAGCCGACAGATAAAAGAAGTAAAAAGGTCAAGACACCCAAGGGAGCAATCAAGTCCCATCCGCTGCGTGATATTACAAAGGTGTCTGTACGTATATTCACTCTTCACTACTTTCGGTTTCAGCTGTAGTCTCTTCTACAACCTCACCTTTTTTATCTTCGTTCTCATTACTCTCTTGCAAACGAGATTCCAGACCGTTCTCTGTCTCAAAGTCGGCAATGATCTTACGGACTTCATCTCCGTCAATCGTCTCTTTCTCAAAAAGGGATGAGACCATCGTCTCAATCGCATCTTTATAGGTATTCAAAGATGCGATGACATCATCATAATGCTTCTTCAACTCATCTTTGATATGCTGATCCATATTCTCAGCCATCTTCTCACTGTATTCCCGAGCCGAACCCATACCGCCGCCCAAAAACGATGAACGCTGTTTCTCCAGTACCATCAGTCCGGCCACATCACTCATTCCGTAGACCTGAACCATATTTTTGATGATATCAGTGGCACGTTCAAGGTCATTGCTTGCCCCTGTTGAGATCTCATTGATAAAGACTTCCTCAGCTGCACGACCCCCTAGAAGTACATCGACTTCAGCCATCAGTTCATGCTTTTGAGCCAAATATTTATTCTCTTCAGGTGTGTTGAGAGTATAACCCAATGCGGCCAATCCACGAGGGATAATAGAGACCTTGGAGACTCTCTTCGCTCCTTTGGTGATCTCGGCAATTAGGGCATGTCCACACTCATGATAAGCTACAATGCGCTTCTCTTTCGGATCAATACGGCGACTTTTCTTTGATAGACCAGCAATAGCACGCTCAACAGACTCAAGAAGGTCATCTTGCGTAACTGTAAGTTGTTTTTTACGGCCTGCCAAAAGCGCTGCTTCATTAATTATGTTTGCTAGATCGGCACCGGCAAGACCAGCTGTCAAGCGGGCTAACTCTTCAAGGTCTGCCTTCGGATCAAGCTTGATACCTTTAACATGAACATCAAGGATCTGTTTACGCCCTTCAAAATCCGGTTTGTCCACAAGTACCTGGCGGTCAAAACGCCCCGGACGCATAAGTGCCGGATCAAGTATCTCCGGACGGTTTGTCGCCGCTAGAATAATAATAGGTGTATCCGTACCAAAACCATCCATCTCCGCAAGAAGCTGGTTGAGTGTCTGCTCACGCTCATCATTACCACCCATATTAGCCCCTGCTGCACGCGACTTACCGATCGCATCGATCTCATCGATGAAAATGATTGAAGGGGCATCCTTTTTGGCCTGCTCAAACAAATCACGGACACGCGCTGCACCGACACCGACAAACATCTCGATAAAACTTGAACCTGATACTGAAAAAAACGGTACATCAGCCTCACCAGCGACTGCTTTCGCTAAAAGTGTCTTACCTGTACCTGGGCTACCGACAAGAAGTACCCCTTTTGGAATCTTTGCACCCAGTTCGATATATTGATGCGGGTATTTTAAGAAGTCAACGATCTCTTTGACTTCTTCTTTGGCCTCTTGTACACCTGCAACATCATCAAACTTTGTACTCGGTTTTTCTGAGTTGACAAGTTTCTTGGAGTTACCCATGCCCAAAATTCCGCCACCCATGCTTTTTTGCATGCGACCGGCAAAAAACATCCATATCGCCAAAATGATAAAGAACGGCAGTAACCAGCCGAACATATCTGTGAACCAATTTGATTCACTAAAACCTTTGTATTCAATACCTTTGGCATCTAGAAGCTTAATCAGATCAGGGTCTTGATGAACCAATCGCGCCGTATATATGACTTTTCTGCCGCTTTCATCTGAAAAACCGCGAATATAGTTCTGCCCGATCGCTACTTCAGTGACACTGTTAGAATCAATCAGTTTTTTCAATTCAGAATAGGTAATCTCTTTGTTCTTTGTCGCTCCCTGACTCATCTGGGAACCCATGCCGGCATTCTCACCTACAAGAGTCTTAAAGACAAGTATGATCACCACTGAAAAAATCGCAAATGTTAATAGTGGGTTTTGATTAAAAAAATTGTTATTTTTCTCGTTTTTCGGTTCTTTCATTATTTCTCCATAACTAGACTAATCCATTCTCCATCACTAATGCGTTCAATACATTTCATGTCAGAGAACTTTTTTTGTACTTTATCCTCATATTTATCTAATATTCCCGAAAGAATAAGTTTTGATTTCGTTGCCTTTTTTAAATCACTCGCTATAAAAATCAATACATCAGCAACGATGTTGGCAATCACCAGATCATACTTTCTATCCGTGTCTGTGATCGAGCCTTCCCAGATATCACGATAAGTTGACTCATTCAATGCAAAATTATCTTTTGCATTATCGACCGAGACGATATCCGTATCACACAGATCCACAATTGCGCCCATCTTCTGTGCAGCGATGGCTAAAATACCTGAGCCGCAACCTACATCGACAACCTCCATGCCTTCTTTAACATGGTTAGATATCGCCTTAAGACAACTTGCCGTTGTCGGGTGGTGTCCTGTTCCAAAAGCAAGGGCCGGATCCAGTCTGATATTAAGCAGTTCCTCCGAAGGTTCACTCCATGTCGGATGGATATAGAACTTTCCGACTTGGACTGGTTCAATCCCTTCCTGATATTTGCAAATCCAATCTTCGTTCTTCTTTTCGAACAGTTCTGTCTTTACAGTCACTTCCTCACCGAGCGCTTCACTCAAGGCTTGGGAAAACTGTTCTACTCCCCACGCTAATGTCTCCAGTTCATCTTCACTTCGGACAATCAGCTGGGATTCGTTTTCTTCAAATCCAACCGGTAAGGATGAACTTAAGAAATCACTAAAATGCTCTATATAAGCAGAAGGGGTAATCACCAACTCGTGGTAACTCTCCTGCATTACTCCTCAATACCCATAACGGCACCAAGTTTCTCTTTCAAGACCTGTGGTGTGAACGGTTTGACAATATAGTTATTGACACCGGCTTTTAATGCGGTAATAACCTCGGCCTTTCCGCCTTCTGTTGTAACCATAATGATCGGAAGGTCAACAAACCTTTCGTCTGCACGAACTTTTTTAACCAACTCCAAACCATTCATCTCCGGCATGTTCCAGTCTGTAATCAACATACCAGTGTCCGGATTACTGTCCAAAACTGCCCATCCTTGAACACCATCCTCACCTTCTAGGACATCTTTATATCCCAGACGAGCTAATGTGTTCTTGATAATACGACGCATTGTTGAACTATCATCTACTACAACTAATTTCAATATTTATCCTTGCAAGATTTAAAATATATTACTCTAATAATATCTTATTCTACTTTGAGCGAACTTTAAAAACTTTTTTAAGGTCGATCGTCCCCTCATAAAACGCTTTCCCGATGATTACACCCGAAACATTTCCGGCTTTTTCCAAGTTCTCTATATCTGACTCATCACGCACGCCGCCACTGGCAATCGTGGGAATACCCGATGCCTCAGCGATCGACTGTGTAAACTCGACATTCACACCACTTAAGGTCCCGTCTCTTCCAACATCCGTACAGATGATTGCCTCGACTCCGGCATCGGCAAAAGCTTTTGCCAACTCTGTCGCTTTCATCTCAGAAGTCTCAGCCCAGCCCTCAACAGCCACATAACCGTCAATAGCGTCAATACCGACAGCAATAGGGTATTTTTTCGCCATTGCCTTCACAAATTCCGGGTCTTTAACAGCAATAGAGCCCAAGATCAATCTGTCAATGCCAAGTTCAAGATACTGCTTGATGGTCTCTTCATCACGAATACCACCACCGAGCTCAAGCTTCATCTTACAATTTTGGCGGATCAGACGGATCTGTTCGAGATTCTTGGGTTCGCCTGCGAACGCACCGTTAAGGTCAACAAGGTGTGTCCATTCAGACCCCATCTCTTCAAACGTCTTGACCAATTGCCAAGGCTCATCCGAATAAATTTTGGCACTGTCCATTAATCCTTTCGTCAGACGTACCGCTTTTCCGTCTTTTAAATCAATCGCCGGTAATATATCCATCTACTCTTTTCCTTCTATAAATCAATAAAGTTTTTTAAAATTGTCAAGCCGTTTTTATGGCTCTTTTCCGGGTGAGGCTGTATTCCCAAAATATTGCCATGTTGTACGGCAGAACTAAAACGATAACCATACTCTGTTTCACCAATGATATTTTCTTCGTTTGCACACACCGCATGAAAAGAGTGAACGAAATAGAGATAATGTTCCTGATCCATTCCTCTAAATAACGGGTGGTCCTTGGTAAACATCCTGTTCCAGCCCATATGGGGTACTTTTAAAGGATGTGTGAATCTTGAAGTGTCAAATCCGACAACTTTTCCCGGGATCAGGCCAAGACCTTCGTTGGAACCGAACTCCTCACTGGAGTCAAACAGAAGCTGCATACCCAGACAGATACCCAGCATATATTTGCCCGTTTTCGCATACTCTTTAACAGCCTCATCCATTCCATTGACCTGTAGATGTTCCATCGCATCTCCAAAAGCCCCTACACCCGGTAAAATCAGTTTGTCGTACTCCGTCAGTTTGCCAGGGTCTGATTCAACAACAACTTCTTCTCCCAATACTGAAAATGCATTCTTAACAGAGGCAAGATTGCCCATATTGTAATCTACTATTCCGATCAATCTTCATCACCTTGTATCTGTTTTGTTAGTTTGATATATCCCGCCAGAGTGATCGTCAACAAAGCAACCCCGATGATAAGATATACTGCATTGATCAACATGCCCGGTTCGATCAAGGCAAACTTGAAGACCAGCATTAACGCTTCTATAGAGAGTGCGATGATGATAGAACCCAAGAACTTGATCATTGTCCGGTTTGCACCAGAGTGCGAACGCCGGTGCACCCCCATCACCTCTTCCTCAAAGATCGTCTTGACCAGATCGAATATGGCTAAAGAGAGTGTCAAAAGAATGGTCGATTCAAAGATGGTCTTTACTTCAAGCGAGCGATAATCAAACCCGTAATGAATAAAGTTCTCTATCCCTTTGACAAAGAGTAAAAGAGCGACAAGTGCCAGAGCCACTGAAAAGACGGAATAAGCGAACTTGCTCGTTCGTCCAAAGAGTGAAGAGCCCGCTGTCGGATGGGCAATACTGATAACACTGCCAAGGGGCATATCCATACAGGCAACATATCTGACCTTTCCTGTCTCATCAAAGATAGGCTGCGAAGCAGTAACGGCCAGATCCTGAGTAAGAAGGGACGGATAAGGGTCAGTGATCGTACAACGCTTCTCCTTCATCGCTCTGTAGTAATAGGCTCTATTTGAACGGATAGAACCCACGTCTTCAGACTTTTCAGAATCCTGCATATAGGTTGATGAGATCTGAACACCCTTTTCGTCTAAAAGATACACACCATCAGCATCAGGCTGGTCTCCCATCATCTTGCGCAGACGATCCATCACCGCTTCTGATGAGATCTCCGGAAGGCGATTAGGTAGATTCTTAGAAAACAGATAACAAAAATATGCACGCGCTTTTGTACGGATCTCAGCAAACTGCTGTATATCTCTTACGACCATAATTTTCCCTTTATCCTTATTTGTCCGTAATTATATCTCATTTAACTTATGTGATGCTATGAATAGGCACCCTCAGGGCATGAACATACAGTACAATGTTTTGCTATAATAACAAAAAATTTCGAATGGAACCTATGCGCATTGCCATTGTCAGACTCTCTGCTCTTGGAGACATCATTAATTCAGCCTTTATCTTGCAGTTTATTAAAAAAGCTTACCCCGATGCTCGTATCGAATGGATATGTGAAGAAGCATTTGCCCCTATCATCGCCAACCATCCTGACCTGGATGCCGTCCATACTGTCGCTATCAAACGTGCAAAAAAAACGAAATCAATCTCCCTGTTATTCCAGATCATCTCTATGTTGCGTTCATTGGGCGAATTTGATAAGATTATCGATCTTCAGGGGCTATTAAAATCAGCCCTTGTGTCACGACTGATCGGTAAAAACGTCTATGGTTTTGCCAAGGACTCTATTCGTGAAAGTATCGCCTCAAAATTTTACCGGCATCATACACACATCCCCTATGAGGAGAACTCTATCTGGAGGACCCTTGTTCTTACAAGAGAAGCTTTGGGAATAGAACTCACCGAAGAGATGCTCGTATCAAAACAACCCTCTTTATACTATGCGGATGAAGACAACATCACGCAAGAGATTTTGATACCCGATAAAAAGAATATCGCTTTTGTTATCGGTGCAAGCTGGCCTTCGAAGACCTATCCGAAAGAGAACTTTATTCAGCTTGCCAATAGCTTTGATGCCAATATTATTTTGATCTGGGGAAGTGAAGGAGAAAAATCAGATGCCTCGGCTATTGCCAATACATCATCACATGCAAGACTTTCACCTAAGCTGACGCTTCCTCAACTCGTAGCGCTGATTGACAATGTCGATCTTGTCATCGGCAATGACACCGGCCCTACCCACATAGCGTGGGCGATGAATAAAAACTCCATAACCCTGTTCGGACCGACCCCTGCAAAGAAGATGATGTGGCAAGATGCACACCATATCGCCATAGAATCCGATTCTGAAGTCAATCCACTAAAATTAAACCGCAGTGATATGTCGATCAAAGAGATCTCTCCTGAGAATATTTATAAAAAAGCACAGGAGCTTTTAACATGATCGCTTATTACCTCTTTCGCTTTTTTGAGACCTGTTTTTTAGCCTTGCCTTACAGCCTGCAAAAAGCTCTAATATTAGCTCTGGCAAAACTCACTTTTCTCATAGACAGCAAACACAAAAAGATCATCAAAGCGAACCTTGAGCTGACGATCAAAGACGAAATCTCAACGGAACAATACGATAGCATACTGAAATATTGTCATATTAACCTTGCTCTAGTACTCCTGCAAGTCCTGCGCAGCAGCAAGCTAAGTGTTGAAGACCTAGAAAAAAGTGTGACATTCGAGAACAGACACTATATCGATGATGCCATCAAGGCAGGAAAACAAATCATCATTATCTCGGCACATTACGGTAACTGGGAGCTTGGGGCCACTGCGATTGCCGCACTTGTACATCCCACAACATCCATACACAAGAAGATGAACAACAAGTACTTCGATGAGTATCTTTTACGTTCACGTACCAAGTTCAAGATGAATATGGTCGAAAAAAAAGGTGCTATCAAGCATCTTGTCAGAGCCTTGAAAAAAGGTGAAAGCATCTCCATGATGATCGATCAAAACGTCAACCCGAAAGATGGAATATATATCGACTTTTTAGGGGCCAAAGCAACACAGACAGCCGCACCTGCTTTTCTGGCCAGAAAGTTTGACGCCCTTATCGTCCCGGCTCTGATCCACACCTCATCGGAAAAAGAAAAAGTCATCAGCTTTTTCAAGCCTATCGTCACTGCAAACACAGATGATGAGGCTAAAGACATCCTGGAATCGACCCAGGCGCAGGCCGATTTTCTTTCTGATGTCATCAGGTCCCATCCCGAGCCATGGTTTTGGTGCCACAAACGCTGGAAATCAGCCCATGAAGAAATCTATAAATAGTCTATATCTTAAGATAGTCTCTTAAGATCTGTGCATGATCGAAGACCAATGATTCAAATGGGATTTCATTCTTTTTATAGATAATCGCTTCTTTGGCATCATCCAGACCTCTTGGCATACCTTCTGCCTTGCAAATATAGACAACAGAAGCCGTATGAAAACGCGGATCACGTGATGGATCAGAATATACGTTTAACAGCGAAGAGATCTCTACCTCAAGGTCTGTCTCCTCCTTCATCTCACGGACAAGAGCATCTTCGATCTTTTCACCCACATCAACAAATCCTCCAGGAATCGCCAGCCCAAGAGGAGCATTAAGCCGCTCAATAAGAACAATACCTTGAAAGACACCTCCTTGGTAAAGCTCTATAATCCCATCCACTGTCAACAGAGGGGTCTTGGGAAGAGACCTTTTTCTCTCATCAGAGGCGTTTGTCTTAACTGCCACAGCTTCTCATCTTTTGCACAAGTCCGACGTATTCGTCTTCGTACTTCCGGATGATCGCATCAAGGTATTCAAAATCAAACATTCTTTTCAGGTCAAGTTCTTTCGGCAGGCTGATCGTCTTGTTTCGATTAAGATACTCTAAGATTATCCATGCCGAATAGCAGTCCAGAAAATAGGGAAGATGCTCAACTCCCAAGGAATTAATCTCCTCCATCGGTACAACTTCAAGCATCAGTTTC
Source organism: Sulfurimonadaceae bacterium (assembly GCA_041546465.1). Classification (GTDB taxonomy): domain Bacteria; phylum Campylobacterota; class Campylobacteria; order Campylobacterales; family Sulfurimonadaceae. The sequence continues at coordinate 13,199 of JBFEWG010000032.1, forward strand.
TGAAGTTCGGCAGTCTTTGGCTCGTCGTGTCGTCTCAAACGCAGATCAAATGCCTCTTTGAGTGCAGACTCCAAGGTCGCATCTTTGACTTGAGCATCAACGATATATTCAGGTGTAAAGTTCAAATACATTCATACTTCCTAGACAGTAGTTATGTTTCAGACTAACAATTTATGTTCCAAGGCCTGTGCACAGACAACGGCACTGGAAAATGCCCATTGAAAATTATAACCGCCAAGTTCACCTGTCACATCAACAACCTCTCCTATAAAAAACAGGTTTTCATGTAGTCTGCTTTGCATTGTATCAGAATTTAGCTCAGAGACATCTACCCCACCGCGACATGCTTCGGCTTTTTTCAAACCGAAATTTCCGGCTGGTGACATAGGGTAGTTCTTTAATAGCTCAAGTTTTTTCCACTCGGTATCACTTAACTTCTGTACAGCTTTGTCCTCAACACCTATACTGTCTAAAAGTGCTTTCGACAGACGTTTGGAGAGCTTTAGCTGTGAGGAAACCTGTTTCTTCCTATCATTTAATACCTTTTTCAAGCTTTTGCCAGGCAGGAAGTCAATCCTCACTAGACCTTTTTTCCAGTACAGGGAAGCCGACAATACTGCCGGTCCGCTTATCCCCTTGTGTGCAAAAAGAAGATCACCACTTAGTTTTTTATGCCCGACATCAATACTGACCCATGTCGAAATACCGCTTAACTCTTTCATCCAAAATTGCTCTTTCTGTACCGTCCATCCGACTAATACCGGTGAGAAGCCTTCAATATTGTGTCCCAAACCTTTTGCGAGTTTGAGACCGATATCACTGCCACCGACCTGGGGATAGGCAGATGAACCTGTAGCGACAACAAGATGCTTTGCGAGCAAGGTTGTCTTATCCGTTTGGATGTAAAACTCATCAGCATTTTTTTCCACACTGATGATTTTATGTGAGAGTAACAGCTTAGTGCATTGAGCCTGGTTTCTCAAGACATTGATGACCTCATCAGCACTCTTTGTACAGAAGTACTGCCCTAATGATCGGATCTTGGGTATGACTCCTTCCTCCTTTAAAAAAGCCAAGAGGTCTGAGGGTGAGTATCGCTTCAAAACAGAGCCCACAAATCCCGCTTCACCTAAATAATTATCCTCTGAGACATTTTCATTCGTGACATTACACTTACCACCGCCGGATATCTTGATCTTCATACCGACACGAGGGTTATGATCGACGAGTGCGACTCCTTTTACACCCTTTTTGCACAGCTGAGCTGCAAGCATCAGTGCACTTGCTCCTGCACCTAATATTACGAGTTCATACCTTTTGATGCCAGCTTCCTTTTTTTTCGGAGTATAACATAACCTTATTGTCAATATAAACAATGCAGAGTTATGTTTAATATTCATTCAAAATTCACATTGTATAATAGTTTCAAATAACAAGAGTTGCTAAACCTATCCATACCTTTGCGACTTGTTTTGAGAGGATAATATGAGCCTTCCTATCAATTCAGAAGAGATTCTGTTACCCGAACAGTTTCTAGATGAGCCAAAAGAGTTTTTACAAAAAGTCATTGATTACAAGATGGATAAACTGATACTGCTTGAAGATGCTGTCATCCCGTCTGTCGTTATTATGAAATATGACAGACTTGACAAGCTTCTGACGCCGGGTGGAAGTGTTGATCCCCTCAACAAAGACAAACTTTCACGTGAGATGAGCATGCTCCTTGCCGTGCGCAAAAAGATCCACTTCTTTGACGATCTCACCGATGAAGAGATCGTCGCCCTTACAAAGACCTCTGAGTTCATGCGTCCTGCCAAAGACGCATGTATTTTTGAACAGGGTGACTTCGGAAATAAGATCTACTACATCGTCAACGGCAAAGTTGACATCTACGGTTACAATGAGAACGTAGAAGGCGATGATCCTTTTTCCCATCTAACTACATTGCAGGAAGGTATGGTGTTTGGTGAGATCGGTGCGATTACAGGCGAGGCGCGGACTGCCCGCGCCAAGGTTGCAACAGACGATGCCTTTATCCTTGCTATGACCGTAGCAAAAGAGCTTGATTGCGACAATGCAACAGGTTTTGTCAAAATGTATAAAAATATCATCGATGCACTTGCTTCCAAACTTGTCACGGCGAACAACCAGCTCTACCCTTTTATCAAAAAATAACAATAAGGGAGAGTATAAAAGACAGAACTCTCTGACGACAGACTCTGAGAAGTCTGATCATATACGAATGAGGCCCTGTGTCATAGAAAGAGATGAAAGAGCAGCTAAAAACACTATCGCTTCAAGAGCCTAAGCACTAAAAGTACACCCAATATCCCTACATAGACAAGAACATCTGTGCCGATGACCTTTTGGCTCATCATGAAATGAAGTGCAATCAATACAGTTGCCAGATAGACAAGCTTATGCCATTTCACAAACTTCGAATACAATTTTTTCGGTGACGTCAGTGCCATCATTAAAAGGATTAAAAAAGCACTCAGGCCCAAAAAAACAAAGGGACGTTTATAGGCGTCAGAGAGCATCATAGAGACACTTCCCTCATTCTCGACAATAAAGAAGAAAAGTGAATGCATCAAAGCATACGCGAATGTCCACAATCCCAACAGACGCCTGTATTTGACAAGATTGACCTTCAAGTAAGACTTTAACGGGGTAATCGTAAGTGTAGCGATCAAGAACTGAATCGCGCTGATTCCTAAGATATCAGCTGTAAACTTCAAGGGATCATTCGGAAAACTTCCTAGAAAAGCGCCCCCATTCTTGTAGATAAAACCGGAGATATAACGTGTATACTCAAATCCCCATCCCAGCTTATAGGCAATATACAGCAGGGGAAGCAGTGCAACAAACCAGATGATCTTTCTCATATATTTCCTATATCATCACAGGACGCTATGTCCTGCTCTCATTAAAAATGTTTACGTAAATCCATTCCCTTGTACAGATCCGCCACCTGATCGGCATATCCGTTAAACAGCTGTGTCCTCTCTTTGAAGAATGAACCCAAAGGACGTTCTTTAGCCTGAGACCAACGCGGATGAGGCACATCCGGATTCACATTGGAGTAGAAGCCATACTCTTTGGGAGCAACTTCGTTCCAGGTGCTTCGTGGCATCTTCTCGGACACATGAATCTTTGTTATGGATTTGATGCTCTTAAACCCGTACTTCCACGGTACTACAAGACGGATCGGCGCACCGTTTTGTTTGGGCAGTGTCTTTCCGTAAAGACCTACACTTAAGAGCGTCAACGGGTGCATCGCTTCATCGATGCGAAGACCCTCGACATAGGGAAAGGGAATGTTACCAAAAAAACCTTCAGATTTTTGTTCCGGGAACATCTTCGGGTCATATTTTGTCTGAAAACCGACAAACTTTGACTTTGAGGTCAGTCCGGCTTTTTTTAAAAGGTAGGAAAGTTCAAATCCCACCCATGGGACCACCATCGACCATCCCTCGACACATCGAAAACGATAGATCCTCTCTTCCAGCGGATACTTTGCCATGATATCCATGACATCGACGGTCATCGGTTGTTCGACTTCTCCCGTGATCTCTATCGTCCATGGCTCACTTTGAAGAGTGTGTGCCAGTTTTGCAGGACCGTCTTTTGAGAGAGAGAACTCATAAAAATTATTATAACTTGTGATCTTCTCATAAGCAGTCGCTGTAAGCTTTTGGTAATGGGCATTTTGTTCAAAAGCAAGTGCCTTTCCGGGGAGATCTGTACTTGCTGATGATGACAGGGGGAATATCGAACC
>JBFEWG010000169.1:0-3476 GCA_041546465.1 Sulfurimonadaceae bacterium
TAAACGAAGGTGGAATCGGTCAAATCAAATACCCACTAGTAGCTGACCTTACAAAAGAGATCGCTAAAGCATACGACGTACTACTTGACGGTGGAGTTGCTCTACGTGGTTCATTCCTAATCGACAAAGACGGTACTATCCGTCACGCAGTAATCAACGACCTTCCACTTGGACGTAACATCGATGAGATGATCCGTATGGTTGACGCAATGCTTTTCACTAACGAACATGGTGAAGTTTGTGCTGCAGGTTGGAACAAAGGTGATGAAGGTATGAAACCTACAACTGACGGTGTTGCTGAGTACCTTGGTAAACACGAAGGTGACCTATAATCTCTGGCGCTAAACGCCGACACTCCCGTCGCTAAAGCGTAAGTGGGGTGCTTCTTCCGTAAAAGGTTTAACCCTTTTACACTTTCTTCTTTTAACTCTTAGACTTTCCATTAACCTGATTTGTTATTGAAACATTAAATAAGAAACAATCATGATAAAAACATACCTAATCTAAATAAATTTAAATTGCTTGTTCTTCCAAATTAAGTTTGGACCTATTGTACAACACGAAAGAATACATACAACCAATTAACATGATAAAGGCAGAAAAATTATTATCGGTCAGGAAAAAAACGCAACTAGAAAATAACATTAATATTGCACTATAAGAATAAGATTGAGGAGCATATTTATATTTATACATCGTATTTTGAAAGATTCCTTTATGGAACTTAGAAACCTTTCCTTCGATCTTAAAATCACATGACAATGAATAGTGATTACTCAAGCTATTTATCACTCCATTACACTTTACTCTACTACTTGTTGTACATAACAACTTGTCCTCACCATCTATTTCAGCTCTGATTTCATAACTTGTTGACCACAATTTTCCAATCTTTTGTATCAACATTTTGGCACGTAAATTTTTAATGTTTGTAAAATGTACTTTCTTATGTTGAATCGATAAAATTCCACTTTTTACTATATACAAAGTATTATTATCCAAATCAATAAAATGCATGCGTCCATTGGAAAAATTCATATTTTTAAAAATAAAGAAATGGGGAATAAAAAATAGGACAAGTGTTATATGACCAATAATTTGACTGGTATTATAGGCACCAAATATCAAAAGAGAAGAAAGCAGTAAAGTAAAGGACAATCCAAGGATTGTAAATATGCCTTTAATCCTTAAATTATCTAATACTTGTAGTTTGTTCATTACTTATGGATTCGCCTTGACCTTCTGCGCCAACTGCTCAGGTAGCAGTTCAAGCGACTCTTCGACAAGTTTCGTATTTCCATGAGTGATAAAGGCATCCTCATATTCAAAAGACTTCAGCTTGATACCGGTGATCCCATCTTCCGCCAGTAACTCCAAGATTGCTGAACCGACTCCGCCCATCTTAGCTGAATCGGAAAAGACATACCAGTGCGAAAAGTTCTTGGCACATTCACGCAGCATCTCGGCATCAAGGGGCTTTACAAACCGTAAGTCCAAGATGGCAACATCTTCATCCATCAGTGCTGCTGTCTGCATAGCACGTCCTACACCGTTACCATAACCGATAAAAAGAATATTATTTCTTGATTCTTGAAGCATCACAGACTTTCCAAGCTCAAACGGCTTGGCTCCTTCTTTGCTCTCATCCAAAAAAGCACCGCGGGGGTATCGAAGGGCACATGGACGATCATACTTATAGGCAAAGTCCATCGCGGCATGCATATCGTTCTCATTCCTCGGTGCAAAGAGTGTCATGTTTGGTATAGCACGCAAAAAGGATATATCAAAAACACCCTGGTGCGTCTCTCCGTCTTCACCGACGATTCCGGCACGATCAAGAGCAAACACAACCGGCAAGTCCATCAGACAGATATCATGGATGACCTGATCATACCCGCGCTGTAAAAAGGTCGAATAGATTGTACAAAAGGGCTTAAAGCCCTCTTTGGCCAAAGGTCCCATGGATGTCACGGCATGCTGTTCTGCGATACCGACATCCCAAAAACGTGTCGGAAACTCATCCAACAATTCCCGCAGACCTGTTCCGCTTGGCATGGCAGCCGTTACACCGACAACCTTTTCGTCACTTCGTGCCAGCTCCAATAATTTTTCTGTAAAAACCTTTGTCGCCGCTTTACCGCTTGACTTTTTGTTTGCCTTACCGTCAGATATCTCAAAAGGACCGACACCGTGCCAGTGTTCATGGTGACCTTCTGCGATCTCATAGCCTTTTCCCTTCAGTGTCTGTGCATGTACGATAACAGGCTTGCCAAGCTGCTTGGCGATTTCGAGTGTCTCTATCAGAGAATTCGTATCATGTCCGTCAACCGGACCGATATACTCAACACCCATCTCCTCAAAGATAAGACCCGGCGTGATCAGCTTAAAACTCTCTTCAAAACGCTTGGCCAAATAGGTTGCTCCGTCAGGAAAATGCTCCAATACCTTCTCCGTCTTAGCCTTGAGTTTTTGATAAAAAGGACCCGCCATCGCCTGAGAGAGATGCTTGGATATCGCACCGATAGGCTTGGCAATACTCATCTCATTATCGTTCAGGATGATCACAATAGGATATTTTCGCTCACCCAGTTCGTTCAATGCTTCATACACCATCCCGGCAGACATCGAACCGTCACCGATCATCACTACCGGGATTCTGTCTTCACCCGATAAGGCAAAAGCCTTGGCTGCACCTACACCCAATGATATAGAGGTTGAACTATGCCCGGCGACATAATAGTCTGCATCACTTTCACTCGGTTTTGTATACCCGCAGATACCGTTAAACTGACGTAGTGTTTCAAATACATCCCAGCGACCTGTGATAAGCTTATGAGCATAGGCCTGATGGGAGACATCAAAGATAAAAGGGTCTTTTTCTATATCAAAGACAGCATGCATCGCTACTATCAATTCCGTCGCACCAAGGGTGGAACTGAGGTGTCCACCATTCTTACTGACTACATCTAAAATCCGATCTCGTATATCTTTACAGAGTTCTTCGCGCTCCTGCGCATTCATATCTTTTATATTTTTCATTAACAACTTTAAAAATTTATTGACCCAAGGCCGCGCTCTTTACGCGTTCATATCGCTTCATAATATCGCCGTCTATATTGCCGGCATCGCTTAAAATAATTACACCGCCGTTACTAACAGCATTGTCAGATATAATTTTAACATTTTCCAGTGTACCTAAACTCTGTTCTATTGCCACTTTGTCATTAGGGTTGACCTTGATCGTCACCTCTGATGAATTTTTGATCTCGGCAATCAGTTCTTTGGCCAGTTGACTTGCAATCTCATTTCCACGTTCTGATGTCTCGACAAGAATGACCTCTTTGGCGATATCTACCGCGGCATGAATCAGTTCTTCCTGAATACCCTCAATCGATGAGGCAAATTCTTTTGTACTTTGATCCAGTGTCTCCACAGAAGCCGCAAACTGTTTCATAAGATTGGTATGCTCAGACTGA
>JBFEWG010000027.1:0-18675 GCA_041546465.1 Sulfurimonadaceae bacterium
AGGTTTGCAGTGTTATCAAATCCATCCAGACTTCCTTTGACAGAGTTTAGTAAAGTAAAGAACTGCTCTTGTGTGATTGAAGCATTGTCTCTGTTCATCATCTGTGCCGAACGTCGTTCAAGAACAATCTTTTTTGATTCGAAAGATGGCGCTCTTGGTATGGGCAAGGAGATGATAGTTTGACGTGGATATGCGTATGAGAAACTGCTCTTTTCTATAAGCCCTATCATATTCCACTGTTGATGAGATGGACTTAAGGGATTGGCCGTACCTTCATATCCGGAGGGAAGATCAGCTAGAAGCATTGAAAGGTCTATATCCTGCCTTTTTATAGGTGAAATAGCTAAAAGCATATCGGGAAACTCTTTTTCATCTCGTATATATCGCTGCTCTTGATCAAAGCCCAAGAGCTTATTAAGTTCTGAGTCGTGAACGCCATCAAGAAGCTGCACTTTCCATCCCAGCATCATTGCAGATATCTGTACCGCACGAAAGGCATGACCTGCATCCAAGGAACAATATCTGAAAGCACGTTCTCCATATTTCCATACTTCACGCCAGGTAATAGAGCTGATCGCTACTAAAAAGCTGCCTTTGGCCAGTTGATCCCAAAAGGTTGTATCAAATTCACAAAGTCGCTCAAGCTGATGCTGCTTTGGTCCGTAATGCAAGATCGAGCTTTTCTCACTGATACGCTCTATTGGCGGCAGGACAATATATGACTCACTGGGATGAAGGTTACCGCTTGAAGCGTTACAGCGTAGGGCCCATTTCTGTGGACCTGCCTGTTTCCAGGCTGCCAGTCCTAATGAGAATTGAAATAACTGGGCGATGGATTCCAACATGAGCGGAGCACAGGGCAATGCTTCTTCAAAGATAAGATGGTAGGGTGGTGTTGGGTTGTTCAGACTCACGGGGAGCTGAATCTTTTGTGCATGCGTGTAAGACCGAAAAGGGTCAGGCTGTGTGGACCAGTCCATATAGCCTAAAGAACGGGCATATCGTCGAGTCGAGTGTTTGGTCTCGTTATGGTAGGTGAAAATATCATTGATTTCTTTTTTCATATCGACATAATACGTATTAGGACTTAAGTGTCTTTGATAAAAGATGACCGGCTTAAAAAGTGAGACTTACTTTAATAAAGTGAGGGCTTAAGCCTTAGGACTTAGTGTACCTGCTCTTGACTCGCTCTCATCAATGACATTTTGGATCTGCTCTTTGACCTTGTCATATCTGAACTGCTCTTTAAACCCATTGATACGTCCGCCGGAAGCATTGGGATGGCCTCCACCGCCAGCCCACTCTTTGGCGATCAAGGAGACATTGACCTTGTTGTTCGCACGTAGACTCATCGTGCCTCTTGGTCCGACATCGACAATGAAATCATACTCGTCATAGCTGGTCAAAAATGCATTCCCTATAATAGAAGTATTCCCTAAGGCATAAGAGAGAAAACCTTTATATCCCTTGTAATAGATCGTCTTCTCTTTTTTCTGTTGACCAAGGAGTTCAACAATATAGGCAGTACCCAGGTTATCAAGAGTGTCATCATGCTCTTTTCGAAAATAATTCTTTTTAAGTGCATGAATGGTGTCATCAAGCAGGATATTGGAATTGTCCAAAGGGATCATCTGCGCTGCTTCAAAGAGCAGGGCATGTTTATAGGCTCTGTCTTCTTGAGCAAACATAACACGGTTTAGTTCACGGGTCTCCGTAACAAGACGCATACAGACTTTTCCATATTCGAAGGCCTCATGCTTATCCTGGTGCCATAAATCAACGGCATCGACAATATCGACATAAGGCGGTAACCAGACCTTTGCCTCATCATTGAAGGTGTAGTGTTCTATAGCATAGTCATAGGTAATCTGTGTGGCAGAACGTGTTGTGTCCAGAAAGTACCAGTCAAACTTATCGGCTGATTCCTGTCCGCTGCCGTGATGGTCCAGGAGTTGAAGCTGAATATTGATCTTCTCATATTCATGTAATCTCTCCAGTTCTTTGGTAAGCCATTTTGACTCATCCAATGTAAGGTTCAAGTCTGTGATCAAAATTGAAGCATCTTCTTTTTTTCTTCGGATGCTCTCTAGTATTTCATTGAGTCTTTCGTTGACTTCTGCACCGTAATTGGCATTAAAGAAGATGATATCCGCATAGGCCTCTTTCATTACCAGTTGACAGCTGTACCCATCTAAATCGATATGGGAAAGATGATAAATCGTATTGTTGAGTTTTGTCATAGTTTACCTTTTATATTGCCGCTTTTAAAGATCTATGGAGACACTGCCCATAACTTCAAACTTCGCATTACTGTCGATCTCTGCATGAGAAAGTACGACGACTTCGAGATTAAATCGTTCAAAAATATCAGCCAGCGGCTTTCGTAATTGTGGATCGACGATCAGAATGACCGGTGATACACCCTGTTGTAAAAGGGTACTTGCCTTGTCACTGATACCTTGTATCAGGGCATTGATCTCTCCGACATTAAGCATAAGATTACGGACGCCGTCTTGATCGCTCGATTTCTCCAATATTTTTTGCTCGGTTGCTGTATCGAAAGTCAAGAGTCTGATAACCCCTTCATTGTCTTTGTATAAAGAGGTGATGACACGAGAAAGTTTAGAACGTACCTGCTCAACAATAACATCGACATTTTTTGTATACTCGGCGATGTCAGCAATTCCTTCAAGAATAGAAAGCATGTCTTTTAATGGTATCTTCTCATGAAGAAGGGCTTTAAGGATACGCTGGATAAGACCGACTGTAGCTACTTTCAATACATCGTCGACAACAACCGGATAATCATTCTTGAGCTTGTCGATCAGTGTCTGAGTCTCTTGGCGGGTGAGCAACTCTTCCGCGTGTGACTTGACAAGTTCACTCATGTGTGTCGAGATAACAGTAGCCGGGTCTACAACGGTATAACCGTTCATAATAGCGTCTTCTTTCAGTTCAGGTCTGATCCAAATAGCGTCAAGACCGAAGGCCGGTTCTTTCGTTTTTTCTCCTTCAATTTCTTCGGTCGCCATACCGCTGTCCATCGCTAAAAACTTGTCGGGCTGGATGGAACCGTGTCCAATATCGACTCCTTTTAAAAGGATCTGGTAGTGGCTTGGATCGAGGTGTAAATTATCACGAATACGTACCTGCGGCATCAAGAACCCGAGGTCAGTAGCTATTTTACGCCGCATGGAGCGTATACGTTCAAGGAGGTCACCCCCTTGACCGGCATCGGCCAGACGGATAAGCTGATATCCAAGTGTCAGCTCAAGCATCTCTATTTTCAAGATGTCTTCCAGGGCTGCTTCCTCTTCTTTTGCGATCTCTTCATGACTTTTTTGCGGTACCGCCGCGCGTTGTCCTTCCGGCGTTGTTGCATCTGAACCGGCAGGTGTAGAACCGTCTTGCGGTTTGCTCAGAGGTTTGTCTTGAAAGAGTCGAAGCTCTCCGCGTTCATGTTGAAGAAGGAGATACCCCATTATTAAAAAGATAAGGCCAACAAAGCCCATGGAAAGTGTAGGAAGACCAGGGACCAGGGCAAAGAGTACCATGATAGAGCCGACAATAAGCAGGGTCTTTGCATTTCCCATAAGTTGACTGATCGTACCTTCGGCAAAATTACTTTGATCACTTGATGCCCTGGTGATCATAATACCTGTTGCTGTTGAGATTATAAGGGCCGGGATCTGTGATACCAGGCCGTCACCGATTGTCAAGATGGTAAAGACGGAAGCAGAATCACCTACACTCATTTCATGTTGAAACACACCGATCAAGAAACCGCCGATGATATTGATGATTGTGATGATGATACCGGCAACGACATCACCTTTGACAAACTTTGCAGAACCATCCATCGCTCCGTAAAAGTTTGCATCCTGCAAGATTTCTGCACGGCGTCTTTTCGCTTCACTCTCCTCAATAAGCCCAGCATTGAGATCGGCATCAATAGCCATCTGCTTTCCAGGCATCGCATCAAGTGTAAAACGGGCCGCAACTTCTGCAACCCTGGTGGATCCCTTGGTGATGACCATGAAGTTGATCAGTACAAGAATCGAGAAGACTATGATACCGATAACATAGTTTCCTCCGACGACAAAATCCCCAAAACTAGAGATGATGTCACTGACTTCTTCAGGACCTTCATGCCCGTGACTCAAAATCATTCTTGTCGTAGCGACATTAAGAGATAGTCTAAAAAGCGTAATAATCAGAATGAGGGTAGGAAAAGTTGTCAAGTCTGTTGGCTTCGGAATGTATAAAGAGATCAGGATGATCAAAACAGCAACTGAGATGGAAATTGTCAGCATAAGGTCAAGCAGGCCGCTAGGAAGCGGGACGATGATGATGGCAAGGATCGCCATGACAAAAAATACGATACTGAGATCGCGTGAGCGGACAATGAACTCCAGCATAGGAGTCAGTTGTCCTAAAAGTGCTGTTTTCTTCTTAGCCATCTATTAAGATGTCCTACTTCTTAAGTATGTCGGCAAGTGTGATACCTGCAAGAAAATCATCTATGCGACCTTGAAGGTTGTTGATAAAGGGCCAGATATGGCAACTCTCTTCTTTTTCAGCGGGACAGTTTCCAACGCCCGGAGAACAGTCAAATACTGCAGGGGCTTTACCTTCTGCAGCCTGCATGATACTCAAGATAGTGATTTCTTCTTTGGGTTGGATCAGAACAAAGCCACCTTTGACACCTTTGTAAGACTTTAAGATGCCCTGGCGTGCCAGACTTTGAAGGATTTTTGCAAGAAAGCTTTTAGAGATTCCAAGGTCATGTGCCAATGTTTCACTATCCATAGGTTCGGTGGCGGTAGCCAGTGTCACTAGAGATAATAATGCGTATTCGCTTGCTCGTGTCATCAGCATGGAGAGGTATCCTTCTATATATGTCAGGTGTATTATACATAAAATAGATAAAAGATAGTTTTTGTCTTTTTTGTTTGCATGAAATAAGGTACATATGGCTTCAACAAATTCTAATATAAATCCGGTTATAATTCCGCATCTCAAATTCTTGGGAAATTCAATATACCAATCAGGGAGGTCAATTATGGCTTTAGATTCGGCGAAAACAGAAGCGATTGTAAAAGAATTTGGTCGCAAAGAGGGTGACACAGGTTCATCAGAAGTTCAAATTGCACTACTTAGTGCACGTATTGCAGAGCTTACTGAGCACCTTAAAACATTTAAAAAAGATCATGCATCACGTCTTGGTCTACTTAAACTTGTTGGGCAACGTCGTCGTTTGATGCGTTACTTCAAGCGCAAGAACAAAGATGGCTACTATGCATTGATTGCAAAACTAGACATCCGTGACAACATCTAGTCAATAACTAGTTCAAAGGGCTTCTATAGCCCTTTTCCCCAATTTTATTTTTCTACATAAACTCTTTTTATTTTCATTTATCAGCCGCAATAACAAGACCCATTTATACCATGATTTTTTTAGGTTGTTACTTTTTGGTAATGTTATTTTATATTTTAATGCAAAGTCATGTTTTTTATCTTTTATAAGGCCTATTCTCCTGTATGCTAGTAGTTTAGATAGTACAGTGCTAAAGATTAAAATGTATAGAAGTGAAAAAAAATTAAAAAAAATATTTCATTGTTGATTTTAATTAGATTTCAGCTTTCTAGCGTTATGCTAACTTAAGAAATTAAGAAGAAGTCAGGAGAAAGACATGGCAAAAGAGAAAAATGTTTTGGATACTGAGGGGTTGACCTTTCTAGATGATGGCGAGGTCTTATACAGCTCATTATACCTCTTGTCAGAGACAGATGAAAAGGGGATCATCACTTATGCATCGGATTCATTTATGCAAATCGCAAATATGAATGAAGCTGATCTTTACGGGCAGCCACATAACTGTGTCCGTCATCCTGAAATGCCGCGCGCAGCATTTAAGTCTTTATGGGATGATGTTCAGGAAAAAGGATTTTGGACTGGATATGTTAAGAATGCGCGTAAAGGTGGGGGATATTATTGGGTCTATGCAACTGTGCTGCGTTCTATCGATAAAAATGGAAACACTAAATATGTCTCAATCCGTGTCAAGCCGTCACGTGAAGAGATTAAAAAAGCTGAAGAGCTCTACGCTACTTTAGACTAAACTGAGAGAGAATGAGGAGATAATTTATGGCATTAGTAAAAAGTAGTTCATCAAAGAGTGTTACTCCAACGAGTGGAGGTGATAAAAGACGCCAACGTACTTTGGCCAAGCAGCAACAAATCTCTGAAAGTATCTCAGGTATTGCTTCAAATATCTTAGACAATGCTCAAGAGTCGGTATCCGCTATCGAACAGCTGAAGTCTTCAATGGAACAGATTGCAACGGCGGCAGAAGAGAACAGCGGTGCAAGTGAACAGGCACTTAAGAATGTAAAAAGTATCAATAGCAATATCAATAGAATGACTAGCAATATTGATACAGTCATCAACTCAACGATAGCGACCGGAGATACGATTATGAATGCGGTCAATATGATTAATGGATCAGTTGACCGTATGACAGGATCCGTCAGTGTCGCAGAGTCTTCTTCGACAAAAAGTGAAGAGCTGAAAGTCTCTTCACAAAATATTGGTGAGGCAGTCGGCTTCATTGCGAAGATTGCAGACCAGACGAACCTATTGGCTCTTAATGCGGCCATCGAGGCAAGTCGTGCGAAAGAACATGGGAAGGGATTTGCCGTTGTTGCTGATGAGACAAGAGCTTTGGCTGCCGAGAGTGAAAAAAATGCAGAGTTTATTTCAGAGCTTGTTAATAAAATCCAAGGAAGTATTGATACGATTATCAAAAACATTATCAATACGACAAACATTATCAGTAAGACAGGTGATACATCATCTGAACTGAGTCTGAAGATGGAAGAGTTGACAAAGATCGCTGTTTATTCTGTTGAAGCGGCAAGATCAGTATCTGTCTTTACGCAAAAACTGGGGAATTTCGCTGCAACGGTCAACGATGGTTCAGCAGAAATTGCAGAGGCTTCCAGCCGCGCGGCATTGTCCGTAGAACAGACGCTTAATGGTATTGAGCTTCAATCCAATGCACTTGCCCAGACAGAAAGAGATATTAAAGACTTAAGCGCATTGGCAGAAGAATTGAAGTTCTCTACGGATACAGCCAAATCTGCAGAGGATATCGCAGCTACAGCAGATACAATCGGTGGAAATATGGAAGAGATCCAGTCAGGACTCGAGCAGGTCACACAGGCTCTTAACGAGATTGAAGCTTCTTCCCAGGCGACCAACCAGTCTGCTCTTTCAAACAAAAGTAATATTGAAGGTGGTATTAATGCAGCCAAAGATATTGACAAGTTGATTGAAATTGCGAGACGAAACTTTGATCTGTTAAAAGTCTCATTTGCTGAAGTTAAAAGTTCAATGACATCGATCAATGGAGAAGTCCTTAATTCGATCTCTGAAGGTAAAGGGGCAAGTGATGAACTGACGGTAATTGTCAAAGAGACAAAAAATGTTGATAAGACTGTCGGTAATATCTCAAATTCGATTATCCAATTGAATATGCTGGCTATCAGCGGTTCAATTGAGGCAGCCCGTGCAGGTGAGTTTGGGAAAGGCTTTGCTGTTGTATCAGCCGATATCCGTTCATTGGCAAAGGACTCTGAGTCCAATACAGAAAAGATCAATGATACGATTGAAGGAATGAATGCAGAGATCAGCATGGTTCAAGATGATTGGGGAAGTCTATTGGACGGTCAAGCGGGTGAGAAAAACCGCCTGGACTCTTTAGTGATAGAGATCGACAAGATTATCGATATGTTGGTAGAACTTCTTGACAGATATACGGGGTTAAAATCGATCAATGATCAGAACCTGGAAGGACTTGACTCTGTACTTATCGGGATTACGGAGATCCAAAAAGCTGTCGAACTCTCGGCTAAGAATGCCTTGGAGTCACGTAAAGCAAGTGAACTAATCATTGATACCATCTCACATATCGGTGAAGGTGTCGAAGAGCTTGCTGTGATGGCGGATGAACTTCAACAAGGCTAATCGTCTTGCAATGCAAAGCTTTGGCTTTTGATAGCGAAAGCATAAGGATATTTAATGGAAATAGAAGAAGTCTTAATCATTAAAGAACAGGGATGTTATTACGGAATTAATACCGACGAGGTTGAGCAGATTTTGCGTGTTCAGGATATCACTCCTATGGCGATGACACCTGAGTCTATTCGGGGTATCTGCTCCATCGAAGGTGCTATTTTGACAAGCCTGGATTTTTCTTATCTGCTTGATCCACAGCAAGAACGTGTTGATATTGATGCGTTTAAAGCAAGACAGGTTACGATCAATACTCAAGCGCACCGTTTTTCTCTTTTAGTTTCGGAAGTGATCAATTCGGTAGAAGTGGATGAGTCTTCAGTTGAATATGTAGAAGATAGTGATGACGTGATCGTGGCTTTGTTGAAGCATCAAGACGAGATTATCCAGATCATCAGCGTTGAGCGTCTTATTAAAGACGTTGTCTTACCTTCATATGTCGCAAAAGACGTACGTGAAGTTGGTTCGGGGGAGACGACAGAAGAGAGACAATCTCATCTTCAGCGTTTTCTTTTCTTTGTGATGGGAGAGGAAAAATACGCTTTGGAAGTTGATTCAATCCGCGAGATTATTTCGGTACCGGAGAGTTTTACGAAAATTGCTGAAAGCAGTAAAGAAATATTGGGAATGATGTCGCTGCGTGATGATTTATTGGTAGTGGCAGACTTGCGTCTATATTATGATTTTAAGATCAATAAAAGTGACAAAAACCGTATTATAGTGTCACAACATTTGGGCCGTCATATTGGTCTTGTGGTTGATGATATCGTCGATATTCAGGATGTCGAGATCGATCGTATTGAGGGCTTGCCGGAAAATTTCAAAGATAAGAAAATCAACGGTGTCTTACATTTAAACAATGAGCTGGTCAGTATTGTCAATACGGATGTTATACGAACACTTGTGAACGAGCAGAGCCATTTGATCTCAGATCAGGAAAAAGAAGAAAGTCAAAAGCAAGCGGTAGAGGAGTCTCATATTGAAGCAGTCATATTTCAGATGGCTGATGAAGAGTATGCTTTTGATATTGATGATGTCAGTGAAATCATTGATATGACAGATATAACCCCTGTAGCGGATAGTATTGAGCATATCAAAGGTGTTATTAATATCCGTGGACAAGTCATCAGTATTGCTTCACTATATAATATCTTGAAGCTTAAAGAAAAAGAGAATGTAGAACAACAGATAATCATTACACAAGTCAACGATAACCGTCTTGGTTTTGTTGTGGATAAGGTAAATGATGTCAGAGGGATTAAGGATAGTGAGATAAAACCTGAAGAAGATAAGGAACGTCTCTTTTCCAATATTTTACAATTAGAAGGAGGTAAACGATTAGTGATGATGTTTGATACTAATGTACTGTTTTCTTCACTGGCGTTGGATAAGATCGATGAGAAGGAAACTGCTTGAGCAAAAAGATACTAATTGTTGATGATTCAGCCTTAGTGCGTAAACAATTAAGAACACTTATAGAAGATCTTGATTTTGAAATTGATTTTGCAAAAAATGGTCAAGAGGCTATTGATAAGGCAATCTCTAAAGATTACGATGTTATCACAATGGATATCAACATGCCTGTTCTTGATGGGATTTCTGCTGTTAAAGAAATCATGCAGAATAATCCGACTGCCATCTTGATGGTCAGTTCTTTGACATCAGAAAATGCTTCTATTACAGTTGAAGCAATGGAATTAGGTGCGATAGATTTTATTTTAAAGCCTGGAACGATGAATGTCGGTGTTGAACAGAGCGGTCAGGAAATTATTCAAAAGATAAAGTCGCTCAGTCGTATTCCTCGTCGAAGATTGAAAATCCCTGAAAGGGTTCCTGAAGTCAAACGTGAAAGACGTACCCAAGTTCAACGTGAAGACCGGGATATACCACAGAAAAGTTCTAAAGAGATTGACAAGATTGTTTTAATCGGTGTTTCGACCGGAGGACCTGGACTGGTTGAAAAGATTGTTTCTTCGATTCCGTTAGGGTATCCGCATCCGGTATGTATTGTTCAGCATATGCCAGAGCAGTTTACGCGTGCCTTTGCTGAGAGACTTGCCAGAGTGGCAATCGCTCCGGTACATGAATCATCCAACAATGACGAAGTGTTGCCTGGACATATCTATCTTGCCAAAGGTGGAGTGCATATGCATTTCCGTAAGAAGACCTCAGGTAAGATAGTGACGTATAACGAGAATGATAAAAATGATCGTTTTTTCCAGCCAGCTGTTGATGAGATGTTTGATTCTGCGTTGAAAGTGTTTCCAGCACAAAAGATTGTTGGGGTCTTATTGACAGGTATTGGTGATGATGGAGCTGATGGTATGGTAAAGGTGAAGCAAGGTGGTGGATATACCCTTGCCGAATCTGAGGAGTCATGTACCGTATACGGTATGCCAAAAGAAGCGATTGAAAGAGGCGGAGCATCACAGGTACTTGATTTTGAAGAGATTAGAAAAAAAATAGTCAACTTAAAATAGATGAAGTTTGAATAGGAGAAAAAATGGCACTGGTTAAAAGAGATAAAAAAAGTGAAGTCAAGCAACTCCCAACATTCGAAAGTTTGGAGGAGGCAATCAGCTTTTATGAAAATACAGATGCTTTTGACGAGCAGTCCTATGCACTCGAAGAGATGGTCAAGTTTAAAGACGGTCCGCATTTTTTGGTTGATAAACTAATAGAACATACGACGCATAAAGATACGGCATCGAGAATTGCGGCTATTTTATCGCAAATGAACCCCAAAGAAGCTCCTATCGAACAGGTCATGGAGTTGCTAAAGCTTCAAAATGCCTATGTCCGAAACCTTGGGATATCTATCCTGCAGGATTATGGTAAAGAGATCAAGTATTATATTGTCAAGTTTTTGATTGGGGATGATTATGACCTTCGTATTTTTGCGATCAATGTACTGGGCGATGTTAATTTTGCTGAATCACGTGATATGCTGATAGAACTTTTAGAGAATGAACAAAATATTAATGTTGCGATGACAGCAGTGGACTACATGGCAGAAATCGGGCAACCTGAGGATGTAGAACTTCTGAGAGAAGTCAAAGAACGTTTCAAGGACGAAAGTTATGCCGCTTTCGCGATTGATGCTGCTATCCAATCGATTGAGGCTTAATAATTATGTTTAATGAAGTTAACTTTGAAAAACTGGCTGAGTTTATCTATCGTAAGAGTGGCATTTTTTTAGAAGTCAGTAAACATTACGACAAGATCAACAAATATGTCCTCAAACGTATCGATGAGTTGGAAGTCTCAAATTTCAGAAAATATTTCTTTCAGCTCCGTTTTGAAGATAAAGACGGGACTGAGTTTCAAAACTTGATGAATGCAGTCACAGTGAACGAGACTTACTTTTTCAGAGAGCACGATCAGTTTGAGGTCATGGTCAATGATGTCTTGCCGCAACTTGACAAGATACGTTCTTCTGATGAACCTCTTCGGATTCTATCTGCTCCGTGTTCTACCGGGGAGGAACCTTATTCGATGGTATTATACCTACTAGAAGAGGAAAGTCTTATTGAACGAAGAGACATTGAGATTGTAGGGATTGATATTGACTCGAATGTGATCAAAAAAGCACAAGACGGAAAGTTCTCAGAGCGTTCCGTGCATGCGATACCTCCCAATCAATTAGCGAAGTACTTTAAAAAATCAAGTTTTTCATATAATCTGATCGATGACCTAGTCGGTGCAGTGGATTTTAAAGTAGTCAATATATTTGACCGTGCCCAGATACGTGAACTGGGAAAGTTTGATATCATCTTTTCTCGAAATATGTTGATCTATTTTGACGATGCAAGTAAAAAAGAGGTGGCAATGAACTTTTATGACATGTTGAAACCGAACGGATATGTCTTTTTAGGGCATGCTGAGTATATGTCACGTATTGTTTCAGTCTATAAAGCAAGAAAGTTCGGAACGACTATGATCTATCAGAAATGATATAGTCCGGGCTTTTAAGCCTATCTCAATACAATGAGGGCAGCGGTAATCACCTTGTAAGGTGGCTATCGGTGCTCTTTGAAATAGAACCAATGAATTAAGTTTAAAGGAAAAAAATTATGGCAAATCCAATCGTTATGTTTATCGATGACTCTGAGACAGCGTTAGCGTCAACACGTATGACAGTTTCTTCAATGCCGATAGAAGTAAAGCAGTATCTTGAAGCACAGTTGTGTCTAGATGATGTCAAGGCAGGTGTCGTACCTGATCTTATTATCACTGACCTTAACATGCCTGTGATGAATGGTCTCGAACTGTTGAAGGCTTTACGTGAATTACCTGCTACAAAACGTACACCTGTTCTTATGTTGACAACGGAGACAAAGGACGAATTGAAACAGCAGGGGAAAGCATTAGGTCTTACAGGATGGATCGTAAAACCTTTTAATCCGACTCAGTTAAAGTCGGCAATCACACGGGTACTTCGTCTGCCTGCATAAGGTGAGAAAATAATTTTATCGAAAGTAGGGATTTATGATATTTGATTCATTACATGAGCTGTTGGAACACATCAAACAAGTAGAACAAGACACCATTAACATATCTAAAGAAGCACAGATGAAGCTTTCGACATTTATGGAAAATAAAAACATTGAACTCGATGATGATGCAGCAGAAGCTCTTCAGTATCAAGATATTGTTTCTCAGCAACTTTCGGCAACTATTGAAGCAATTGAATTGGTACAAAAAAACTTAATGATGTTTTCTCATACTTTTAAAGCAGATGAAAAGATAGCAGATGACAGTATTGTCAAACTGCGTGCAAAGATGAATACAGTATTAAATGAGGCTAGGGCGAAGAAAGAGGCTTTCAGCGGCCATATTAAAAGCCAATCAGATGAAAATGAAATAGAGTTTTTCTAGGAGAGAATGATGAAAGTAATGGTAGTAGACGATTCGAAAACGGTACGGATGTATCATGGCTCTTTGCTTAAAGAGATGGGGTATGAAGTTGTAGAGGCTGAGAACGGGATGGAAGCTCTGGAACGAAGTCTGGACTCAGATATCTCTTTATATCTGGTTGATGTCAATATGCCTATTATGGATGGTTACTCGTTTGTACAAGAGATCCGTAAAGAAGCAGCTTATGCAATGACACCTATTATTATGATCACGACACAAGCACATGAAGAGGACCGTGCAGAGGCATTTAAAGTCGGTGCCAATCTTTTTGAGACTAAACCGATCAAGCCTGAAGTATTGAAGAACTACTTGAGCATTTTAATCCCATAAGGAGCTGTCATGAATCCATTATTAGAATCATTTTTACAAGAAGCCCGAGAAAACCTTTCTTTTATTGATCAAAATATTGAAAACCTGGGTGATGGTGACAGTGAGTTGGTCAATGCGGTGTTTAGAGCAGCGCATACGCTTAAAGGGGGATCTGGTATCGTCGGGTTTACTTCGGTCAAAGATATAACACATCATGCGGAAGATCTCCTGGATATGGTTCGTGATGGGGATGTCGAACCAACAGACGAGGTCATAGAGTCATTATATAATGCTTTCGATGAGGTAATGAATCTTATTGAAGCGGCAGAAGATACGGAAGATATTGTAGAAGCAGATGAAGAAGTCGTCAATACTCTTATTGAAGAGCTATGTGAAAGAATGGGAAAAAGCACTGAAAAAGAAGCATGGGCTATACCTATTGAACTACTGGAAGACAGCTCCAGAATCGTCAATCTACCTATTAATTTCTTAGCAGATTCAGGGGTCTCTTTACCTGTCAAGATGGATGATATCACAGAAGAAAACTTTTATGACACACGTCTGTATGCGATTGTCTTTGATGTTGATGCATCATGTATGGTCTATGGAAATGATCCTGCCTATACACTTTCTCTTCTTGGGGATAAGGTTAAATATGTTTATTCTTGTATGGATGAGGATGCAGCAAAATCGGTTATCAGTGGGATTGATGATGAGGATGAAGGTTTAGGGCTTAGTCTGCAGATCGTTGCTTTTGTGGAAGCGGGCTATTCAGAGATCGAAGAAGCGTTATACAATTTCATAGATGAACTGATTTTCTTACCACTGGATATTGTCACTCTTTTAGGTATCAGCAAGGGTGAAGTTCATGAACTTGACGTAATGAAAGAACTTAGTGTCAATGCGAAAAAAGAGTTGGGTTCCAAAGAAAAACTCAAAGCATTGATTAGCGAGTCATTAGGGCTTATCGGTGAAGAGACGATTCAATATGCCCAACTTAACCGTTTTATCGACATTATGGAATGTACAGATGATTTACAAGCTCTTGGAGGGTTCTTTGATGGACTTTACAGTGGTAAGGTCTACTCAGGAGAAGAAAGTGTAGAAATAGAGTCTGAGTTGGAACCGGCTAAAGCGGAAAAACCTGTGATAGATGATGCTACACGTGAAAGTGCAAAGATGATCATATCGCAGCAATTGATGCAGCTGGAAGCTTCAGATGACCCATCGGTTTTTGAGCGTGTCAAGATGATGATGGAACGAACGGCTAAGTTGTTTGGTGAAAGTGTGGAAGGGATTGCGAACAAAGAGGAACTTATCGCATTTGCCTCATCTTTGGTTGATGAAGGAGCGACAGAAGAAGCACCTGAAGAGGAGGTCTCACAACCAGCTAAACCAGAAGAAGAGCCGCAGCTGGCAGATGAGAAAGTGGTTGCTCCAGAGCCGGAATCTATAGAACAACCTGAATCGACAGTTGAAACTGTCGAGGAAGAAATGCAAAAGCAAGCGACACCGGCTGTAAAAGCGGAAGCTAAACGTAACGTCATTGGTAAAACGGTTAAGATCGAACAGGAATCAGTAGATTCATTGATGAATATCATCGGGGAGTTACTTGTTGCTAAGAATTCATTGCCATACCTGGCTGACGGTGTTCATAATATGACACCAGAAGATGTCAAACGTGCGATTATGGAAAAGTATACCTTTATCAATCGTCTCTCGGAACAACTGCAAGACCTTATCATGTCAATGCGTATGCTGCCGATCTCATATGTCTTTGACCGTTATCCGAAGCTTGTACGCGATATCACAAAGAAGTTGGGTAAAAAGGTTAACCTGCATATGGAAGGCGGTGATACCAAGCTGGATAAGAATATTATCGAGATGTTGGCTGATCCAATGATCCACATAATGAGAAACTCACTTGACCATGGAATTGAATTACCGGATGACCGTGTTTCCAAAGGGAAAAGTGCTGAAGGGAATGTCAACCTGAAAGCTTATGCCCAATCAGACAAGATCATTGTCGAGATAAAGGATGACGGTGCAGGTATCAATGTTGACCGTGTCATTCAAAAAGTCATTGAAAAGGGTCTGATGACGATGGATCAAATCGATGCCTTGGATGACAATGGCAGAGCTGAGCTGGTCTTGTTAGCGGGTCTCTCAACGGCAGAATCAATTACTGAGTTCAGTGGACGTGGTGTAGGAATGGATGTCGTTAAGAAGTCAATAGAAAGCTTCGGTGGAAGTATTTCTATCCGCACAGAGGCGAATGTCGGAACAACAATAACCCTGGCAATACCGGTCTCACTTGCCGTCACATCACTTCTTCATGTTGAGATGAGCGGTGTGCATTACGGCTTCCCTATGGATTCTGTACAAGAAACGGTCAAAATAGAAAAAAGCGAGATCGAAGCCCTGCATAATGAGCCGTTTATCTACCTAAGAGGAGAAGTGATTCCGCTTCTGTTTATCAACTCCATGCTTGACCTTGAAGAGATTAAGAATAAAGAGCTGAGTATTGTGGTTCTTAATATCAAGGGAAATCTGCTTGCGGTTGTGGTTAATGAGTTGCTTGGGCAGCTTGATGTCGTTCAAAAACCTCTTTTGGGCATGCTTCAGGGGCATCCTATCTTCAGCGGGACAGCACTGCTTGGAAATGGACAGATCATTATGATGATCGATCCTGTGGGACTTTTGGGTATCTCTTCACAACTTCAGGTCCCATTAGAGGAAGTTTCATGAAATCCTTTGTGATTTTTTCTGTCTTAGGCCAGAACTATGGTATTGATATAGAGAGTGTTAAACGTATTCTACCGGCACAAGAATTGACAGAGGTTCCGGATGTTGATGAGCACATTGAAGGCATGTTCCAATACGAAGAAAATGTCATCAAGGTGTTGAGTTTTCGTAAGGCGATAGGACAAAACAGTTATGAGGAACAGTTGCAGCATATGTTCCCGGAACTTGAATCACAGCATAAAGAGTGGATGGATGCGTTAAATCATAGCATAGAGACTGACCAGCCTTTTACTAAGACGACAGACCCACATACTTGTTCCTTAGGTAAATGGATAGACTCTTTTCACCCTGATAATGAAGAAGTCCTTGTATTGATGAAAAAGTTGAACTATCATCATCAAAACTTGCATATGTCTGCTGTTGAAGTGTTGCAGAAGCGTGAAGTGTCTGTGGAAGATGCGAGACAAATGATTGAAGCTGAGATCAATACGTCCTATAAAAATACAATGGACTGTTTAGGAAAAGTCTCTGCCCTTTCGGCAACGGTAGCTGCAGGACTGCAGCGTTGTCTTATCATCAGAGACGATAAAGATAAATTCTTTGGTCTTAACATTGATGCAGTAGAAGATATAGTCCATGTAGATGAAGCAGAGTTGCATGAGGTACAAGAGGTCCAGCATATGGGTGATTTTATGAATGTTGCGGCGATTCTGACGCATAATAAAAAACTGGTGACTATCATTAAAGATATCTCACTTGAGAAAAGGAGTGCATAATGCCGATAAAATCTGAAGGAAAGACAATTAGTTTGTCAGCAGTCATCTATGAAGACGAAGTACTGGAGCTACGTGATCAGTTGAATACTCTGGCACCTGATGAACTTGTCTTTGATCTGCGTGATTGTGATGATGTACATCTTTCGGTCATCCAGCAGATGCTCGCCTATAAAAAGATGTACAGCTGTACGTTTGAGTTCTCTGTAACACCCAAGCTCTATCAAAAAGTCATAGAAGGCTTTGATATGGGTGAATGCAAAATTTAGTTTACTTCATTGTGGCCATTGGGTATAATGTTTAAAAAAAACATTAAAAAGTGATGAATGAAAACTATTGTCATATCCAACCGAAAAGGTGGCTCAGCCAAGACGACAACGGCTGTGAACCTCGCTACCGAACTTGCCAAAACACATTCTGTATTGTTAATCGACTTTGACACACAAGGCCATGCATCTATCGGTGTCGGTTCTGCCCCTATGGAAGAGGGTGGTGCCCACTCAATCTTTTTTGGAAAGACCTTGAGTGAGAATTTCGTACCTACGGTCCTAAATAACCTTACGCTGGCTCCGGCACATGCACTTTTTGATGTCTATGAATACTCTGACCTAAGAGGTGTATTGAAAAACCGCTTTAAAAAAGAGAAGGTCGGCGACTTCTTTGATTACTGTATTATTGATACTGCTCCGACCTTTGACGCCCTGCTCAAGAACTCGCTTGAAGTCGCTGACGTTGTCGTCATCCCGTTTGTCCCCCATCATCTTGGTGTCGTCGCTGTCGGACAGATGGTGCGTGCCGTGTACCAGATGTCTACGCAGATGAATGCCAAAATCGATCATGTCGGTATACTGCCAGTGATGTATAACCCTCATATCAATGAACATAAAGATTCCTTGCAAAAGGTTGAGAGTGCTTTTGGCAAGTCCAAGCTTTTTTCACCAATAGGTACAGATATCAAACTTGCCCAACAGTTCGAGTCGGGTGAACCGATCGTGTTGATGGATAAACGTACCAAGGGAATGAAAGACTATAAAGCTTTTTGCAAGGAGCTGCTTAGACGGATCGATTAGTTTTCATAAAGGGTAAAACTCTGTAAATTATGTTATTGTTATAGCAGATGAATTAGGACGAGTAAAAGGTTTAGGGATTAAATGAAGAAGATATTGATTGTTGATGATAATGCTAACAACCGGATGGTACTTAACCTTTTGCTTCAGGACTATAATCACGAGAGAAAGAGTGAAGCATTTGAAATCGAGGAGTGTGTCAACGGTCTTGAGGCGCTTAATAAGTCTTTTGAGACTAAATATGATCTGATCTTCATGGATATTATGATGCCGCAGATGGACGGTATCGAAGCGACAAAGAAGATCCGTGAACATGACAAGGACGTCATGATCATTGCTGTGTCCGCAGTTGATGACGATACCCGACAGAAAGAGATCTTGCGGTGCGGTGCAGAGGATTATGTCCCCAAGCCTCTGGATGCCGAACAGTTGTATTCACGTTTGAACAACTATTTCGCTCTCCTCTCCCGACGTCATAATCTGGAATATGTCAATTCAAAATCTGTTAATCTTTATACCCAACAGATACTGCATCGCCAGACTATCTTTTACGTCGAAAACGAGGAAGCACTTTCAGAGTTCTGGGAATATTTTCTTTTGGATGTAAGACCTTTGAATGTTGATGGTCTTTCTGATGTCATACGGCTTGTCTATGCTCTTGGTGATGCTATTATAAAACATACTGAAAAACCATGGATTATTGTCGAAGAGGATAACAAGGCCATCTATTTTACCTTGAACAAGGTTGATATCATCGGTGAGATGGTCGTGAAACTTATCATGAAGA
>JBFEWG010000172.1:0-3393 GCA_041546465.1 Sulfurimonadaceae bacterium
CGATCCGGTTGCCTTGAAAAACCTGAGAGAAAACTATAAGTTTGACTACATCTTTCATGAAGCAGCGATCTCTGATACAACAGCACTCGAGCAAGACCTTATGATTAAAACAAATGTCAATGCCTATAAAGATCTTTTAGAGATAGCGATGTGGCATGGTGCTAATATGATCTATGCTTCATCAGCAGCGACATATGGTGATGCCCCTTCACCACAACGTGTGGGAAGGGAAGCCCCGCAGAATGTATACGGTTTCTCAAAGCTTTCTATGGATCATCTTTCGCGAGAGTATATGAAAAAGACAGATATCTCTATTGTCGGATTGCGTTACTTTAATGTCTACGGTCCGCGTGAATACTTTAAGAACACGACGGCTTCGATGGTGCTTCAGTTTGGTCATCAACTCCTTGCCGGTAAAAACCCAAGACTTTTTGAAGGCTCTGATAAAATATTGAGAGATTTTATCTTTGTAGAAGACATTATTCAAGCCAATATCAAAGCGATGCATCCAACGCAGAGCGGTATCTATAATGTAGGTACAGGAAAAGCAAGATCATTTCAGGATATCGTAGATATCTTGCAAAAAGAGCTTGGTACTACATATGAATGCGAATATATCCCCAACCCGTTTATCGGTTCATACCAGTTCCATACGGAGGCAGATATTGAGTCGACAAAAGATGGATTGGGTTATGAACCTGCCTATGAGATGGAAGACGGTATCAAAGCTTATGTCAAAGAGATCAAGCGTATCTATGAAACAGAAGTCAAAAAATGATTGAGACTTTACGTAATAGCAAACCCAATATATTAGTTGTGGGAGATCTGATGATCGATCATTACCTTTGGGGTGATTGTGATCGTATTTCACCGGAAGCACCTGTGCAAGTTGTCAATGTTGCAAAGGAGACAGCTGTTCTAGGTGGGGCCGGAAATGTTGTCAATAACCTTCATGCGATGGGTGCCAGTGTCAGTGTCGCTTCCGTGATCGGTCAGGATGAGATTGGCAAAGAACTTATGCTGATGTTGAAAAGCCTTGGCGTAAAGACAGAAGGGTTGGTGACACAGGAAGGGAGAAAAACAAGTAAGAAATCCCGTGTTATCGCTTCCAATCAGCAGATCCTTCGTTACGATAAAGAGAGTAAAGAAGATATTACGGAAGCTTCTGTCGATAAGATTGTAACAGCCATCAAAAAAGACCTTTTCCTCTATGACATGATCATTCTTTCTGATTATGGTAAAGGTGTGTTAACGACTCGTCTCTGCCAAGAGATTATATCTGTAGCAGCGACACAAAACAAAAAAGTATTGGTTGATCCCAAAGGCAAAGACTACAGTAAATACAAGGGTGCACATTTTCTGACTCCGAATAAAAAAGAGGCCTGTGAAGCAACGGGTATTGATATTATTGATGATGAGAGCCTGCTTCGTGCAGGTGAGTGGTTACGTAGAGAGTGTGAACTTGAACTCTCAATGATCACCCTTTCTGAAGACGGTATCGCCATATTTGATGATAAGATGCACAAAGTTCCTACCGTGGCAAAAGAGGTCTTTGACGTGACGGGTGCAGGTGATACGGTGATTTCTTCGCTTGCATATGCAATGTCAAGCGGACAGGATATCGTCTCGGCGGCGCAGTTTGCGAATGCGGCGGCAGCCGTGGTAGTCGGCAAGATTGGCTCGGCTACAGCGACAATGGATGAGATTGAGGCCTATGAGTCTACTATACATCAGAGTAGTTCAGACATGCATATCAAAAGTCGAGATGAGATTGCCAAGGTAGTTGAAGTGTCGCGTGCAAAGAATCAGCGAGTCGTCTTTACCAATGGCTGTTTTGATATTTTGCACCTGGGTCATGTCAAGTATCTTGAGGTTGCAAAAAGCTTTGGTGATATTTTGATCGTCGGTCTGAATGCGGACAGTTCGGTACGTGAACTCAAAGGGCCTGAACGACCTATCAACCCGGAATATGACAGAGCCTATCTCCTGGCGGCATTGGAAGTCGTTGATTATGTCGTCATTTTCTCTGAAGAGACGCCTTACGACCTTATCAAGATGATCAGACCTGACATCCTCGTAAAAGGCGGTGATTACGAAGGAAAAGCAGTCGTTGGAACTGAATTTGCTGGTGAATTGAGACTTGTGGATTTTGTCGACGGTAAAAGTACGACGAGAACCATAGAAAGAATAAAAAAGGATAGTGAATTATGCTAAAAAAACTATTATTAACGCTTGCATTAAGCGTATCATTGTTTGCAGCTCATGATGCATCAGTCAACCTTAACAGTGATGATATTGAACTTAACGGGAATATTGATATCGGTGAATTGAATCAGTCGGATTATCCAAATATGTATTTTTTGACTTTGGGATTTTTGGATGTTGAAAATGCAGAGAGTACAGACCCATTATGGTCTGCTGGTTTTAAATTACGTCAGGAGATTACAGGAATGCCTGGACTGCGTTTTGGTATCGGTGCAAAAGGGACATACACTGAAGTAGGGCAACGCAAACATGCGGCTATTCCATTAGGCGTAGAGTTGGTTTATACATTGCCGATTGATTCTGCTGTACCTGTCATCGTCTCCGGTTCATTCGACTATGCGCCTTCAGTCCTGTCGTTTAAAGATGCTGATTCTTACATGGAAAAACGTCTTGAACTAGGTGTTCAAATCGTGGAACAGGCAGTGATATTTGCCGGTTTCCGTGAGATCGATACAGATTTTGATGTTCGTGGTGCCGGTGGTGACTATGAATACAATGATGAATTCTACATCGGATTTAGAATCAAGTTCTAGACTTTTAAATAAGCCATCTGTTTGGATGGCCTATCTTCTCTCAATTACTTCTTTATAAGCTCTTCTACTGCTTTAATGACATCATTTGCTTCGATCTTGGTCATACACTCATGATGTTTCAAGGGACAGGTACGTTTCATACACGGTGCACAAGGCACATCATCTCTACGTACAATAATGCTCTTTTCATTTTTCCATTGACAGGTCTCATGATGGCGCGTCGGACCGAAAATGGCGACAGTAGGGACTTCATAGGCAGCTGCGACATGCATAGGACCACTGTCGTTGGTAATGAAAAGGTCAAGTCCTCCAATGTGTGAGCAGAGCTCCTGGATGTTTGTCTTCCCCGCTAGATTGATATAGTTATTGATACCCATATTTATCAGACGTTTCTCAATATCATCTCCCATATCAACTTCAGACGGTCCTCCGAAAATAATGATCTGGTATCTGTCGGCAAAGGCTTTGGCGACTTCTGCAAACTTTTCGGGATACCATCGTTTGGCAGAACCGTAAGTCGCTCCGGGGTTGATACCCAGTGTCGGTTGATCATATTGATGACTTGGGATATAGAGTCTGCTTTTTGGTGCTGAAG
>JBFEWG010000033.1:0-16538 GCA_041546465.1 Sulfurimonadaceae bacterium
ATTTTCCATGGTTCCTTGGTGACAGTAACAGGGTTTACTTCTTCATCTTGAAAAAGAAAGTCTTCTTCCACGTGAATCCTTTTCTTAAGTAATTATAATAATATCAGAAAAATGGCACATAAGTAAAATTAATTTCTAAAGCTGGAAAGCGTCTTAGGGGTTTAGCTGTCCTAGGGCCGCTTTGACAGCGTTGATATAGCTTTTTTTCAGCGGTTTTTTGTTTTTGTAGGCAATATCAAAGGCTGTACCGTGATCGACGGATGTCCTGATGATCGGCAGGTTTAATGAGATATTGATGCTTTCGTCAAAGTAAAGTGCCTTAAGAGGAATAAGTCCCTGATCATGATACATGGCAACATAATGTTGGAACTCTTTGCGCATGGGCTTGGTAAAGGCAGTGTCCGGAACAAAAGGTCCGTAAAAGAGTTTTTTATCCAGTTTTTCATTCGTCTGCTTGATAGCTTTGGAAATATGTTTCTCTTCACTGCCCAACACACCGCCATCACCGGCATGTGGATTAAGCCCGAGAACCGCTATCTTATCGGCATGCACGTTTTGACTAAGGTCAAGTAAAAAACGGGTTATCTTTTTTGTCTTTATGTGCTCGGGGACCTGGGATAGGGGTATGTGCTCGGTGTAAAGTGCAACATACATTTTCTCACAGCCCAGCATCATGATGGCTTCCTGGTTGAAATATGAACGAAGCATATCCGTATGCCCTTTGTAGTCGATGTCTGCTTTTGACCATGCTTCTTTATGGATAGGCAGTGTCACAAGGGCATCGGCGATCTTTTTTTCACAAAGCCTGATCGCTTTTTTAAAAGAGTTATAGCTGTAGAGCCCACTCTTTTTGTCAATCACACCGGCTTTGATTGTGAAATTCTCTTTAACGGGAAAGAGGACCATGCCTTCGGGCTGGCTGATCTTGAGTTTTTTGCAGGCTTGATCAAGCATCACTTGGGAGATGCAGTAGATCGGCTGTGAAATCTTGGATATTTCTTTATGTGCTCTAAGTGCAATTTCGATACCGATACCGTTCAGGTCACCGACACTGATCGCAAGGACAGGTTTACTCATGCCAGAAGCTCTTTCATATCGGTAATGGCCTGCTCCAGGCCGGTGAACACTGAGCGGGCAATGATACTTTGTCCGATATTAAGTTCTTGAATAACTTCGATTTCACATACTGCATTTACATTTTGATAGTTAAGCCCATGGCCGGCAGCGACAAGCAATCCTTTCTGATGGGAGAGATAGGCAGCATCCTTTATCTCCTCAAGCGATACATGCAGCAACTCTTTAAGCTCGGCTCTTGGGCGTTCAAGATCTTTGATCGTGTGGTGGGTTGTCGAAAGAGGTGTGTTAAGCATTGCATAAATATTCGCATAACGTCCTGTATGCAGTTCGACCATGTCGATATCAAGTCTTGCACAGGCATCGATGATCTCTTCGTTTGGATCAATGAACAAAGAGACATCGATTTCATGTTCTTTGAGTTTTTTTACCGCTTTTTCAACCGCTTCAAAATGACCAATAACATCCAAACCGCCTTCGGTTGTGACCTCTTCACGCTTTTCTGGTACGAGCGTCGCACGATGCGGACGAAGCCTGCAGATGATCTCTATGATGTCCGGGTCAATTGAACACTCAAGGTTGACGGGCAGAGCAGAGTTCAGCATGATACGCTCTGCATCAAAGTCATTGATATGCCGACGGTCTTCTCGTAGGTGAATGGTGATCTGGTCAGCACCGGCGCGTTTACAGATGCCTAAGGCATCGATAGGGTCAGGGTCATTGATACGGCGGGCTTCTCTCAATACGGCTATATGGTCAATATTGACACCCAAGGCTATTTTAGCTGCGTTTTGCATAGAACTCCTTTTTAAACTCTGCAAACCGGTCTTGCAGTATGGCTTCTCTCGCCTGTCTCATGAGATTGAGGTAATAGTGCAGGTTATGCAAAGAGGCAAGGCGGAAATAGGTCAGCTCTTTTGAACGCATCAGATGGTTCATATAAGAGCGTGTATAGCGTTTACAGGTCGGACATTCGCACTCTGGATCGATTGGATCCTGATCCTCTTTGAACTTTGCTCCACGGATATTGATCTTTCCAAACGAGGTGAAGAGTGTCCCGTTCCTTGCATTACGTGTCGGCATGACACAGTCGAACATATCGACACCACGGTCAATATTCTCGATAAGGTCTTCAGGTGTACCGACACCCATCAGGTAACGTGGTTTGTCTTCTGGCATATATTGGACCGTGTGCTCGACGGTATCATACATCTCCTCATTGGCCTCGCCGACAGAGAGTCCTCCGATAGCAAAGCCGTCATAGTCAAGCGCACATAGCTCCGTAGCCGATTTTGTGCGGAAGGCTTTGTCTGTACCGCCTTGTATGATGGCAAAGATATTCTGATCTTTACAGATGCCCTTGTCTTGCTGAGAACGAAAGTATTCGATAGACTCTTGAGCCCATCGCGTGGTACGGTCAATAGAGACCTGAATGCGCTCTTGTGTAGCAGGAAGAGCGACCAGGTCATCAAGTATCATCATGATATCGCTTCCAAGGTTTGTTTGGATATCGATGACTTTTTTCGGGGTAAAGAAGTGCTTGCTGCCATCAATATGGCTTCTGAACTCGATCCCGTCTTCCGTGGGTTTTGAGATGTCACTGAGGCTGAATGCCTGAAAGCCGCCGGAATCTGTCAAAAAACTTTTAGGATAGGTTGTAAACTTGTGCAGCTTACCCATCTTTGCGACATTTTCATCGCCCGGACGAAGGTACATATGATAGGTGTTTGCGAGGATAATGTTGGTTCCAAGGACATCATCCATATCATGCATATCGAGTGCTTTGATCGAACCGACGGTGCCTACAGGCATAAAGACAGGGGTCTCAATGGTCGAGTGTGCGGTCACGATGGTCGCGGCACGCGCTTTTCCACTTTGTGCTTCAAGTTTAAATTCCATATTTGCGTATAACTTTCTTTTTTATTGCAATTATACTACAATCACAAAATACAAACGGCAGGTAAAAGAGGACAGGATGAAAAAGATATTGATTCTTACTGATGGTAAAACAGGGCAGCACTTTGTTGAACGTGTCGCAGATGCCTACAGCAGTGAGAATATCTATTATGTCGTATCCATGCATGAACTTGAGATCGAAAATGCAAAACCGGCCCAGTTCAAGTTCTATCAGTTTGACCCGACTAGTTTTCATAAGCTTTCAAACCTTTTAAAGATGGAATTTGTGCAGGTCATCATGGCCCTTAAAAGTGCTGTTGACGTCGAAGTAAGTGTCAAAAACATTCGCATGGTCAAATCCCAGCTGCGCATCGTCTTGCTCGATCGCTGGGGATTACAGTTTGATGATCCAAACATTATTGCGATCAATTCGAGTGATATCCTGGCCAGCCGTCTTTTTGACTATATCCCCAATGTCCCTGTAATCGCGCAAAATGTCGGTATGGGTGAGGGTGAGATCGTAGAAGTTCTGGTGCCTTTTGGAAGCTCTTTTGTCTACCGTCATATCGGCGCTCTTGAGCAGAACAACTGGAAGATTGTAGCAATCTACCGTAATCAACGATTGATCCTTCCTTCACCAAAGCGTATGATACAGCCTAATGACCTACTTGTCCTTGTCGGAGAACCATCTGTGTTAAAGACGGTCTACCGGGCTATCAAAAGAGAGCTGGGTCAGTTCCCAGCCCCATACGGTAGCAACCTTTACCTTTATATTGATATGGCACTTGAAAGAAACGAGGATCTGCCAAAACTTATCAAGAGATCAAAATATATTCACAGACACTTGGGGGATAACTTTTTTATCCGCGTTGTCAATGCATCGGATATTGAGTCACTCAAAAAGATAAAAAGCCATCGAAGTGACAAGATAACAATAGAGATAGATTACAGTTCACGCGACTACAAAGAGGTCATACTAAATGATATGAATGAGATGGATATCGGTATGGTAATGCTTTCCAGCAGGCTGTTTGCAGTATCACCATTGCGTCAGACCCTTTTTGAGACAAAACGACCGGTGCTAAAACTCTCCAAGAAACCATTCTCAAAGCTAAAAGAAAGTGTCGTCGTATTGACCGACAACCGTGATCTTGAAAAGATATCGACGACGGTTTTCGATATCTCAGCACAACTGTCATTTAATCTTGAACTCTTTGATTTTACGCAGGAAAAGAGTGAGGACAAAGAACGGATTGTAGAGCATTATGAAAATCTTTCTGTCATCTTTTCCAAGTCGATCAAGATGAAATCACAAGAGGCTAATCCGATCCGTTTCCTTAAGCGAAAGGAGAACTTCTTGTACTGTCTCCCTTTCACGGAAAAGATGCTTGATCTTCCTCTTTATTCGCTCTTTTCGACGGACAGTGAAAAATTGTATCACCGCCTTGGAGAATACCACCAACTTTTTATTCCTGTTCAGCTTTAATCCAAGGGCTAATCCCTTTTAAAGCCTGAGTTGAGTATTATTTATTTAAAAATTTTATAGAGAAAAATAAATGAATATCGATATACGGCTAAAACGTGAAATAGACAACTCCTATCAAGTCCATCTCGGTGAACTTCCCGCACTCGAATTTGATACAAAAGTCGCTGTCGTGACGAATCCGACTGTCAGCGGATATCACTTGGAATATCTGCTTTCAAAGTTGAAGGCAAAAGAGATTTGTGTGATTACGGTTGAAGACGGAGAAAACTTTAAGACGCTTTCAACGATAGAAAAGATATTGAACGAAATGTTTGAGCATAAGTTCAACCGTAGTTCTGTCCTGATCGCCTTGGGTGGCGGTGTGATCGGTGATATGACGGGTTTTGCTGCAAGTATCTATCAGCGTGGTATCGATTTTGTCCAGATACCGACGACGCTTTTATCCCAGGTTGATGCCAGTGTCGGTGGCAAAACCGGTGTCAACAACGCTTATGGTAAAAATCTTATTGGTGCCTTCCATCAGCCAAAGGCAGTCTATATCGATCCCTATTTTCTCTCAACACTTCCTTCAAGGGAATATGCCGCAGGTATCGCCGAGATAATCAAAATGGCAGTCTGTTTTGACAGAGGGTTCTTTGAATGGCTTGAAGAATCGGACCTTAATGACATCTCTGTGATCAAGGATGCAATAGCCCGGTCGGTGAAGACAAAGGCTATGGTCGTTTCACAGGATGAGAAAGAGAAAGGGTTACGTGCAGCATTGAACTATGGACATACGTTTGGTCATGTTATCGAAAACGAGACAGGGTATACCCGCTATCTCCATGGAGAGAGCGTTGCTATCGGTATGGTTATGGCCAATGAGCTGGCAATGCGTTTAGGGCAGATGGATGCAGATGAAGCGGAACGCATCAAAAAGGTCTTGCTGAAGTATGACCTTCCGATTGACTACCCGATTGCTGATACGAACAAGTACTATGAGGCGTTTTTTCTGGATAAAAAAAGTTCTGATACGAACATAACATTTATCGTACCGGATCATATCGGCGGTGTACAACTTCGCTCTGATATTCCCAAAGAGACTTTGATGGATGTGCTGACAATATTTGCGGAGAGACAAGGTGAATAGATTCCTGTTTGTAATTCTTGCTTTTACAATCCTGGTATACGGATCCAACGGGCAGAGTTCGGATCTTAATCAGACTCTTTTGGCTGAAAAGAAAGAAAAAGAGAGAATTGAGACCATTGCTCATCTTCGATCCAAGATTGAAGAGTCAGAAAAGTTTCTGAAGAAAGAGGGTGTGCTCTGGCAAAAAAGTTACCACTCCTACGAGACCTATCTTCAAGTCGCTAAAGAGCTGCAGGAAGTACGTAAAAAAATCAAGAAACTTTCCAAGCGCGGCAGCAGTTTTGAAGCAAGAGACGAACTGAGTGCCTTGGAGACACGTGAACAGATACTGGCTAATCAGATTACACTGCTTCAAGGTAAGGAGAATGCACCATTTACAGAACTTATCATTCCGGATGAATTGCCTGAGCCTCCTGAAATAAGCAATCCGATCAGTATCTTCGCAGCCTTGTCCTATATTAAACTTATCGAAGGCAAGGCCAGCGAATATCTGCAGCGGGAGTCAAACCTCCGTGCCTATATTGTCATACTTCGCAAAAAGACCCGTTTGGAAGCAGAATTGTCAGCTATTAGCAAAAGCAAGTTGGATGAAGATGTCTATCTTCAGGATATGCACATGCTCGGTATCTTCGAAAATGCACTAGAGACGGTCAATAAGACATCCGCTGTCTATGCACAGAGAATAGATGCGGTTGAAACACAGGTACAAAAGGGCATTAAAGCACAAATGGTCAAGCTCTTTAACCTGGGGATCATTATCGTAGTCCTTCTCGTCCTCTTTTTCTTAAGCAAACTCATCATTAAAAAATATATTACGGACAATGAACGTATCTATATGGCTCACAAGATGTTGACCTTTGTCAATATCTCTCTGATCGTTATCATTATTGCTTTTTCATATATTGACAATGTCAGCTACCTTGTAACAGTTCTGGGATTCGCTTCGGCCGGTATCGCGATTGCGATGAAAGACTGGTTTATGAGCATGCTCGGCTGGTTTGTGCTTTTGGTGAGCGGATCGGTAAGCGTTGGAGACAGGATCCGTGTCATTAAAGAGGGAGTAGAGTATGTCGGTGATGTCCTTGATATTTCACTATTGCGTATTACGATACTGGAAGATATTACATTAACGACTTATATGACAAACCGTAGAGCAGGGCGTATTGTCTTTATTCCGAATAACTATGTCTTCACGACATTGATCGCCAATTATTCACATGCCACGCTAAAGACAGTCTGGGATGGTATCGATATTACGATCACCTTTGATTCAAACCATAGAAAAGCGACACATATCGCCAAAGAGATTGCACGGAAGTATTCCAAAGGGTATACGGATATCACACGTACCCAGCTTAACAAACTGCGTAACCGTTACAGTCTTAAGAACACGAATGTCGAGCCACGTATCTTCTCTTTCGCCGAGCCGAACGGGGTACGTATCAGTGCATGGTACCTGACCAATGCCTATGCGACACTGACGCTCAGAAGTACAATTTCTGTTGAAATCATCGAAGCATATAATGAAGCAGATGATATTCAGATCGCGTATCCTACGCAGACACTGTACCTTAACAGCAGTGAGCATAAAAACCCTGAACTGCCTTCACCGGATGAACTTGGTGAGAAAAAGGTTGAGTGGTAATGTCTGGTTTACCTAAGGTGTTCATCAAGACATTTGGCTGCCGTACCAATCTTTTTGACTCACAAGTCATGCTTTCGCACCTTGAAGACTTTGAAATCACGCAAAACGAGGATGATGCAGATATCATCATCGTGAACTCCTGTACAGTTACCAATGGGGCTGACAGCGGAGTACGGGGTTACGTCAATGCGGCCAACAAGAAAGGTGCGAAGGTTTATCTTACCGGTTGTGGTGCACATACCAAAGGTGAATCTCTCTTTGAGTCCAATAAAGTCT
Source organism: Sulfurimonadaceae bacterium (assembly GCA_041546465.1). GTDB lineage: Bacteria > Campylobacterota > Campylobacteria > Campylobacterales > Sulfurimonadaceae. The sequence continues at coordinate 7,507 of JBFEWG010000033.1, forward strand.
TTGGTGTCTTCGGACAATCTGAGAAAGCCAAAATCAATGATATGCTCAAGAAAGAGACAAAGTTCTATGAGATAGGTGACTTGGAGTTTATTGATGATGCTGTCGTCGAAGACTTTGTTGGAAAATCGCGGGCCTTCATCAAGATACAGGAAGGGTGTAACTTTCGATGTTCCTACTGCATCATACCTTTTGTACGTGGTGATGCCAGAAGCCTGGATGAAGAAAAGATACTGGACCAGATCACGCGTTTGGCGGCAAATGGTTTTGGTGAGTTTATATTGACCGGGACAAATGTGGGGTCTTACGGACAAGGCCAAAAACGCTCAATGGCAGGATTGTTAAAGCGTATGTCACAAATCAAGGGGGTTCGCCGTATACGTATCGGAAGTATGGAACCGATACAGGTGACGGATGAGTTTAAAGAGCTCTTGAATGAGCCATGGCTTGAAAAGCACCTGCATATAGCAATACAGCATAGCTCTAACGAGATGCTCCGCATTATGAACCGTAGAAACAGGGTCGAAAGTGATATGCGCCTTTTTGACGAACTCCATAATAAAGGATTTGCGCTGGGGACTGATTTTATTGTGGGCCATCCAGGAGAAAGCGATGCCATATGGACGGAAGCGATGAATAATCTGAAGCAGATGCCTTTGACACATGTGCATGCTTTTACCTATTCCAAGCGTGACGGGACACCGTCGGCGGAGATGAAGGGTGAAGTCAATGGATTGGTTTCCAAGCAGCGTATGCAAGAGCTTAATGCGATTATTGATGCGAATAACTTCGAATTTAGAAAAACACACAGAGTGCCATTGGAAGTCCTTGTCGAAAGCCAAAAAGAGGACATCTATACAGGACTTGACCAGTTCTTTAATCGTATTGAGATAAGTTGCAAACATGATCTTATGGGCAACTGGATTACGATCGATGACTATGAGGTCAGAGAGGATATGAATTATGCCAGACTCTAAGATGAATCGTTGGGTGTTGTATTTTTCTGCGGGTATATTGCTCGGTCTTTTTCTTTTTGCGATACTGCGCGACAAGAGTGAGCCGATCACGCTAAGTAAAAGTAATGAACTGATAGAAAAAGGTCTCGTCAAGCGTGCTGTACTGGCAGATGAAAAGGTTTATCTGGTTACTGATGATGACACCTACCGAATACCTACAGTACTGATCGACAAGAAGACCCTTTCGAAAGTCCCTGTAGAGACAGGTTCAGGAAGTTATGCCGTTCAAATCCTGATGGTTTTGACCATTGTGCTGATCATCGGTGGTGTTGTATACCGGTTTAGTCTCAAAGAGCCGCAGAAAGACACTGTTTCCCAATCCGGAAGCAGTGCGTCCAGTGGCCTGAGTGAACCGATTTCTCCTTCGCATTCAGAAATCAGATTTAAAGATGTCGGTGGTATTGCTGATGTCAAAGAGGAACTCGAAGAGATTATTGACTTCTTGCGTGCACCTAAAAAATACAAAAACTTTGGAGCAAAGATGCCAAAAGGTGTCCTACTTGTGGGTCCTCCCGGCGTAGGAAAAACAATGATAGCCAAAGCGGTAGCCGGGGAGGCGAATGTCCCTTTCTACTACCAGAGCGGTGCTTCCTTTGTTCAAATATATGTAGGAATGGGAGCCAAGCGTGTACGTGAACTTTTTATTCAGGCAAAACGAAATGCCCCTTCGATCATCTTTATTGATGAGATTGATGCCGTTGGACGTGTGCGTGGCGGAAATCGTAATGATGAGCGTGAAGCGACACTTAATCAACTTTTGACGGAGATGGACGGCTTTGAGGACTCTTCGGGTGTGGTGGTTGTAGCAGCTACGAACAAGATTGATGTTTTAGACCCTGCGCTTTTACGCGCCGGGCGATTTGACAGACGTATTTTTGTGGATCTGCCGACCCTGGATGAACGTGTGGCCATTTTGGATAAATATTTTGAAAAAATGATTCATGAGGTCGATACCAAAGAAGTTGCAAAGATGACCATTGGGTTCAACGGTGCATCTTTGGCTACTTTGGTTAACGAGGCAGCACTTGAAGCACTTCGTAAGAACAGACATAATATTTCTATGGATGAAGTAGTGGCCGTCAAAGACAAGGTGATCTTTGGAAAACGTAAGGTTAAAAGTTATAGCGAAGAAGAAAAAAGCTTGCAGGCACTATATCAAGCAGCAAAAGCATTAAGTGCATATTGGTATGAAGTACCGTTTGAAAAGTTTACGATGATAAACGATGGTCTTAAGCCATATGATGTTGACTTGGTGAGCAAGCACAAACTGCTGTCATATATCAAGGTGATGTTATCAGGCATGGCGATCTGTGAAATCCATTATGGCGAACACTCCACGAACGTAGAAGATGATTTAAGAGAAGCAAAAAAAGTTATGCAGCTTATACTTGAGAACTATGGTATGGGTGATCAGATCATTCCATCAGCGAAGGATAATGCACATCTTATTAACCAGTTATACACAGAAACGAAAGAGTTCCTGACAGGTATGCAGCCTCAGATACACGCTTTGCAGCATGAATTGATGACAAAAGAACAGATCAGAAAAGAACAGATCAAGAAAGTGATGGATGAAGTTTTATAGCGGATTTTCACTTTCAAATGACAAGCAACTTTTCGAATCATATATAAAGGTGTCCGCGTTTACCGTTTGTGGGTTTTCATACGGTGCTATAAAGGCTTTTGAAGAGGTTTTGAATAGTACGGATCGTATTGATACGCTGCAGCTTTTTTCACCGGCTTTCTTTCAAAATAAAAGTGAAAAATTCAAACGTATGCAATTGATGTATCTCAATAAGGATAAAAAAGCCTATTTGAACAACTTTCTCTCTTCATGTTTCTTTCCGGCAAAGATAGATGAAAGTGTGCTTCTTGAAGAGGGGAGTGAAGAGGAGCTCAAAGAACTTCTTTTCTATGAATGGCATATTGACAAATTGAGAGCTTTAAATGATCGTGGTGTAGAGATAGAGGTCTATGTGGGGAGTGAAGATAAGATTATTGATTCTGAAGAGACAAAAGCGTTTTTCCTTCCTTATGCAACGACTTTCATCATCAACAACGCAGGACATACATTACAAACCAAGGAGAGATAAATGGATATAAAGATCGGTGTTATAACGGCATCTGACAGAGCAAGTGCCGGGATTTACGAAGATATATCGGGCGTAGCGATTCAAGACACAATGAAAGAGTATCTCACAAGTGAGTTTGAGATCGTATATCGCTGTATACCGGATGAACAGAGCGAGATAGAGAAGACGATGGTTGAGCTGTGTGATGAAGAGGAATGTTGCCTTGTCGTAACAACTGGAGGAACAGGCCCGGCACTTCGTGATGTTACGCCGGAGGCAACAGAGAATGTATGCCAAAAGATGATGCCGGGCTTTGGTGAATTGATGCGCCAAGAGAGCTTGAAGTTTGTTCCGACAGCTATTCTTTCACGACAAACAGCGGGAATCCGCGGCAAGTCATTGATCATCAACCTGCCGGGCAAACCAAAATCGATACGTGAGTGTTTGGATGCAGTATTTCCTGCTGTTCCTTACTGCATTGACCTGATAGAAGGCCCATATTTAGAGTGTAATGAGGATGTCATCAAACCATTTCGTCCCAAAGCAAAATAAACAATATAACTTACTATATAATTTTTTATATAGTAAGTTATATGTCTAATCGGATCCCTACAGGGCAGTGGTCAGAGCCCATAATGTCTTGCATGATGAAAGCATCTTCAAGGCACTCTACCAGGTCATCGGAGATAAAAAAGTAGTCGATCCTCCAGCCGACGTTTTTGGCCCTCGCACCGGAGCGATATGACCACCAGCTGTATTCATCAGTCGCATCGCCGTTAACATATCTGAAGGTATCGATATAACCATGATCGACAAGTTTGTCCATCCACTCACGTTCGATTGGCAGAAAACCCGAAGTCTTGGAGTTGGCTTTCGGGTTCTTTAGGTCGATCTCCTTGTGTGCCGTATTGACATCACCACAGATGACAATCGATTTCCCTTTTTCACGTAGATCGTTGCAATGTTCCAAGAAATCTTCATAAAACTTCATCTTGACAGCAAGTCGTTCATCATCCTTTTGGCCGTTTGGAAAGTAGACGTTGAAGAGTACGAAGTCACCGAAGTCCTGTTCGAGGATACGGCCTTCGCGACCACGATCAATTTCATGACGATTATGGGTATATTCCGGTTGCATGGCTGACCATGTCGCTGTACCTGAATATCCTTTTTTATCGGCACTGTTGACACTGAGTGAAGAATACTCCAATTCAAAAAGGTCAGAGGGGATCTGCTCTTCAAGGGCTTTGATCTCTTGCAGACAGAGAATGTCGGGTTCTCTCTCATCAACCCATTTTAAAGCCTCTTTGTTTGCAACGGCACGGATTCCGTTTACGTTCCACGAAATTATTTCTATTGACACTTAAAAATCCTATTTATTTTCTCTTTCTGATATGAATCAGATTTGCGTGAATTTTATCAGAATTGATGTGTGTCCAGGCTTAATGATCATAGGGGATAATGAGCTTAATATTCATCTAAACTCCTATAAAAAGAGAGTGTATATTTTTACACACCCATGCCTATTTTGTGGGGGTTAAAACATAAAAAACGATGCAAAAAAGACATTTTATATTATAATGAATCAAAATATTTCTCAGGAGTGAGAGTGAGACGTAAACTTAACATAGAACTGTTCAGATTCAACAAAGAGACAGACTATCTGCCTTATTACCAAAAACATGCACTTGAATACAGTGAAGATGATACCTTTAACGACCTGCTCAACAAGATTAGCGATATAGAGCCATTCGGCTTTGACGAGAACTGCAACCTTAAGGTGAACGAGTTGTATATCAATGCGAACGAATCTGTTTCTACTGTTGTACAGAGATGCGGTAGTGATATTCAAATCAACCCTATCAGTGAGTTCAGAGCGACAAAAGACCTTCAGATAGACAGAAGTGATTTTTTAGAAAAACTTTCCCTTCTTAGTGAGTATATAACAGCAGAAGAGAACATACGGTACAGAAAAAGTACGGAGTTGGCATATTATGCTTCAAACACCTTGAATTACAATAGAGACTATATCGGTGATCATGTTCTTATTGTTGCAGCTGACCTTATTGAGAATAAGTTTGAGCTTAAAAATGAGATCCTTGAAAAATTGATCAACACCGATAATGGGATCTGGTACCATACGTCGATTGCAAACAGGGTCATGAACACTGAATTGGAAGAAAAGATACAAAAAGTGATCTATCTGGCACTTCAATACATCAAACCAAAATCAAAGATATCCCAAAAGATTGCAATGCTTTGTAAGAAAAAGGATATCAAAGACTTTGAATCATCCAGTACAGTTGCAGCATCAAAAGTTGTTCAGTCTTTTGATGCTTTCAATATTGCAGCATATCACGGGACAGGGGAGAGCCAGTTAAGTGAGCTTATTGATGCAGCCAAAGCCTCATACATACAGATTCCTTCACAAAAAGAGGATCTGGCATCACACTCTTCATTGATTGATGAGAATTTTTCATACAAGATAGCCGGTGACATTCTTCTGCAAGCGAAGGATAACAATGCAGACTTTATTCTTGTGAAGAATGAGACAACCAAAGAGTTCTTTGATAAAAATCAGAGAAAGATGGAAAAAATCGCAGGTCGTGAACTTGGGATGAGCGTACTTTCACAAGAGCAGTTCGTTCAATTGCTTGAAGGTGAGAGAGATACCTCAAAGCTTGGACTTCATCAACATAAAGTACCTGTGACTCTTTTTACAAAGTAATACAGTACAGGAAGAGGAGTGGATATTGCCTTCTCTTGGCTTCCGGACTCATTTCTAACAATAAAATCAAAAATGAGAAATACTTTCTACACGAAAAAGAGAGGCTTTTACATAAAGACATCTTTTTCAATAGGTTGAAAAAGTGTTCCTAAGGTATGTTCTTCATCTATAAGATAGGATTCGGCTGCACTGAGATCGAATCCGTTACATAAAAACATCTTTCTGCCGCGTTCGATAAGAAAGTTAGCCGCTTTCAACTTGGTCACGATTCCACCCGTTGCAAAATCATTGTTTGGCGTTACCGTCTCATTTAATGCGTCTTCCGGTAGTTTGTTAACCGTTTTGAAAAGTTTGGCATCTGTGTGTTCACGAGGATTTTTGTCATAATAACCGTCAATATCACTTAGGATAACTAGCAGGTCTGCATCTGTTGCATAAGCGACATTGGCAGAGAGTTGATCATTGTCTCCAAAAAGCTGTTCAGGTGTTGATGTGATATCGTTTTCATTGATGATCGGTAGAATGTCATTGTTCAAATGGGCATCAATGATCTCTTTAAACATCTGCGTACGTTTACGCGAGTCAAAATCATCTTCCGTCAATAGTATCTGCGCCGTGTCAATATCATAAATATCAAATTTCTTTTTATAGGCCGTCATCAAGATAGGCTGACCGGCAGCAGCAAGTGCTTTTTTACCTATCTGTTTTGTTTTGTCCAGTTTGATGGCAGAGTAACCGGCAGCAACGGCGCCAGATGTGACGAGAATAACATCATATTTGTTTTGAAGTGCTGCAACAAGTGAGACCAGGTTCATCATCCGCTCTTTCGCGATCTGGTTGTTTTCAGTCAAAACGGCACTACCAACTTTTATGACAAGTCGTTTCATTTGTTTCCTTTTATTGTGTTGTTAAGTTTATTGTGTACCTCTTCAAAGATCTGATGCGAATCAGAGGAGGGTTCTTTACCAATCGTGCTAAACAGAAGGATAGCAATCCATGCAGCAATAAAGCCAGGGAGAAGTTCATAGAGTTCAAAGATGCCGCCTTCGAGCTGTTTCCATATAATAACAGTGAGTGAGCCGGTGATCATACCTGCGATCGCTCCTGATTTTGTTGTCTTTTTGTTATATAAAGAGAGTATGATAAGCGGGCCGAATGCTGCACCAAAACCTGCCCAGGCATAGGCGACAAGTTTAAGTACGCTGGAGTTCTGATCAGTAGAAAGGTACCAGGCGATAAAAGCTATACTAATAACTGTCAGGCGCCCGACCCACACCAGTTCTTTATCAGTTGCATCTTTACGTAAGATAGCATGGTAAATATCACGTGTAAGTACGGAAGAGGAGACCAGTAGTTGTGAATCGATGGTGCTCATGATTGCTGCGAGAATTGCAGCAAGTAAAAATCCTGCTATCCACGGGTTAAAGACCAGTTGAGAGAGAGTAATGAATATCTTCTCACTATCTTGAAGGTCTATACCTTCAGAAAGGACATAAACGAAACCGAAAAACCCCACGGCCAATGACCCGATGAGGGAAAGTATCATCCAGCTCATTCCGATTGTCTTTGCACGGTGCATCTCGTTTTCGTGGCGAATAGACATGAAGCGTACAAGGATATGAGGTTGGCCGAAGTAACCAAGTCCCCATGCCATCAAAGAGATAATCCCGATCAAAGAGGTGCCTTTGAATATGTCGAGTTTACCCGGATCAGTAGAGGCTATGATCTCAAGACCTTTGTCAATGCCACCGACTTGATAGATAACAACGACAGGTGTGATGACAAGGGCAAGCATCATCAATATACCTTGAATAAAGTCTGTCCAGCTTACAGCGTTGTAGCCACCCAGGAAGGTGTAAGAGACGATGATGAAACTTCCTACAAGCAGTGCTGTCGAGTAATCAAGACCGAAGGTGGCTTCAAAAAGTTTGGCGCCGCCGACCAGACCTGAAGAGGTATAAAGTGTATAAAAAAGCAAAATGACTATGGCAGTGACAACACGTAATAGGTTTCCTTTGTCTTCAAAACGATTGGAGAAGTAGTCGGGGATAGTAATAGCATCATCAAGACGATGAGTAAAGATCCGCAAGGGTTTTGCTACATAATGCCAATTGATGTAGGCACCGATTATCAGGCCGATTGCAATCCATGAACCGACTATCCCGTCAGCATACATCATGCCCGGGAGGCCAAGTAGTAACCACCCACTCATGTCCGAGGCACCGGCGCTCAGCGCAGTAACACTTGGTCCCAGTCCTCTTCCCCCGAGTACATAGTCGCCAAGGTTGTTTGTCCTAAAATAGAAATAGATACCTATACCGATCATGCCAAGCATATAGATCAAAAATGAGATGATTACAGGTGTTTCCATTACTTGTTCTCCTTGCTTTGTAGACCTTTACGGCCGAGATTACCATAGCGGTGATAAGAGTTAGAGATACTCTGTTCATAAAAGTAGTGCATCAACTCGATACGCCCGTGTGAGATAAAAGGTTCGGTGGCAATATGGACACTGTGTTTACGTGCGAGTGCATAGACAGGACTTTTACAACATGTTTTATCCAGAAATCGAATCCTTTCAACCTTCGGAATGTGCGTTAACATAGAGTCGATATCTTCAGAATAGATTTCATCATTGCTGTCTAGTAACATTTCTACCTTGTCATACAGCCATAGCATATGTTCATTGCTTAATTCTTTTGGCATAGAGAGCGTAAGTTTGGCCCCGCTCATTTTAATAGCGATGATACTCACAAGCATCTCTACTAGATTGTTGTTTTCTTCAAGACGCAGGAGAATACTTTTGATAGGAAGATAACGGATGATATTGCTCTCGCCACGTACATTCACATAGTCATGTTCCTGTAAGAATTCATCATATAAGAAGGAGGCGAAATGAGATGCGATGCGTATGGCATCATTAAGTGTCTGTATGAAGTAGCGTTCACCGTCAAGCAGTGCTGTCAGACGTTCTACCTGGACATGTTTTGCGCTCTTTAACAGCAGTGCACCGGTTGAACTGATGTTCATGAACTGGGCAACATAATTAAGCCCTCCTGCTTTTCGTCCGCTTCCAATAGCAGATTTTCCCATGCCTCCAAAGGGCTGCCTTAGTACAATGGCTCCTGTGGTCATACGGTTGATGTAAAGGTTTCCTGCTTTTAATTTTTCCTGCCAAATCAGTTGTTCCCTTTTATCCAGGGACTCAATGCCTGAGGTAAG
>JBFEWG010000112.1:0-6550 GCA_041546465.1 Sulfurimonadaceae bacterium
AAAAATGGTCCTTGGATATTTCGGAAAGACACCGGTAGCTCCGGATCCAGAGATCGTTAAGATCGCTTCTGAGAAACTCAACTTGGAACCGACAACAGAAAACGCGATCGACCTTGCTGATGCTGATGAGACAAAATCATTAGCATACTGGACAAAGAAATTAGAAGATGAAGGCATCGAGACGACTGAAGAGAACATCTTCATCGCAGCGGCTTGTCAAGACAAAGGTATCACTTTCCTAAAAGGTGAAGCCGAAGTCAACGTTAGAAAAAATTCAGATATGCAAACAGAAGGAGTCACAAAAATGAGTTCAGGATCTTATACAGTAGTAGTCAACGGAGAAAAATTCAGCGTACAAGTTGCTGAAGGTGATGCAAACATTGAAGTAACAGCAGTAAATGGTGAAAGTGCACAAACATCTGTTCCTGCAGCAGCTCCTTCAGGAGAAGGTGAGGATATTAAAGCACTTCTTCCAGGTAATGTATGGAAGATCGTTGCTAATCCGGGACAGAGTGTTTCGGAAGGTGAAGTTATCATGATTTTAGAATCTATGAAGATGGAGATCGATGTTGTTGCTCCTCGTGGCGGTGTTATCAAATCAATCAACGTAGCGACTAACGACAAGGTCGTCGAAGGTCAAGTTGTAGCAGTTATTGGATAAGTTGATGAAGTCTTTTGTAATCAAGTTTTTAGCTTTAATGATGTTCTCTTTTTCTCTTTTTGCTTCGGATGCGGCTCACGCTGCTGCAAGTACTGACAGTACGCAAAAAGAAGAGAACTACAAATCACAAGAGATGGGAGATATGGTTGTTGGATTTTTAAAATCCACAGGTATCTATGCTCTTATGAATCCTCAGATCGATGCTGCAACGCTAGAAGGTCTTAGTGAGGATGAGATCGCTACGAAGAAGTTCCATGAGTCTTGGGGTCGTGTTATCATGATCCTTGTGACATTTTTACTTTTCTATCTAGCAATTGCCAAAGGATATGAGCCTTTATTGCTTCTTCCTATTGCATTTGGTGGTCTTTTGGCAAATATTCCCGTCGCAAACATTGCCGGTCCTCATGGTTTCTTAGGTGTTATCTATGGGATGGGTCTTTCCAACGAGATGTTTCCTATTATCATCTTCATGGGTGTCGGTGCGATGACAGATTTCGGTCCACTTCTATCTAATCCGAAGACAGCATTGCTTGGTGGTGCTGCTCAGTTTGGTATTTTTGGTACATTGGTTGGTGCCGTTGCGCTTTCTCAATATACAGATATCTTTCATTTTACGTTACAGCAGGCATCTGCGATTTCAATCATCGGTGGGGCTGATGGTCCGACATCGATCTTTATCGCAACCAAACTTGCCCCTGAGCTTTTAGGTGCGATTGCTGTTGCTTCTTACTCTTATATGGCACTAGTACCTATTATCCAACCTCCTATCATGAAGGTATTGACAACGGATAAAGAGCGTAGAATCAAAATGACAACATTGCGTCATGTCTCACGTTTAGAAAAACTGATCTTCCCGATCATGGTATTGACTCTGGCTATTCTGGTACTTCCGGAATCCACACCACTTATCGGTGCGTTCCTGTTTGGTAACTTCTTAAAAGAGTCTGGTGTGGTAGAACGTTTAAATGATACGCTTCAAAATGCACTGATCAACATTGTAACGATCTTCTTAGGTCTGGGTGTCGGTTCTAAACTTGCAGCAGGTCAGTTCCTTGTTGTAGATACTTTGGCGATTATCGTACTTGGCCTTGTCGCTTTCTCTATGGGAACAGCAGCAGGTGTTCTCATGGCTAAGCTAATGAACCTTTTCCCGGGTTCAAAAGTAAATCCTCTTATTGGTTCTGCAGGAGTTTCTGCGGTACCAATGGCGGCACGTGTATCAAACAAAGTCGGTATGGAGTATGACCGCTCTAACATGCTGCTTATGCATGCAATGGGTCCAAATGTTGCGGGTGTTATCGGTTCAGCAGTCGCAGCGGGTGTTCTTATCTCTATTTTCAGTTAGTAACACCTTGATGGGCTTTCCATCACTTCTCGGACAGGCTATATATCCTAGCCTGTTCATATTTGTATTCTTACACTTTTAATTCCTATTTTTTTTAGTTACAATTCGGCATGATTGAACTTAAAGACCCCTATAGCCTTATACAAAATGTTGTTGATGCACAAGATGACCTTGTTGTTGTTTTAGAAGGTGAGAAGCCAATATTGATGAACCATGCTTGTGCTTCTTTTTTTGGTGTCAACTCCTTTGCTGAGTATGAAAAAGGGTTTGGAGCCTTTGAAAATAACTTTGTTCCCCATCCCGCTTATTTCAATCTTTCAAAGGTGCAAGAAGGAGAGATCTGGATCGAAGCTTTGTCAAGTCTTGACGAGAAAGACAAGATCGTCAGCATGTTAAATACTTCTCATGAACCCCGTGCTTTTGGGGTCAAACTCGAGAGATCTCATCCTGTCTATACGGTGCTTAGCATGAAGGATATCTCGGCAAACCTTATCAAGTGTATTATGATTGAGAATGATGTCAGTCTGGACAAAGAGAGCGGGGCCTACAATAAAGAGTACTTTTTACATACAGCTGAGATTCTTCAGGACGGGGCAGCCTATAATGAGAAAGAGATAGGGCTTACAATGATCAAGGTACTTGATCTTCATGAGAAGAATTTGAAAAGCTTGGTAGATGAGATCAAAGCGAGTGTTCGCGAGAATGATATGCTTGTGAAGTACTCATCCGATACACTACTGTTGGCTTACCTGGTCGACAAAGAAGATAACGCGGTACTCTTCAGTAAGAAACTGCAAGAGTTGATGCTGAAAGAACGTTCCAAAGGGATGAACTTCAATATTACAGTCACCCTTGTCAAAAAAGGTGAAAAGTTAGGGACAGCTTTAAAACGTTTAAGTAATGCGATTGAAGAGACGGCTATTAATAAGCTTCAGCTTATTTAAACCAGCTCTTGACCTTGTCAAAGACAGATTCAAAAGTGCTCTCGTGCGGTTTTGATTCGATGCCGAAAGACTCCTGTAGTTTTTCAAGAAGTTCTTTTTGTTCATCATTGAGGCTGCTTGGATAAGCAAGTTTGATTTGGGCGATTAAGTCTCCTTTTCCATGTCCATGAACATCTGCGACACCTTCATTTCTGAAGTTGAACTGGGCTTTGTCTTTTGTTCCTTGTGTCAGTTCAAGTTCCAGTTCACCGGTCAATGACGGAATCTTGATCGTCTCACCCAAAACTGCCTGCGTAAAGAAGACCGGCACTTCCAAATAGATGTCATTGCCATGGCGAATAAAGGTCTCATCCTCTTCAACATGGAAGGTGACATAAAGGTCACCACGCATTCCACCTTTTCCTTTATTCCCATGACCTGATACGCGCAGACGGTTTTCGTTGTCGATACCGGCGGGTACTTTAATGGTAACACTGTCGTTGACTTCAGTATAACCTTGACCTTTACAATCGCCACACTTCTCAGCAACCTGAGTGCCCTCACCATGACAGACCGGACAAGTCTGAGAAAATGTCATAAAGCCCTGTTTCATATAGACTTGACCTTGCCCACCACATTGAGAACAGGTCTTGACCTTGCCATCTTTAGCACCAGTTCCCTTACAGCTTTTACAGGCATCTTTATATTTGAAGTCAAGCTCTTTCTCGCAGCCAAAGACTGCTTCTTTAAAGCTGATGCTCATATTCAGACCTAGGTCAAGCGCGTACTTCTCTTCAGATCCACGTCTTCGTTGTGAGCTTCTTCCACCCCCGAAGCCCCCAAACATCTCTTCAAAGACAGAACTAAGGTCGTCAAAACCTCCGCTGAATCCTCCACGGCCACCGCCGGCACCGCCTTGAAGGCCTTCTTTTCCGTATCGGTCGTAAATGCTGCGCTGTTTATCATCGCTAAGAACCTGATAGGCTTCATTACAGAGCTTAAAATTATGCTCAGCTTCTTTGTCTCCCGGGTTTTTATCCGGATGGTACTTCTTGGCCATTGCCCTGTAGGCTTTTTTGATGGTGCTTTTATCAGCATCTTTTGTGATTTCTAAAATTTCGTAATAGCTAAGTTCTTCCATGTGTACTCTTTTTATAAAAATTGTTATTGTGAAAAACGTCTCCACCAATTGGGATCCGTTCCGAATGAGTTTTGGAATTATACCAGCTTTTATAGATATAATACAATTATGAAATCTATGATCATTTTTTCATTCGCATTATTAATCTTTGCAGGGTGTTCCAACAAGGTCTCGTCCGCGTTAGAGCCTATATCATACGGTAGCTACAAGAAGGTCTCTTTTGAAGAGATACCTTCATGGGAGGATGAGAACTTCGACGAAGTCTTTGCATGCTTTAAACAGACCTGTGAAAAGAGTTCCCGCAAGCCACTTTTTAATCATGTATGTTCTATCTCTAAGGATGTGAAAGATACAAAAGAGTTTTTTGAGCAGCATTTTACTCCTTTTGTATCTATTGCTTCACACTCCTTGGCTACGGGTTATTATGAACCGACTATCAGAGGCTCTTATACCCAAAGTGACCGTTATCCTTATGCCTTATACGGCATTCCGGATGATCTGATCAAAATCGAAGTTAATGATGCTTATCAAGCGCGTATCAAAAGGCCTTTGCGCGGTCGTTTTGAAAATGGCAAGGTGGTTCCGTACTACTCACGACAGGAGATCAGTGAAAATGCTTTGGCCGGTCAGGCACCTATATGTTATGTCAGTGATAAAGTGGATCTTTTCTTTTTACAGGTACAGGGTTCTGGCCGAGTGGTGTTGGATGATAATTCAAGTATGTATGTCGGTTATGGTGATCAAAACGGGTTCCCTTATTACTCCATAGGAAAGGAGATGCTCAAACGAGGCTATTTAAAAGAGGGAGAGGTCTCTTTGAGGTCTATTCACAACTATTTTGACAATAACCCGCAAATGATTGATGAAGTCTTAAACACAAACCCTAGTTATATCTTTTTTCAACAACGAGACAGGGGTGCGACGGGAGCCTTGGGTGTGATCTTAGAAGGAGGGCGTTCTGTCGCGGTTGACAGAGAGAACATACCTTTGGGCATGCCTCTGTTTATCAGTACGCGGGAGCCGCTGTCAAACAAGAGGTATGAGAGGGTCGTCTTTGCTCATGATACAGGAGGCGCGATCAAGGGCGAGAAAAGAATAGACATATTCTTCGGTTCAGATGAGAAGGCAAAAGAGCAGGCCGGGATGATGCAGGCGCAATTGGAACTTTGGATGCTAGTGCCTAACGATTACCTAGTTCAAAGCAAGGGCGCAGTAGAATAGTAGCTATGAAACACGGATTAGAAAAGTTTAATATATTAGTAGAAGCGCTGGAGTCTCTGCCGACTATCGGAAAGAAGTCAGCAACGCGAATGGCCTATCATATGGTCATGCAAGATAACTTTGCAGCCATGAAAATAGCACATGCGATAGAGAATGCATTGGGATGCCTCCGTAAATGTACGGAATGCGGTGGTCTTTGCGAGGATGAACTGTGCGGAATATGTGCTGATGAAGGGCGCAACAAAGAACTCTTGTGTATTGTAGAGAATGCGAAGGATATTTTGATCCTGGAAGAGGGGGGTATATTTGACGGCCGATACTTTGTTTTGGAAAACCTTGACCGCTTTGATGCAACCCATCTCGTCGATATGGTCAACTCGGGTGTCAAAGAGATCGTGTTTGCTCTGACGCCATCAATCGCCAATGATGCAGTCATGCTCTTTATAGAAGATAAGTTAAGCCTATGTGATGTCAGCTTTACGCGGATAGCGCAAGGGGTCCCGACAGGAGTCAGTCTGGAGAATATAGATATCTTGTCCCTGAACCGTGCACTTGAAGACAGGGTAAAAGTATGACAAAGATATTGAGACATAGTGTATCAGGCTATGCCGGCTTGCTTCTTGGGGTTATTGCCATGCTTTCGTTTAACGGATGCAGTATCTCTCCTAACAATGCCTATGCGCTGAAAACTGTTGATCATGGACAATGCCATACTGTACGAAAAGGCGAAAAGATCTATTATAAAAAAAGACGTGTAAAATATCTATGTGAAGATAACTATGTACTCTTTTCCAAACCCTATCAGTCAAAAGACGAATGGTATTATCCGTCCGGCTATTATGACGGGAAAAGAGTCCGTAATGTCTCAACGGCAAAGATCGACAAGGTCTATCATAATATCTGCCAGGTGAAAGGGCTTTACGGGAGCGGAGATAAAAAGATCAAAAAGTTCTATTTTGATACAAAGTTGAAACGCTGTAAGCCTTTTGAGTGGAGTGGTAAAGGGGGATTCGTCCCTTTCAACTCGGTTGATGAGTGTGAGATGGAGTGTTTTTATTAAAACTCAAAGCTCTCTTGCATGATTTTCTGGATCTCTTTAAGTTCAAACTTCCCTTTTGTAAAATAGTTGTTGGCAAGTACACCTTGTCCGAGCAACATGTCTGCTCCATCTTTGTAGGTTATACCCAGCTCTTTGCACAGCTTTAGAAAAGGGGTCTCTTTTCCATAAATGACGTCGGCTGCGTAGGAAGACTTCTCCA
>JBFEWG010000181.1:0-2772 GCA_041546465.1 Sulfurimonadaceae bacterium
GATACTACTATTATTAATTTTGCGAAATTTTATCGAAACTTTTCTTTTTTTTCTATAATACTATATGTTTAACTGAGCACAAGCGAAGAGATGGTATTCTAACGCTAATAAAATATAAGGTGAAGATGTGGCTGAAAAAAATAATGAAGCTTTCGAAAACGCGGTAAGAGTCATGATGCGATCTGTGGGTGAAGATCCTGAACGTGAAGGGCTTTTAAAGACACCTGAGCGTGTAAGAAAGGCTTACGATTTCATGTATGGAGGTTACAAAGAGGACCCCAACGAGATACTCTCTTCAGCTCTCTTCACTTCTTCCAATGATGAGATGGTCTTGATCAAGGATATCGAACTCTATTCGACTTGTGAACATCACCTTCTTCCTATTATCGGGCGTGCCCACGTGGCCTATATTCCTAACGGAAAAGTGGTTGGGCTCTCCAAGATTCCTCGTGTCGTTGACGTCTTTTCCAGACGTATGCAGATCCAGGAACAGCTGACAGAACAGATTGCCGATGCAATTATGCAGACGATTGAACCTAAAGGTGTTGCCGTTGTCATTCAGGCACGTCATATGTGTATGGAGATGCGTGGTGTTGAGAAGATCAATTCAACGACAACATCCTCTGCCTTGCGTGGTCTGTTTAAAAAAGATGAAAAAACCAGAGCAGAATTCTTCTCTCTTATCAATGCCCCAGTAGGCAACAGGTACTAAAACTGCATGGCTTTGAACTCCCTTCGCGACCGAATAAAAGGACATAACCTCTCACCTGCCTTCGGAACGATTACGGAGATCAATGCCAATATTGTCTTAGCCAAAGGGCTGAAGGTCAGTATCGGTGATACGGTATCGATTGTCTCAAAAGAGAGTCACATGAGTACGATGGGGATGGTAACGGAGATACGCGAAGGCAGTTTTGCCATCAGCCCTTTTTCGTTTATCGAAGGCTATTGCGTAGGTGATGAGGTCTTTTTGAAACAAAACGGGATGAAGATAAACATCGGTCCCGAACTTCTGGGTCGTGTTGTCGACCCTTTCATGCAGCCTATTGACGGGAAAGGAAGTCTGAAGTGTTCTGCACAGTCATCTATCATCAAACAACCTATCGCTGCGATGGCAAGGGGAATGATTGATGAGAAGTTTTCAGTCGGTGTGAAGACGGTTGACACTCTTCTCTCATGCGGAAAAGGACAGAAGCTCGGAATCTTTGCAGGATCGGGCGTAGGTAAGTCAACGTTGATGGGGATGATCGTCAGGGGTTCTGAGGCTCCTGTGAAAGTCGTTGCCTTGATCGGCGAGCGTGGACGCGAGGTTCCTGAATTTATCGAGAAAAATCTCGGGGGTGATCTGACGAACACGGTCATTGTCGTAGCGACATCTGATGACTCACCTTTAATGCGGAAGTACGGTGCCTTTTCGGCGATGTCGGTAGCGGAGTATTTTAAAGATCAGGGGATGGATGTTCTCTTCATGATGGATTCGGTGACACGTTTTGCGATGGCACAGCGTGAGATCGGTCTCGCGCTTGGAGAACCGCCAACCTCAAAAGGTTATCCGCCTTCATCCTTGACGCTGCTGCCACAACTGATGGAGCGTGCAGGAAAGGAAGAAGGGAAAGGCTCTATTACAGCTTTCTTTACCGTTCTGGTAGAAGGGGATGATATGAATGACCCTATTGCTGATCAGTCACGATCAATATTAGATGGACATATTGTCCTTTCAAGGGAGCTGACAGACTTCGGTATCTATCCGCCTATTCATATTCTCAATTCTGCTTCCCGGGTTATGAATGACATTATATCGGCAGAACATTTTGAGGCGGCACGAAAGTTCAGACGCCTGTATACCTTATTAAAAGAGAATGAGGTACTGATACGTATTGGTGCCTATACGGCAGGTAATGATGCTGAACTGGATGAAGCGATCAGTAAGAAAGAGGCGATGGAGAAATTTATCACACAGGGAGCTAGTTATATATCTGATTATGATGAAAGCATACAGCACCTGGTAGAGATGATGAACAGTTAAGCTGAAATATATCTTAAGACATGGTTTTCATAAAATAATCTTAAGCATAAACTTAACCAATACCTATTATCATGTCGCTATCAAAAGAGGACAAAAAATGTCTTAATTAAAAATTTTGAGTATTATTATCAAATTAGTACTCAAAACAAAGGATAAATATGGAAGTATATTTAGATAACAATGCAACGACTAAGATGGACCCAAAGGTTGTCGAAGCGATGCTGCCTTACATGACTGAAATGTATGGAAATCCGAATTCATTACATAAGTTCGGAACAAAGACTCATCCGGGTCTACGCAAGGCAATTGATCAAGTGTACAATGGAATCGGTGCGACTGATAATGATGATATCGTCTTTACTTCATGTGCAACAGAGTCAAACAACTGGGTATTGAAATCGATCTGGGCTGACCTTATTCAGCATGGTGATAAAAACCATATCATCACAACTGAAGTTGAACACCCTTCGATTCTTTCTACATGTAAGTATCTTGAAGAGCATTGCGGTGTAAAGGTAACTTACCTTCCTGTTAATGACCAGGGGATCGTTGAGGCACATACGGTTAAATCGTTTATCACAGACAGAACAGCTTTAGTCTCTGTTATGTGGGCGAACAATGAGACAGGTATGATCTTCCCTATTAAAGAGATCTCAGAAGTATGTGCAGAAAAAGGTGTTCTGTTTCATACAGACGGTGTTCAAGCCGTAGGTAAGATCCCGGTGAACGTCTCTGAGATGGATATC
>JBFEWG010000062.1:0-11568 GCA_041546465.1 Sulfurimonadaceae bacterium
ATCCCCTGCATTTTATACAGCAGCGATTGCCATTGTCTCAAAAGAGGGTGAATATACCACACACGGTTGGATGTACGGTGATGTGATAACGGAGGCCAGAGGTGATGGCGGTTTTGGCTATGATCCGTGTTTTATTCCCAAAGGGTATGATCAGACAGTTGCAGAACTTGATGATTCGGTCAAGTCAAGACTCTCACACCGTTCGCAGGCCTTGGAAAATGCAAAACCTGTATTGCATATGATAAAGATGATGAGAGAAAAATAGAAGGTGTTTATACAGTTTTAAAGAGTGTGTAAAACAGTCGTGTAAAGGGTCTTCCCCTTTACAAAAAGTTTATAATATTTTTTTGCTGAACGAGTATAGATAAGATTCAAGTGATTGAGAAATACGTTCAAGCGCATTGAGTGCTTTTAATGGCATCTTTAATCCTTATTTGGGCAATTGTTATAGATGATCACAACGCGATCACCTTATCTCATTGATAGTGTGTTACCCATAAGAAAGCTAAAGCAAAAAACATTCCATGATAAGAAGCAGGTTTTTAGAGTTCTACGCCGAACAAGCCAAACAGTATACCTGAGGCAATCAGATAGATCCCAAATGGTGTAAAGTTGTATTTTGACACCAGTGCGAGAAAACTTTTTACGGCTGCCCATCCTACAAAAAATGAGACAATGAACCCGATAACAATCAAGAAGAGATTGTCAAAAGAGAGTGAGTTGTACTCTTTTAAGAGGGTGTATCCTGATGCGGCTGTCATCGTCGGAATGGCCAATAAAAATGAGAAGCTCATAGCTGTCTCACGTTTCATCCCCAACAGCATCCCGCCGAGTATGGTA
Source organism: Sulfurimonadaceae bacterium (assembly GCA_041546465.1). Lineage (GTDB taxonomy): Bacteria > Campylobacterota > Campylobacteria > Campylobacterales > Sulfurimonadaceae. Next base: position 841 of record JBFEWG010000062.1, read on the forward strand.
CTTCCGGAACGTGAAACTCCCGGAATCAAAGAGAGGGCCTGAATGAAACCGACCGCGACTGCTTGTTTGTAGGTGACATTTTCAAGTGATTCGGTCGTATGGTCTTTTTTTGCATATAAAAATTCGATGATCAAAAAGAAGATACCTGTTGCGATCATCCATAAGACAATACTGTTTGAAGAGAACATCTCCTCTATCTGTTTATGAAATAGAAAGCCTATTGCCCCGGTGGGTATGAATGAGGCGATCAATTTTTTCCAGATATCGAGACTTTGCAGAAGTGTATGATAATAGATGAACATCACCGAAAAGATTGGAGCGATCTGAATGATGATGTTGAATGAATAGATAAAGTCATCCTGAGGCAGTCTCATCATCTGTGAAGCCAGTGCAATATGCGCTGTCGATGAGACAGGCAGAAATTCGGTAATACCTTCGACAATCCCCAAAATAATGGCTTCATACAGTGTCATGATCATCCTTGAATAATTTAAAACATAAGCATAGCAGATTAATGGTTATACACAGATGACAATTCTTGAATCACAACGAAGTGCACAGTATCTATCTAATGTTTTTTAGCGATTACAAGAAAGATAGGAAATTCCACATTCTCTTTTTTAACAGTATAAGCTGTATGGAAGGTGATGTCTTCAAAGCCCGACGCTTCAAGTTGTTTAGCGAATTCTTTTCGCACAAATCCTAGATGATAGACCCCTTCAGTCCCCGGCGGATGAAAACTTCCATCTTCTTTGTCCAAATCTGCCAGAGCGATAAGCGCACCAGGTTTCAAATGTTGGGCAAACCCTTTTAACAGGCTGGATGTATCCTGGACATGGTGCATGGCCATGGCGCTGACAATAAGGTCAAATTGTTGTCCAAGAGGTTCATATAAGATGTTCTGGCAATGGGCAGTGACCTTGTTATGAAGTTCAGGCTTGGCTAGCAGTTTTTCAAGCATAGAGCGTGAGATGTCTACGGCAGCTACACTTTTGACCACTGGAGCGATATGCGATGTCAACAGGCCGGTTCCTGCCCCAAAGTCCATAACTTCCATCTCCGGGTTGAGTTTGATGTTTTCAATGATTGCAGGACCGATATGCTTGCTTAGTAGTTGGGGAATGCTCTGTGTGTCCCAGCCTTCTGCTTTTTGCTTAAAAAGGTCGTTCATTGCGATAGCCTCATCGTTGAAATTATTGATAATTATACTCGAATAGCGGGCCTGTTTTCAATGTCTTGTTACCTTTGCCGTAAAGTTTTAAAAAGTAATGGATGGGATTTATCATCTTCTAACAAAGCTTCCGCTATAATTGCGCCCGTATGTTTAAAAAATGGGTTTGTGAACCCCTCTTTTAAATATACACAAGACCTATTTATAAAGGAAGCAAATGCTACTTTTTACACCAGGGCCAACCCCTGTTCCAGAATCAATCCGCCTTGCTATGGCAGAGCCTACGATCCATCATCGTACTCCTGAATTTGAAGCTATCTTTGAAGAGACACGAAAAGAGCTTTTCAAACTGTTTAATACCGATGAGGTCGTTATGCTTGCAACAAGTGGAACCGGTGCGATGGAAGCAGCGGTTATCAATCTGTGTCATAACACACTTCTAAATATCAATGCCGGTAAGTTTGGCGAGCGTTTCGGCAAGATCGCTCAAGCGAACGGACTGGGAAGCGTAGAACTTAAATATGAGTGGGATACACCGACAACAGTCGAGGATGTTGTAGAAGCACTTGAGAAAAACCCTTCAATCGATGCGATTGCTGTACAGATATCTGAATCTGCAGGTGGTCTTCGTCACCCGGTTGAAGAGATTGCAGAAGCAGTCAAAAAGATTCGTCCTGAAGTAATGATCATTGCAGACGGTATTACGGCAATTGGTGTTGAAAAGATCGATGTCAGTAATATCGATGCGGTATTGGCAGGAAGTCAAAAAGCACTTATGCTTCCGCCAGGTCTTGCCATTGTCGGTCTAAGCAATGCTGGTATTGAAAAGATTGGTGCAGGTAAAGGTTATTATCTTAATCTGGCTACCGAGATCAAAAAGCAGAGACAGAATACAACCGCTTGGACCGCAGCGACTACGTTGACAATCGGTCTAAACGCTGTCTTGAAAGAGATTGATGCCCAAGGCGGACTTGAGAAACTTTATAAAGAGACAGCGGCACGTGCTGTTGCAACACGTGGTGCACTTGAAGCGATCGGCCTTCACTCTTATCCTCAAAGCCCTGCAAAGTCGATGACAACAATCGATGATGTCAATGCGAATGAGATCAGAAACATCTTGAAGAAAGAGTATGATGTAAACGTTGCAGGCGGGCAGGATCATCTCAAAGGCAAGATCTTCCGTATCAACCAGATGGGATTGATCAAACCGTACGAGTCGGCATGGGTGGTCAATGCTGTCGAACTCGCTCTGGCTAAACTTGATCGACGCGCGTATGACGGCACAGCAAACAAGGTCTACAACGAGCTTTATTTTAAAGCACTGGAAGCGTAAGGATGATGTTAGAACATGAGATTCCTTCGGGAACAAAACTCTATTTCGGAGAGACTGCCAAGATTAAACGAAAGATCGAAACAGTAGCTTCGGACATCCTGTATGCGGCAGATTATGAAGAGTTGATCACACCGCTTTTTTCGTATCATCAGCACCTTAGTATTGCTAATGAGAAGGAGTTGATCCGTGTAAATGATACGCAGAACTATCAATTGACGCTTCGTGCCGACTCGACAATCGATGTTGTGCGTCTGCTTGATAAACGATTGGGTCGTAATACAACGCATCAGAAATGGTTCTACATTCAGCCGATTTATATGTACCCGTCCAAAGAGGTTTATCAGATCGGGGCGGAATATATCGGAGAGAAGAATCTCTCTACTGTGCTGCAATCAGCGGTTGATATTGTCACAGCTCTGGAGATCAAACCGTTGTTACAGATTTCGAATATTCGTATCCCGGAGTTGATCTCGAAAGAACTTGATATTGATTTGGATGACTTTAGACATATCAACATACAAAAGCTTTTAGACAAGAAGGTCTCCTGGCTGAAAGATATTATCTATCTTGAAAAACTGGAAGATATTGATGCTGTGATAGAGGTGGTTCCGGAGACTATCAAGGTCGAACTCAAGCGCATCAAAGAGTTGGCAGAGAATATCAAATATGACAATTTCGTTATTGCGCCGCTATATTATGCAAAGATGCTCTATTATGATGAGCTTTATTTCCGTATGATAGAAAATAATGACGTCTATGCTCGGGGTGGGCGTTATGTAAATGATGATGTGACTTCGGTTGGATTCGCACTTTACACAGACAAGATTATAGAAAAATTAGAAGATTCAAAAGGTAATAAGTAATGAAAGCAGATTTAATTGTTGGTATTCAGTGGGGTGATGAGGGAAAAGGAAAGATCGTTGATCTTCTTGCACAGGAATTTGATGCCGTAGCGCGTTATCAAGGTGGTCACAATGCCGGTCATACCATTTGGGTAGATGGGACAAAATATGCGCTTCACCTTATTCCCTCTGGTATATTAAACCCATCAGCACTGAACATTATCGGAAACGGTGTTGTCGTTTGTCCGGAAGCATTAATCAAAGAGATGAAGCAGTTTGACAAGCTTGAAGGACGTCTATTCGTTTCCGAGTCTGCACATATGATCCTTAACTACCATATCGCTATCGATCAGGCGAAAGAGAAGATGCGCGGTGACAAGGCTATTGGTACGACAGGTCGTGGTATCGGTCCTTCATATGCGGACAAGATCTCACGTTCCGGTCACAGAATGGGTGAGTTGAAAGATATTGAGAAGTTGACTGAAGATATCATGGAACACTTTGACCAAAATGCTGCAGTTTTCAAAGCGATGGATATTTCGCTTCCGTCCAAGTCTGAATTGCAGGCTGAACTGATCGAGTATGCCAAAGTCCTGCTTCCGTTTATCTGCAACACGACAAAGATGACATGGGACCTTATGAAAGAGGGTAAGAAAGTCCTTTTGGAAGGTGCTCAAGGTACACTGCTTGATATCGACCATGGTACCTATCCGTTTGTGACATCATCGTCTACTATCTCTGCAGGTGCTTGTACGGGTCTTGGTATCTCACCAAAGGATATCGGTAATATCACGGGGATTGTCAAAGCATACTGTACCCGTGTCGGTAACGGTCCGTTCCCAACTGAGGATTTTGGAGCAGAAGGTGATAAACTTCGTGAACAGGGACATGAATTTGGAACGACTACCGGTCGTCCGCGTCGTTGTGGCTGGTTTGATGCGGTAGCATGTAAACATGCATCTCGTATCAATGGATGTGATCAGCTCTCTATCATGAAGCTTGATGTTCTTGACGGTTTTGATGAGGTAAAAATGTGTGTTGCTTATGAATATGAAGGCAGAGAGATCGACTATATGCCGTCTGACATCGAAAATGCAAAACCTATCTATAAATCTTTCCCGGGTTGGGATAAGACAGAAGGTGTCCGTTCTTGGGATGAACTTCCTGAAACAGCGAAGACATACTTGAAGTTCCTCGAAGAGATTACAGAGACAAAGATCGGTTTGGTCTCGACGTCTCCTGATAGAAACGATACTATACAACTATAAGCCAACAAAGGGAAGAGATGTATGTCAATACAATGATCTTCCTCCTCTTTAAAAGGCGAAGCCGCATAGAAAGGCCTCAACCTTGAAAACACAATACAGTGCTCTTGTCAAAATAAAAAAAGACCGATTGGATATGATGGAGAAGTCTGTTCAGTCCTGTCATGAAACGATCAAGGTCATCAAAGAGAAGATAGACGCCTCCTATGAAGAGTTACGTAGCATGGAGATGCCTACAGGCGGAGACTTCTCTCTGTTTCGACAGATGCAATTGTTAAAACACAGAGTCCAGGATGAAATAGGTTTTAACAAACATAATCTTCTCATGGCTGAAAATGCATTAATGAAAGCAATGCAACAGCTCAAAACTGCTAACATTGAACACGAAAAATTCAAATATCTTGAAACAAATGAAATAGAAAAGATCCTCGATGCACAAAAGCGCAAAGAGGCAAAGGACCTTGACGAGGTCGCTTTGATGGCTTTTAACAGGAAAGATTGATGCAAAACTTTTTAGCAGGCTTTATGTTTACAGTCTTTTTGACTATCAACGTGCAAGCCAAAAGCGAACTCTATGATTGTACAAAAGTCTTTGAAGAACGCAAACAGGAACTCATCTTGGAGCTCGAGCGGATAGATGAGCAGGAACAGGCTCTTAATGCATTGAAAGAAGCGACCGAAGAGCTATTGAAAAAGAAAGAAGCCAAACTTTCAGAGAAAGAGGCCAAGCTCGATGCCCAGGAGAAGGACCTTAAACAGCGTGAAGAAGAGGTCGCTAAAAAACTTAAGAAGAACGAAGAGACACTCAAAGCACTTAAAGAACAAAAGATGGACAAGGTCGCGCAGACCTATGCGAAGATGAAAGCAGCATCTGCAGCTGATATTCTCAGTAAGCTTGAACCCCAGGCTGCCAGTGAGATATTGACTTCATTGAAGCCGAAGACGATGGCAAAGATACTAGGGAAGATGGATGCGACCAAAGCATCCGAGATGACACAGATGATGAGTAAGGTGGAGAAATAAACTCTGTTAAACCTGTAAAATCTAATTAAAACTTTACCTTAAATAGGATAAAATCCTAAAAATTATTCTGAAGGCGCTTCAATGAAGATAAAACTGCAACATACACCTCTGATTGCACAACGGGTAGCGATTGAATTAAACAAAAGTGGTCTTGTCAAAATGACAAGAGGTCTTGAACCTGTTGCAGAAGAAGCACGCAAGGTACTTGAAGCAAGTATCAAGCAGGAAGCTGCACTTGAAGAGAAAGTCCATGATATCCTGGAAGCCAACGAAGATGCAATGGATGAGCAGAACGTTGATGACAGACAACTCTTTTTCATGATCAAAAAGAAAATCGCACCTGAGTTTGGTGTTATTCTCTCTTATGATGACAGATTTTCTGATCTTGCACACAAAATATTGGACGAACTCTATGAAGAGGATCTCATTCACTTCGATATTGAAGAGATCCGTATCAAAAACATCATCTTTGCCGCGATGACAAACTTCATTGCAGATAATGATGCGATCGAAGACGCCGTCTATGAAAAGATCAAATCATATAAGCGAAAGATCATTCCTGGAACGGATGATTATGAGATACTGTTTGAAAAACTGTATCGTGAAGAGTTGACAAAAAGAGGCCTGGCGTAATGAAAAAGGTTTATATCTATCTTGAAAACGGGACGTATCTTGAAGCGGACAGTTTTGGTGCAGAGACGACATCGGTTGGTGAAATCGTTTTCAATACATCAATGACAGGCTACCAGGAGATCACATCGGATCCTTCATATGCCGGACAGTTCGTTACATTCACAATGCCTGAGATCGGAAATGTCGGTGTCAACGAAGAAGATATGGAGTCAAGAGGTGCCTTTGCAAAAGGGATTATTGTCCGTACCTATCAGGAACGTTATTCGAACTTTCGTGCAACGGACTCTTTAGAGAATTTCCTAAAAGAGCAGGGTGTCATGGGTATTTGCAATATCGACACGCGCTTCTTGACAAAGATGTTGCGTTCGGAAGGTGCAATGATGATGATCGCTTCGACAGAGATCTCTGATAAAGAAGAGTTGAAGCGTGTTCTTGAGAGTTCACCGCGTATTGAAGATGTGAACTATATTGAAGAAGTCAGTACGAAAGAGGCATATAAACATACAAACGGAACATATGACGCTACCCACTTTAAATATAATGATGCACCTGAAGCAAAAGCCAAGATTGTTGCTATAGATTTTGGTGTTAAACGCAATATTCTAAACGAGTTGACACAGGCGGGTATGGATGTTGAAGTCATTCCTAATGAATTTGACGCAGATGCACTCATCAAACGTGTATCTGAGGGCGAACTTGACGGGGTTTTCCTTTCAAACGGTCCTGGAGACCCGCTTGTACTTAAAAAAGAGCAAGAAGGGATTAAAAAACTGATCGCTGCGAAGGTACCGATGTTTGGTATCTGTCTGGGGCACCAGCTGCTATCAATTTCTCACGGGTATGATACCTACAAACTGAAGTTTGGGCACCATGGCGGTAATCATCCTGTCAAAAATGAAAAAACTGGTATGGTAGAGATCACGGCACAAAACCATAACTATAATGTACCTGACAATATTACCGAGATCGCAGAGGTGACACATACCAACCTTTTTGATAACACGATCGAAGGTCTGCGTTATAAAAGCGGACACGTCTTCTCTGTCCAGCACCACCCTGAATCAAGCCCGGGACCAAAAGAGAGTGCTTATATCTTTTCACAGTTTATTGCTTTGATGGGAAAGTAAGAGAACTTTTTTAGATACATAAGAAGAGTTTGTATTAACACTATTGTAACAATGCGATGTCATAATTTTGGCTCAAAGCTTGATCACACTCTCTAAACAGCCCGTTTTCTCCATCGGGCTTTTTCTAACAGACTCTTAAAAAAGGATACGGATTGGAATATTCTGATTACGGCTCTATCGAACTTTTTGCGATACTGTTATTCGGATTTTTCGGAAGTCTTGGACATTGTATCGGTATGTGCGGAGGTTTTATTGTCTCCTATACGGCAGCAAAGATGGATGCCTCTACATCAAAAGTGTCACAAGCAAGCGGCCATGCATTCTATAATATCGGTCGTATCAGTTCTTATACGTTGTTAGGGGCATTATTCGGCTTCTTCGGATCCCTTTGGGATGCCACACCAATGATGCGTATGATTATGTTTGCCATTGCGGGTCTTATGATGATTATTATGGGACTGTCTCTTTCAGGCAGATTAAAACTTCTCTCATACATTGAATATCCAATCACGCGGGCAGAATGGTTTAAAAAGCTTTTCTTCTCTCAACTAAACTCACATTCAAAGTTCAGTTTCTTTACCTTGGGTATCTTAAACGGTTTTTTTCCTTGCGGACTGGTCTATACGATGCTTGTCACTGCTGTTGCAACAAAGTCGGCACTTTTGGGTGCTACAGTGATGTTACTTTTTGGAATTTCTACTATTCCCACTCTCTTCAGTCTTGGCTTCCTGGTCGGTTTTATCTCACAGAACCGTTTTCGTCATATCATGATTGAGATATCAGCTTTAATTATAGTTTTATATGGTGGTTTGACACTTTATAAAGCGTATGTAAATTATAATAATTATTTGGATCCAACGCAAAATATACCGCATAAATGCGGTTCCGGAAAGTGTGGAATATAACCTATTTTTATTTTAATTGAAAGTCAGACTTAACTTGAAAAAAGGTTTGAAATTTTCAAAAACCTTTTTTTCGCGCTACAGGACTTGCCTACAAGCTCATAAGTAATACTTATCTTAAAATAATATAAATATTTTTTACTAGTTATCACATTTTTATCTCAAATTAAAATTTAAGCTTTCTCGAGATTTTTTTATGTTACTATTCTTGGTGATTTAGGCAACTTTTGTGCTTTGCCGTCTCTATAATTAATATGAGATGGCAAAGTGCAAAGGTGCTTAGGCTTTGAATTTCGAAAAAGGGAGCTTATATGGAGAATCGTCCATTAGAATACGATTACACAGTGGCAAAAATGTTTTTGATGACAACACTGTTATTCGGATTTATCGGTATGTTATTAGGTGTAGTTCTTGCATTACAAATGGCATGGCCAGAGTTTAATTATATCCTTGGCGATACTTTGGCTGAATATATTAACTTCAGTCGTATTAGACCAATTCACACTTCTGGGGTAATCTTCGGATTTACATTAAGTGGTATCTTCGCAGGTTGGTACTATATAGGACAGCGTGTTCTAAAAGTCTCTATGGCTGAGTCTAAGTTTTTGATGACAGTTGGTAAACTTCATTTCTGGACTTATTTTTTAGCTATCTTGCTTGCTGTTGTTACACTTTTCCTAGGTATCGGGCAGTCAAACGAATACTCTGAACTAGAGTGGCCACTTGACCTTGTCATCGTAATTTTCTGGGTATTTTGGGGACTGGGAATTGCCGGACTAGTTGGTATTCGTAGAGAGAAGACATTGTATGTTTCTATGTGGTATTTCATGGCATCATTCCTTGCTGTTGCAATGCTGTTTATCATGAACAACATGGTAATTCCAACATATTTTGTTGCAGGTGCAGGTGATATTATGAACGGTGTATCTGTTTATTCTGGTACGTCAGGTGCGATGGTTCAGTGGTGGTTCGGTCACAATGCAGTTGGTTTCGTATTGACGGTTCCTCTTGTTGGTATGATCTATTACTTCCTTCCAAAAGAGTCAGGTCAGGCTGTTTATTCATATAAACTTTCTTTACTTGGATTCTGGTCATTGATGTTCGTATACGTATGGGCAGGTGGACACCACCTTATCTATTCAACTGTTCCAGACTGGATGCAGACAATGGGATCAATCTTCTCTGTAATCTTGATCTTGCCTTCTTGGGGTTCTGCAATCAACTTACTTCTTACAATGAAGGGTGAGTGGAGACAAGTTGCTGAAAATCCGATTATCAAATTCTTGATCCTTTCGTCAACATTCTATATGTTCTCGACAATTGAAGGACCGATTCAATCGATCAAGTCTGTCAATGCGATTGCACACTTTACTGAATGGATTGTTGGTCACGTACATGATGGTGCTCTTGGTTGGGTTGGATTCATTGTTATGGCTTCACTGTACCATATGGCACCGCGTGTCTTCAAGCGTGAGATTTACTCTAAAGCATTGATGAATACACAGTTCTGGCTACAGACGCTTGGTGTTATCCTTTATTTCACATCTATGTGGATCGCGGGTATCACACAGGGTATGATGTGGCGTGCAGTTGATGAATACGGTAATCTTGCTTACTCGTTTATCGATTCGGTTGATGCTTTACATGTTTATTATATTATCCGTGCTGTCGGTGGTATCTTGTATCTTGCAGGTTTCGTGATCTTTATCTATAACATCATCAAGACTATGTCGGCTCGTCCTGTAGAGGAACGTGAGCTTCAAAATGCTTCGCCTATGGCAGCAGCGTAAGGGAAGGGAGATTATATGTTTCATTGGTTAGAAGAACGACCATTCTTTTTTGGTGTTGGAATCTTCATCGTTATCGCATTTGCTGGTTTGGTTATGATTATTCCACATTTCATACAGCAATCTCGTCCTCTTGTCGGGACAAAGCCGTACACGACACTTGAACTGACAGGTCGTCATGTATATATTAAAGAGAGTTGTAATGCATGTCACTCTCAACTTATCCGTCCGTTTAAGAGTGAGACAGACCGTTACGGTACTTACTCTTTAAGTGGTGAATATGCTTATGACCGTCCGTTCCTTTGGGGATCTAAACGTACTGGTCCGGATCTTATGCGTGTAGGTAACTACCGTACAACTGATTGGCATGAAAACCATATGATGGATCCTGCTGCAGTTGTTCCAGGTTCTATCATGCCGAAATATCCATGGACATTTACAAATGAGGCGGATGTTGATACTGCATGGGCAGAAGCGGTAACTGTAAATAAGATGTTTAACGTGCCGTATAACAAAGATATCCCGATGTTAGATGGTTCAACAACTCAAGTTCCTTTGGCAGACACTGTTGAAGGTGCACGCGCAGAAGCTTTGGCCGACGCTAAACTTATTGCGGCAGAGATGAAGAACCAAGACGTGAAAGAT